>PIVT01000067.1 GCA_003353845.1 Pseudomonadota bacterium | reverse complement strand
AAGAATTTGAAAAAGCTTTCCACCGGGGCAGCGCTCTGCAGTGTGCTCGCACTTCTTCTCGGGACGGTGGCGCCGAATACGGCTCGTGCTGAAGACGCTGCCATGGAGAAATTGGCGAATTTTCCCAGTGAGCCATTGCTCAAAAAACTGCGCGAGCGACTCTTGGAAAAACCCGTGTGCGCACCACACTGCGCTTCGATTCTACGCGCCCACTTTGAATTCTCATCTTCGAGTTTCCAGGTGCGATTGCGCGTCGATGCCGCTGCGGAGACAGCGATCCCACTTCCCGCCGGAGGCCGGGACTTCAACGCCGAGTGGGTTCAGCTCGATGGGGTAGAGACCGCTGGAGTGATTCTCCACGGCAATAAACTCTGGTTGATGGTGGGGCCCGGTACTCACGAGGTGCTGATTCGAGGAAATCTCCCGCCCAAGGAGACCATCGAGATCCCCTTGCCATTAAAACCTCGCCGGATTACCGCCAACGCAATGGGATGGACGGTCCACGGGCTTCTGGAAGATGGATTGGCGGCAGACAATCTCCAACTCAGCCGAATCCGCGAAGTGGAAGAAGCCCAAGAGGAGACCTTGGAGCCCGGCAGTCTGCCTCCCTTCGTTCGTGTGGAGCGAAGTATCAATCTCGGTCTTTCCTGGCGAGTGACCACAGAAGTTGCGCGCGTAAACTCTTCGGATACGACCGTCGTGCTTGAGGTTCCTCTCTTGCCTGGGGAATCGGTGACGAGTGAGCAAGTGCGAGTGAAGAATGGCTTTGCCCAGATCAACCTCGGGCCGGGTGTGCGCAGCGTGCGCTGGAAATCGGTCTTGTCTGAATCCGATGGCCTTGTCTTACAAGCGACAGAGTCCGTTCCCTGGATTGAAGTCTGGAACCTCAGCGCCAGCCCGATCTGGCATGTGGAAGCCGCAGGGATCCCCGTGGTTCATACACCCATCGAGTCCGGACACCGCGCACGCCGCTGGCAGCCGTGGCCAGGCGAACAAGTGAGTCTGAAAATCACACGACCCAAAGGCGTCGAAGGTCGAACCGTCACCATTGATCACAGCGTACTCAGCGTGGCGCCCGGGCGACGAGCAACAGACATGACGCTTAAGCTGCGTATTCGCAGTAGTCAGGGAGGCGAACATCCCATCACGCTGCCGGCGGGAGCTGAATTGCAAAAGACCCTGATCAATGGCGTCGAGAAACCCCTGCGCAAAGAGGGTGATGCTGTCACTCTACCCCTCACCCCTGGCTCCCAGGACATTCACATCGAATGGCGGGAGCCGCGAGGGATCTCAACGTACTTCAAAAACTCTGCCGTCGACCTGGGCGTCGAGAGCGTGAACGCTTCCTTGGAAATGGGTTCCATGAGCGGCCGCTGGATTCTCTTTGCCGGCGGGCCTCGCTTGGGTCCTGCTGTTCTCTTCTGGCCCGTCTTGATCATTTTCGGACTGGTGGCCGTGGGGCTCGGGCGCATACCGCTCACACCACTCAAAACATCACATTGGCTCCTGCTGGCCTTGGGACTCACTCAGGCCAGCGCATTGCCCGCCGCAGTCGTCGCGGGTTGGTTTGTCTTCTTGGGTTGGAGAAAGAGTTCCTCTGCGGAGCAATCCAAAGCGGCCTTTAATGGTCTTCAGATACTCACTGTTCTGTGGACCATCGCCGCGCTGAGCATACTCGCAATTTCGATCCAGAAAGGATTGCTCGGTACGCCGGAGATGCAGATTGCCGGCAACGGATCGAGCTATTCCCAGTTGCAATGGTACCAAGACCGCAATGCTTCATCCTTACCACAAGCGTGGGTTCTTTCGGTGCCCTTATTGGCCTACCGCTTCGCCATGTTGGCTTGGGCGCTCTGGCTTGCCCAGGCGATGATTCAGTGGTTGCGCTGGGGCTGGGAATGTTTTGGCACTCATGGCTACTGGAAAGAAATCAGCATTGGGAAACGAAAAAAGACCAAGGAAGCGGCAACGACAACAGAGGCGTAAGGCATTGCGCTCTTAGTAGTGCACAAGATTTGGGACGGGGTCGTTCTCGAGAGCTTCGACACGGCCTCGCCCCCTGAAATCGAATCCCAAGGTTAGGGTTTAAGCAGCAGCTCGAAGCTCGTTCTGTAGTAGCGAGCAGCCTCCGCGAACGAGCCTCGGCTCTCGCTCACGCGACCCATCTCGTAGTAAAGCAGGGGCTCCGCGAGCTCATTCTCCAGAGCGCGCTCGAGCAGATCCGCACCCTCTTTCGTCTTCCCCAATCGGATAAGAACCACGCCCTTGGCCCCCATCGCCCTTTGGTCCTCCGGTGCCAGCTCCAGCGCTCGCTCTAGGATCACCCCCGCGGCCTCGTTCTCGCCATCTTGCAGGAGCATCAATCCCATGTCGACTCCAGCCGCAACGACGGGCGGCTCCATCTCCCAAGCCTTGGTGAGCTCCTGCCTGGCCTCCTTACGCTTTCCCTTCTCAAGGAATCGCCTCGCCATCTGGTACCGCATCGACCCACCCATCGTTCCCTTGATTCGAGGAGTCTTCTCCTTCTTCTTCGCGAGACGCTCCTCCCGCTCCTCCTCGCTGATTGTGCCCAGCAAGAAATCGATGTTGGCCCTGGCGTCACTGGAGAAATCGCGTCGGCAGCCCGCATACTTGAAGCGCCGGACCTGCTTGGCGTCGACGAACCAGATCGACGGGCTAACAATCGTCTCGAAGGCCCCGTACACCAATCGGTCGGGATCCAGCAGAACCGGAAGCTGCAGCTCCAGTTCGCGCAGCTGCTCCTCGACCTCCCCGGGGTCGACCTCACCTGAGACGAAGGTCACGATGCGCACGTCCTGCCCGGCGTACTCCTCTTGCAGGTCGGCCAGGTTCTTCAGACAACGAATGGCCTTGTCCTGACCTGGCCGCCAGTACGAGACCAGCGTCACCTTTCCCGCCAGCCCGACCTTGGAGTCGAATTCACTCCCATCCAGGCCCTTCAGTCGGAAGGGGGCCACGTGGTCCGTGGGCTCATCCGCACGGGCGCGCTCCGCCACAACGAGCGCGAGCACCATCGCGACACACAAGACCCGAACCCACCTGCGCTGCATCCTAACCTCCACCAGAGAGCATGCACTTACAGTCACTGCTCATGATTTCTTATGTAACAGTCTAAGTATTGGCAATTGTCGTGATCTCAAGGGGAGCCTCACTATAAAGCTCACCGGCGCTACCCCGCGCCCGAGAGGCCGGAAATCAATCTCAAACCAAGAGAATAGAGTGGGGAGGGCGAATTTCAAGTAGATAAATGGAGGACGGGCGAGTTGAAGTTTTTGTTTACACAACCTTTACAGGATGCCCCTTACCGATATTCGAAGGCCTGCATATCCTATTTACTCATTCCATCGAAGAGTAAGAGGAACAGGTCATGATGATTATTCGAAAAATTGCGATCACTAATGGATTCTTTCTGGGGCTCGTCTTCGCGGCTTGGGCCGTGGTTACCGCAGGGGCGGATGGCAATGTTGAGTTGGCAAAGGTTACCACTCCCGATTTGGGTGGAGAGGAACGCCATCTCATCTATGTCAGTACGGACAAGCCGATCTATCGCGAAGGTGAATCCCTCTATTTGCGAGCGGTATTGCTGAATGCCGTAGATAACACCCCCCTTAAGAACGGCAGTGCTTCAATCCGCGTGAAAATACGTGGCCCCAAGGGCGACTTTGTTTTCGAGGGCCAGGGGAATGGGAGCGAGAGTACGGCCGGTATTAAATGGGACATCCCACAAGGTACCCCCGGCGGACAATACACGGCTCTTGTGGAGAGTCTTGGTTTGGGCACGCCGGAAACCGAGCGCAGCTTTGAGATTCGTGCGTATCGCGCACCTCGCCTGAAAACGCAGATTGAATTTACACGCGAGGGCTATGGCCCTGGAGATCGTGTGCAGGCAACCGTTAAAGCCGACCGCGCCGAGGGCGGGATTCCCGTGGGCGCCAAGGTGACGGTGCTCGCCCGAGTAGACGGCACTGAGGTGTTCAAGAAGTCTGGTTTTGTCATTGCGCGCGACGGGACGTGCTCGGCTTCCTTCTCTTTGCCGAAGACCATCGCGGTCGGGGACGGCAACCTGTCGTTCATTATCGAGGACGGAGGGGTGGTGGAAACCGCGAGTAAGACCATCCCAATTTCACTGCAGACCTTGGAAATCTCCTTCTACCCTGAAGGGGGTGACTTGGTCGCAGGTTTGGCGAGCCGAGTTTATGTTCAAGCCAATCGGCCCGATGGGAAGCCCGCAGACATTCAAGGACGGATTGTGGCGTTGAAGGAAGGCAAGCCGGGTCGTTCGTCCGCGGCAACTCTCCGTACCCAACATGAAGGGCGGGGAATGTTCACGATCACACCTAAAATTGGAACTCAGTATGTTCTGGTATTAGACGTGCCCTCGGGCATCTCCCGTCACTTCCTACTTCCGGTGATCAAAACTCGCGGTGCGGTGATCAAGAGTTTACGGGCAGTCTATCCCTATGAAGAGAAGATCTCTCTTGCGGTGGATTCTACCTTCAGCAGCAAGGCAGCCACGGTGACGTTACACAAGCGCGAGGTTGAAATCGATGCAAGTACTGTCACTGCTGGCAAGAAGATTTCCGTTTCACTCGATCCAAAGGACAGTGAAGGTGTGTTGATCGCCACGATTTGGGATGCGGCTGGAAACCCCTTGGCAGAGCGCCTGATTTATCGCGAGCCACGATTTTCTGTCAACGTAGAGATTACGGCGGGAGACGGGCCCTTTGTCCCCGGTTCCAAGGTGAATCTCGAGATCCTCACAACAGATGAGAATGGAAAACCTGTTGAGGCCGTGGTGGGTCTCACCGTAACCGATGACGCCGTGTTGGAAATGATCGAGACCCGAGAGCAGGCACCGCGTTTGCCAGTGATGGTCTATCTGGAAAACGAAGTTCGCGACCTGGCGGATGCCCATGTCTATCTCGATGCAGCCAACGAAAAAGCACCAGAGGCATTGGATTTACTTCTCGGTACCCAGGGTTGGCGACGTTTCATCCTCGTGCGTTACGACGTGATCAAACAGAACTTTCTGGAGGAGGGCAAACGGGCCCTTGCGGAGCGAGTTCCGCCACCCGCCATGCGACCCCAGCCACGGGATCGCATGGCCTTGGGTCAATTGCGGGCACTGGGTTACGTATTGAAAGCTGGCGAGAAGCAAGCAAGGAGAGGAGGGGTGGTGCTTGACAACATGCCCGCAGCGCAGCCTCCAATCGAGAAAAGAAAAGAGGTTTTTGATCTTGCCAGACAGCGACCGGCGCTTAATGAAGAAAAGATTGTGGGTGGCGAGTTTGCGGCGATGGAAGCTCTCGAAATGGAGGATATGGATTGGGGGGGCAGGGCACAGAAACGCTTCGTGACAGTGACGGTGCGCGAGTATGCCCACCAGGTTCGCCCCAACCGCAAAGCCAACGACCGGGTGGATTTTGCAGAAACGCTCTATTGGCATGCAGGCATCCGCACAAGCGCACGCGATGGCAAGGCGACGGTGGCCTTTGATCTCTCGGATAGTGTTACGGCCTTTCGCATTATGGGGGATGCCTTCGGGCGCAACGGTGCCCTGGGCAACAAGGATCAGATCATCAATTCAGTCGAACCTTTCTACATTGAACCCAAGATGCCGCTGGAGGCGACGGTAGGCGATGTCATCGAACTACCGTTAGCCTTGATTAATGCAACGAAAGACAAGATTTCCGCTGCCAACTTACTTGTCCGTGGGGAAGGGGTCACCATCACGCAAGTCAAGCCGATTGCTCTGGCTCCCGGTGAGCGCGCCCGGAGGCTGGTGCAGATTACGGCCGACCGACCCGGTTCCTTTCCCATCACGTTTTCTGCGGCTGCCGGACCTTATGCAGATACTGTGACCCGTACGCTCAACGTCAAAGCGAAAGGTTTCCCCGTCGCCATGAACCACGGTGGTTTGATCGGACCCGAGGAGGGGTTCAGTACCCAGTTGATCATCCCTCAGGAAATGGAGGCCGGAAGTCTGACAACCCTGGCAAAAGTGTACCCGACGCCGCTGGCAAACATGGAAGAGGCGCTTAACGCATTATTGCGTCAACCCAACGGTTGCTTTGAACAAACAAGTTCGACCAACTACCCCCTGGTGATGGCTCAGCAGTATTTCATGAGTCACCAAGGCGTCGATCCGGAGAAAATCGCCAAGGTCAAAAAGCTTCTAGATGCTGGCAATAAGAAGCTGGTTGGCTTCGAGTCCACGAAGAAGGGTTACGAATGGTTTGGTGGTGACCCCGCACATGAGGCGCTGACTGCCTACGGACTTATGGAGTTCGTCGATATGGCCAAGGTCATGCCCATGGATGAGACTATGATCGCGCGTACGCGCGAGTGGTTGCTGAGCCGACGTGATGGCAAGGGTGGATTCAAGCGCAACGAAAGAGCCTTGGACAGCTTTGGCCGTGCCCCTGCTCCTACGACCAACGCCTATATTGTTTGGGCGTTGCTGGAGAGTGGGGAAGATCCCAACAGCCTGAAAAATGAAATCGCCGCCGTGAAAGCGGAGGCCTTGAAGAGCGACGATAGCTACGTCGTTGCTCTGGCCGCCAATATTCTCTATCTGGCACGTGATCGTCAGGCCGCAACCACCTTGTCCACGAAGTTGGCTGACGCCGTTGACAAAGACGGAGCGGTAGGCGGTTCCACGACTTCCATCACGCGTTCCGGCGGAGATGCCCTGGCCATTGAAACTACCAGCCTGGCTTTGCTTGCCTGGCTTAAAGACGATGCTCGCTGGGCGGCACGCGTAGAGAAATCCATGCAGTGGCTCTTCGAGCGTTGCAAGGCCGGACGTTTCGGTTCCACGCAATCGACCGTCCTGGCGCTAAAAGCCATCAACGCATACGACACGGCTCGGGCCAAACCAAAACAACCCGGCTCCGTTCAGCTTCTCGTAGACGGCAAGCCCTTCGGGTCCTCGGTCGCTTTTGACAAGGATTCCAAGGGGGCCATTGAGCTCCCTGACTTTTCTGCCGCACTCGTTCCCGGCAGTCACAGCCTGGAAATTGAGATGGCTGACGGAAGCAAGATGCCTTTCGCTGTCGAGGTGGAATACAATACGAACCTGCCAGTTTCCAGCGAGATGAGCGAACTCCAACTCTCAAGCCGCTTTTCTGCCGCCGAAGTCAATGAGGGAGAGCCTCTTGAAATGAATGTTGTGGTTACCGTGGGGGGCAAGGATGCACCCACCCCCATCGCAGTTCTCGGCATCCCCGCCGGTCTCGAAGTCCGTCATGACCAACTCAAAGAACTGGTGGGTTCCGACCGCATCAGTTCCTATGAAGTGATTGGCCGTGAGTTAATTTTCTATTGGCGGGCCCTCAAGGCAGGTGAGAAGCGGGTTGTTCCCATCAGCCTTACTGCGGCCATCCCGGGTACGTACACCGGTCCGGCCAGTCGAGCCTACCTGTACTACACCGACGAGCATAAGAGCTGGGAGAAAGGCCATAGCGTAACCGTCCATCCCCGTGGTTAGCAGGAAGGGCGGTGAAAACACGTTCATGAAAGAGTAGACATCAGAACGATGTCATTCTACGAATGAAGACTTGAAGCCCTCCGCTGTTTTCTCCCCGAAGAGCCTCTGCGGCTTCCATTTCGCTCAAAAGTTCTTCTTTTTCATGGAGACGATTGCCGATCTGCTCTAGCAGCTTTGCGCCCTCCACTGCGCGTTGGCCTGCTTTCATATTCTCGATACTGTCCCCCCGGTCTCTGCCGCGGACACTGGCACCTTCCTGGGCCTTATATTCTTCACTCAGCACCTTGATGTCTTTTTGCACACCCTTGATCTTCGCTTGAAGCTCAGTATCGGAATAATCGACATACGTCCTCGCCTGCTCATTTTCTGCCTGGGCGTTCCGGTAATAATTGCTTCCCAGCAGCACCGCGACAAACGATAACATCAGGATCACTTGAACGTTGTTACTCATGACACCCCCCCCCCCTTTTTTCATTGGCATTCCGACAAGAACTTGATCTGCATGCAAAGGCTTCCAAGTTCTCGCTTCACGTAAATATAAAGCAAACGAAACGGCCCTTCCAGGCCGATAGGCCCGCACGTGAGACCGCTAACGCCACGCCCCAGAGGCCAGAAACCAATCCCAAACCAAAAGAATAGAGCGGAGAGGGCGGATTTTAAGCGGATAAATCGAGGCTCGGTCACCTCTGTTTGTCATAATGTCACTTGCCGGGCGCGGAAAAGGCTGCTTATCCTACCTATTCGTGAATGGGGTTCATCAAAAGAGTGGCCGTAAATCCACGTATCTATATTGAACTGTCCCCAACTTATTCAGAGGTCAAATTGTGAGTGATAAAGCTAAGCAACTATTGGATGCCCAGGTGCGTTTTATTTTGAATGAGTATCAGGGCGAACAGCTGGATAAAAAAGTTTCCGACACACTTGAATGCCTCTATCAACATCTTGAAGCGGTGACGGCAAATGATCTTGTTAATCAAGAGCAGGTCGCCGCTACTGTTAAAGCCGTACTTTTCACAAAACCGCTTAAGGCAGAGTTGCTCGATATAATCTATACCATGTTGTTGGAAGTGGTCGATTTGGATGTGTTGAAAAAAACCGCCATCAAAGATCTGTTGAGCAAAAAAAGCTACAACCTGTTTGTTAATAAAATAGTCCAGTCAGACAGTGTGCGACAAGAGGGCATAGGCCTTGCGATGGAGAGTGATCTCTACTCTGAGTTGATTTCCGATGTGCTTTACAACGGTATCAAGGACTATCTGTTGGATGAAAATTTTCTGGTAAAAATGCGTGGGGTGTCCGCCCTGGTTAAGGCTGGTAAGTGGGGTATCAGCAAGACGATGCCCAAGCTGGACTCAAGCATTGAATCGACGGTTAAGCCCTATATTCAAGAAAATATAAAACGCACAGTGAGTCTGAGTAAAGTTTTCCTTGAACAGGAGCTGGATGAGAAAAGAATTAAAGTAATTGCTAACAGTGTCTGGAAGGAACTCAGAACCCAAAAGTTGGCCAGCTTCACCGACTCTCTTGATGAGGATAATCTTGAGGAGTTAATGGGCATCGCAGAAAAGGTTTGGGAGGATCTAAGAAAGAGTGAGTTCCCGATGGTGATCTGTTCTGAATTAATTGGTTCCTGGCTTGAAGCCTATGGCGATCAACCCGTTACGGAACTGTTGGATTCTATTGGTATTGGTAAGGAGGGGATGACCTCCCAGATTCAAGCTTATGCCCCCTCTATTGTGAAACAAGCGGAGGCCTCAGGTTGTCTTGAAGCACTCGTTCGGGAGCAGCTAGAGCCATTTTATCGAAGTAAAGAGCTTCAGCAGATTCTTGATGTCTGAGAGAATTTACCGAGCGCGACGGTCGTCGCCACACCTCACGTCACACTGCGATTTCTACTAGTATTGACGATATCTACGTTGAACATGTTGATGGCGAATCAAAATGTCATCTTCTCTTTTTTTCTTATCGTATTTTTTCATGGGAGCACCAAGCTCAGCTTCTATTTCATGCTGTCTTACCTTTCTCACCGAAAGGGTCGGCCAGTTTTCCTGGGCTGGAGGAACCTCGTAGGTGTAACGAACCGTCAAAAAGCCTTGTTCCAACCCGGTAGTATCAAGCCAATTGGCAAACCCGGGATCTTGATGACTGACGATCCAACGATAAATACCGTCCGCCCCTACATCCATCTGACTCCTGTTTAAACTGGACTGGTAACTTTCGAAGTCGAGGGATTCACCCCAAAGATTTGACAAGTGAAAGCCCATAAAACTGGGCATGACGGGTACTGCCGACTCAATGATGAGTGCCTCATCTTGAGAAAGTTTAAAAATACCACCAGAGAAGATGTTGGTGCTTTGACCTCCACCTGTCGCAATACCCAAAGCGTTGGGTTTATTCATGTCATTCACAGGCATGAATTGCCCGTCACCTTCTTCAGATAAACCAAAGTCGGTTTTCCCATAGGATTCTAGCAACACTGTGTAGAATTGATTCCAGAAGCGCATTTGATGATTGGTGAGTTCACCAATGGTGCGCATCATCTCGATTGCTTGCGGAGTGTCGAATACTGGTTTTGGTTTTCTTTGGCAATCAATGCGAAGTATCTCCAAATCGAGTAGATCTTCGTTTTCCCACTCATGAAACAGCTCACGACAGACAAGGTAGCGACCTATGTGTTCCTTATCATGACTCACTTTTTTGCTTAGCAAAAAATTACCGTTGTAACCGTCTGGCCTCTCGGGTGCTATCAGAATGTCAAAGTGGCCATCACGATCAACTTCAATCTGATGGCTATCGATGGTATCGGTATTTATTCGAGTCCCTGGAATCAACTCCATGAGGTTTCCAGAATCGCCGGCAAAACCACTCGCCAATTCAAAAATAACGTACTGTGGCGCATGCCGACCTTTGACCGGATTGTCTCCGCGCCAATGCTGAGTGTTTAAAGCCTTGCCCTTCACTCTGTAACTATAGTTTCCATCAATGACGGCATATAAATAGACCGCATCAGCATTGTCTATCGTTCCACGATTCATGGGTTGGATCGCCCGCTTAAAACGCGGGTACAGGGGATCTTCTAACGCACGCTCGATGTTGCCCAACATGAAACCAATCAGATAACGATAGCCTTCTGCAAGATTTCGTTCCGTAGGAGGCGCTGGGAGAAGCTCAGGATCATCAATGGCATTGCGCGCCAGGGTTAGCTGCTCAATCATCCCATCAAACGCGTCTTTGAGTTGTTCTTTTGTCTGGTCGATAGACATTATGTCACTTCCTCACGAATCCCACTGGTCTTTACCCATTGATATTTTTCATAAAATGGAGCTAAACGGGATTCGATTTCCTCTGCATTGGTTTCATAATCGTCGATGTTATAGATGAATTTGGCTTCGTATTTTTTCTCGCGTTCCTGTCGGAGATCTAGCTGCTCACTGTATTTGTCTGAAAACTCCAGATTCAAGGCTTCATAGACCTCTTTAACGATCTCCTTCGGGGATGCAATCAGTTTCCGATAATCAACTATTTTATGGGGCGTGTGGGGCCTTTTCTGCAATGCTTGAGCTGGCAAATAAAAACTGTCAAATGAAATATTGGTGATCTCCAGTAAGGACGACCGATACTCTGCTGGTGACCAGCGTTTTGATTCCCATAGTGATTCCACAAGCTTTAGTATGCTCGGCATGCACTGAATGGGATCCCGGACCAACACTACAATTCTGGCATCAGGAAATGTGTCCAAAAGAGAGTTTACCCACCCACTCATTACCGGATTCTTGCTCAAGTGTGTTTTGTGTGAACCACTTGAAAGAAGTTGCCTTTTTACACACTCCTTATAGAAGTTCATCCATTTCCGTCTTCGTTTTTCAGATAGATTGTCTATATGGAAAATGTCGAAGTCTTGCGCCATGGGGAGGTCTAACGCCCATTGTTGTGTTAAGAACGCTGCGTTCATAACAAATTGGTCTTCCTCAGGCATCCAAAAGCTAAGATCGTGAATGTGTCGCCAAGGCGAAAACAACTTTTCATCCAGCTCTTCCAGGCGTTTTTTAATGGCTCCGCCCAGAAGGGCTCGATCCAAGAGACCTATAAAGCCGATTATTTTTCTTTGTGTCAGTGCGGGGAAGAACATTTCCCAATAGAGGAAGTAACTGAAATGATCTTCGTCAGCTGTCATCAAGCGATGCATTAACGTCGTGCCGCTTCTGGCATGGCCAACGATGAATACGGGCTTTACAACTTTTTGTACCCACAGCTTTGGGAAAAATACATAGTCCAGGGTAAAAAAAATTGTATTCACTACCGTCTTTAGTGGAACCCATAACAATAATTGCAATAGCATCTTGCTGCGCCCGGGCCATTGCTTATTCCGCCAGGTAAAAGCGAGCACCTTGGAGTAGTAGTAGAAATCGAAATACATCATACGCATAGCCCTCTCGATCTTGGATATAATCCTAGATGTATACTCTGAACATGAACAACTTACGTTCTGGCGTGTAGCTCGTCAAAGCAATCTGGATCATCCGGCCAGCCTACTGGACTTGATTCCAAAACCGAAGTAACAGCTGTGAGTCTACAGATATCTGGTATTTTAATGCGAGTGCGCAAGACGGGTCCTTTTAGCCATCAAGGGAATAAAGAAAGTAATCCCCTGGGAACACTATGAGCCGAATCAGCAATAAGAAGGTTACTACGGGCTACTTAAACGGCGCCTTCCCATTTCATGCTGTGAAATTGATGAATCGAGTGGCAAAGTTTGCCAGCGCGGATGCGATCTGGTTTGGCGATCATTACGTGAACTTCTACCCACCCCAATTATGGACTGAAGCAAACACACCCGCCGCAAAATTTCTGCCTAGCCCTGACGCCATCTACGATCACGTAGCCATGATGACTGCGACTGCCATGCAGATGAAGAAAACCTATATCGGTAGCGCCGTCACTGAGCCAGGCCGCCATCACCCCATGGCCTTGGCACAACGCTTTGTCACTCTAGATCATATGAGCAAAGGTCATGCCATTTTAGGTATTGGTGCGGGCGAATACGAGAACACCGCACCCTATGGCATTGATTTTTCCAAGCCTGTGGCCCGACTGGAAGAGGCCTTGCAAATTATCCGACTCTTCTGGGACAATCCGGGCAAACCCATTTCATTTGATGGAGAATATTTTCAACTCCACGATGCTTATTACGACCTACCGTTTTTTGAAAATAGCCCCCCACCCATTTACATCGCTGCGCATGGCCCTCGCATGCTTCGCATGACCGGCAGGTATGGCGACGGGTGGCTGCCTAGTCTATTGCCCGGTCCCGGCGAATACCGGCAAAAACTTTCTGTGATCGAGGAGGCCGCAAACCACGCGGGCCGAAGCACTGAACACTTTGTGCCCGGGCAGTTAGTGCCCTTCGTCTTGGGAAAAACAAAAGATCAAATGATGGAGAAGATTTTAAGCAGCCCCATAGCTGCAGCCACATGCATGCTTATGCCAGATGCAAAATGGAAAGAGCATGGGCTATCCCATCCACTTGGAGAGGGCCATGAGGGATTCTTCAAAATCATGCCGCATCGTGTTACTGAAAAAGAAGTGTATAAGGTGTTGGACAACCTCACACCTGAATTGGTTGAGTCTTCATTCTGGGTTGGGGCAAAAGCCGACCTGTTAGAAAAATGCGCAAACCTGGTCGACGAAGGTGCTCGTCATCTAGCAATGATCGATATGACACCCTTGTTTGATGACATGAGCCTGTCAGGATTAATAGGCCAAATACGACTGATTCGAGCGGTTGGCAGACTCTAGTGTCCAGCCCGGCGAAACAAAGTCAAATCTAAAGGGGGGGTTAAATGGGTGTTGTCATAACATTAATTGGTTTGGGTGTGCTGTCATTCGCTGCTATCTGTCTGAGGAAAGAAGACGAGCCTATCGCATGGGGAGGGGTATGGGGATTTGGAACGAGCTGCACTCCGGCAGGCAAGGTGGTATGGGTGGTCGGCGTGTTTATATTTGCCACAGGGCTTTATACCTGGGCCTATGCGCCCAGTGGACCTGAGCCGAAAGTTGAGCTGAAAGTGGCACCCCGGGGTTTTGTCCGGGCGACCATCGTAGACTGGGAAGACAATGGCATCGTGCAGGTTGAAGCCAATGGCAATATCGTGCGGTTACATGAGGTCAGGACCTGCGGCGGTCATCCCGCGCCGAACGTCAACTGCAAGGCAGACGATGCTGCGCGTGCGTTTGCGAAAGAGAAACTTCCTCCGGGTACGGAAGTCTGGGCAAAATTTTCAAATGAAAACATCAGGAAAGACATGCAGTCCCCAGGTTTTGCCCCTGTGAAGATGGGCAGCATACGAGCCCTCAATGGCGACTATATGTGGGACGTGCTTAAACAAGAATAACCAGGGGAGAGAAATTCCATCGAAACGGATGGATGAAGAAACTTCTTAGATTTGCAGGTTCAGATTAATTTTTGAGATCGGGCTGTTGCTACGTCGCTTCGCGATTCGCTTTGTTTAGTCTTGTAATCCTTCTAAGCATCGTATGACAAGTAGCACGCCAGGAAGCATTGTGAATTTGATCAGGTGCGAGTTATGCCTTTCGTCTGGGGAGATCTGTCGGTGCGTCAGGACTGACGCAGAGAAGGTAGTAAGCCCCTTCCTCGAGACAGTAAGTAGCGATGTGCTTCGGTATCCCCTCCACAAGGGTTGAAAAGACAAACTGGATGCGCTCGTAGCCAACGTCTTGATCCGCTTCGGCCTCGGCATAGCTGAGTGCACCGTGGTGCGTGAAGCGATGAATCCACCAGTTGTAGCCCAGGTCATCGGGAAAGTTTTCTTCGGCGATCTCGACGACATGCTGACGGACGTATTTCTCGACTTGGACGGAGGGAATTCGGGCTGGCTCACTTTCCAAGGAAGAGGGTGGCCCTGGAGGTATCGAAAGAATCGGGCTCGGTGCCGTGGTCATACTTTGTGCGGGGCTCTCTACTGCTTTAATGGTCGAAATGCGACGAAGCACAACCACGGCAAATATGACCGCAGCAATGACAATTATGAACTGAGTTGGGTCCACCGGGTTTGGCACCTCCCTGTGTTTCTGTGAAAGCGTTCGTGACTTCCATCATTGTAAGTGATCTTGAGTGCGCCACGCATTTTTACCCCTCCTTTTGCCATCGGGTCGGGAAACCGATCCCATATCAAGAGAATAGGGCGGGGAGGGCGGTTTTCAAGCGGATGAATCGAGGCTCAGTCAGCCTTATCAGTCACCTTTAATTGTCATAATGGTCGTTACCGGCCCCAAAAAGTTACTTGATTTTCCAATTTCTCCTCCTTTTCACCTTTCTCACACTTAAGGCGACCACCAGGTCTGCCGATTTTATTAAAACGAACGATTCTTGACTGCGTACTATTTAATCAACCTTGCACTTTAGTTGCATGTTGCTGAAAACTCACGGAGCCCCCGATGCGAAAGTTATTCCTTCTCCTAGTGCTCTTCGTAATCTTAGGCTTGACCGGCGTCGAGATCCCGGGCTTGGGTAAGCTGGCGGAAGTCCCGACTAAACTGCTTTCAGCATTCCCACTCGAAGACAACCCTCTCATCGCATCAGGCCAGACTTCCCCAGCTTACATCCCAGAGCCGATGATTCCGCTACATAAACCCTACTCCGAACTCACTCAAGCGGAGCGCGAAATCAAGATGAACCTCGAGCAACAAATGATTGATGAGATTCCAAGCGACCTCCTCATTCTGAAAAATGGCGACCGGCGCGAGGGTCAAATTGTAGAAGAGACAGTTACCGAGGTGCGCTTTCAGCAAGACTACCGCGGTGCGGGTTCCATGATGACTTGGATCGCCCGTTCCTCCATCAGCCAGATCGCTCAAGCGGATGAAGAGACTCCAGATATCTCGTATCGGGACATTCGCTACAAGATGGAGTTTCCGAACATGGGCCTCTATAAACGACCTCCCTTTACTGTACTGACGGAGAAGAACTTTTTCGATGTAGAAAATGCGGTCAATCTACTCGACGGCCTTCACTCGCAGTTTCTAATCGAATTTCAAAACGTGATACAGACGAAAGAACGGGCGAGCGGGATTCAGCTTCTCTTCTTCGCCGAAGAAGAAGACTTTGAATTCTATCGTGACAAGTACGCAACCAACCTCGGTTACAGCGTGGGCTTCTACAGTCCCCGCAAAGACAGACTGGTAATTTACGATCAACAAAGCTCTGAAGCGAAGGCCGAAATTGTCGACAAGGTGGAGGCGATCAAGGCGGGCTACCAGAAGAAGCACAACAGGAGCCGGAGGCGACAAAACGCGGCGGCAACCTGGAGTCGCGAAGTCAAACGGGAAATCGGCGTCGAAGTCAACAAGGGAATGCGCCGAATCTTACGCCACGAAGGCGCGCATCAGTTGTTTAGTACCTACGGCGTGCATTCCGCACACGGCGCGGAGCACCTTTGGCTGATCGAAGGGCTCGCCGTCTACTGCGAGTCGCCCTCCTTCGGTTCACGGCCCGATGAACTTCTCTCCCAGATCAAAGAAGGGCTGATTTCCTTTCCTAGCTTGGTCAATTTCAGCGATCGCCGGGGTTTTGGGGAACTCGGTAACGACAAGGTCGTCAACGCGGCCTACGGAATGTCGGGCTTGATCACCTACTACCTCATGCAGCCCAGACACCGAGCAGATTTCTTCAAGTTCATCGAGCTGCTTCAAGACCCAGACGAAGCTGATCGCATCCGGGAAATCCCACGTTTCGAACTGCTCAGCAAGACGGTTGGGATGACGCCAGAGCAACTCGAAAAACGCCTCGTCGCCGAATTCCGAAAATCCGACTCTCGGATCTGAAACTATTTTGCACGCAGTCGGCGCGGCCAGCCCAGAGGGCGGTTTTCAAGTGGATGAATCGGGGCTCAGTCAGCCTCGTGAGTGCCAATGGATTGCTTTGGCACCTCACCCTGGCAAAAATTTTTCACTGCATGTCGGGCGATTGCCCGGATGGCGACGGGACGGCGCAATAAACCCAGTATGAACATTTGTAATCGATTGTGTTTGCCCGTAATTACTCTTGGCAGCTTGCCCAAAGATTGAAAAGCCTCGCTGACGACCTCTTCGGGAGTTTGATATTTCCCATGCATACCTTCGCCTCGGGCAATCGCAGCTTTGATTTTTGGGGTTGTTGTGAGCCCGGCAATACAAGCCAATACATCCACACCATAAGGTTTAAATTCATACCACAAACCTTCCGCCAGATTAATCAGATAGGATTTCGTCGCCGCGTAGTGTGCGTAATAAGGTGACCCGACCAATCCTGTGCCGGAAGACATCAGGATAATGCCGCCGCGCTTTCGCTTCAGCATGGGTTTGGCCAGTGCGTAAATAAACCGCAATGGATTCACAACATTCAGATTGAGTTTTTGCAGCTCAAAATCCAGGCTGCCATCGGGTTTGTAAAAAGCACCCACATCAGCGGTAGCCGCATTGTAAACAAGCAAACCTATTTCATAAGCGCCTAATTTTTCCATCAGCAATGCCATGTCATCAATGACAGACAAATCATAATGAAGCGGCAAGACACTGACTGAGTACTTTGCCTTCAGGCGCCGCACACAGGCGGCCAGCGCAGCTTCATCATTGTCAAGCACGATAATCGGAATGCCCTGCTGTGCAAGGTACTCACAATAGGCTTCACCAATTCCCTGTGCTCCACCAGCGACCAAGGCCCACTCTCCGTACTGCGCTTTCATGGAGAGTTTTTCTTTAAACATAGAGAGCATGTGTGAACCGGCAGGCCTCTCATCGGGAATCGTCAAAGAGATCTCCAGCTGGCGGGGTCAAGCTTCCCTTCGAATCTGGAACCAGAGCAATTTCGCAACGGTATGGCTTGGGTTTTCCCAGTATTCGGGGATTTCAGCTCCGAACGTGACAAGGTCGCCCTGTTGCATGGAGTGCCGCTTGCCGTTGATGATGAGGCGTAACTCTCCGGAAAGGAGGTAGCCCATCTCTACGTCCTTATTGATGAAGAAATGATTCTCAAGTCGACTCCCGGGCTGGATTTCGAATAGATGACACGCGAAATCACGCTGCGCGGATCTGGGCAGCAAACTCAGCGCTTGGATCTCTTCCGGGGGCAGGTGGGGAAGGCTGGCATTCGTCGCGTCCAGGCTTGAGAAAACCACTGTCTGGGTGTCCGCCGGAAGTGATTCCCCAAACAAGGATCCGATCTCCACATCAAGGATCTCTGCAATCTTGATAAGAGCAGGGATTGCAGGGTAGATCTGGTCGCTTTCGACCTGCGAGATCATGCTTGGGGTGACACCGACGAGTTGTGCCAAGGTTGTCTGCGAAATTCCTTTCCGCGTTCTCAGTTGTTTGAGGTGTGCTCCGAGGGCGAGCTTGCGAGGCTTGTCACCTCCAAGATCGAGGTGAGCTTCCAACCCGTCGCTCCAGTATTCGACGGGAATCTCAAGGCTGCCAACATCGCGACCTTCTGCTTTGATCAGAGTGAGGGAAGTCTTGCCTCGCTTGATGGTGAGATCGATGGCGACCTGGGTCACCTTATTGATGTGGGCCTTGAAGCGTGAGGAATGAGCTTCGCTTTCTACCACCCAATACGCCTCGGTGTTTAACTCGTAGAGACGAGGGCAGGCTTGCGAGTAGAACCGGAGAGCCATCTCTTCGTCTCCCCATAGCTCCTGCATGCCGGTCAGGCTGTCAAAAATCAAGCGAACGTCTTCTGTCATCGTTTCGTGAAGGCTGTAAACGGCTTCCTTGACGCGATCCGGTGAGTAGGGGTCCTCCTCCTTGATGATTCGACACTGCAGGTTCTCGGGCAGGGTTGCGTAGAAGGAAAGGAATGGTTCCGAGGACTCACCCTTGCCATGGGTGAAGCAGTCGAGAATCGTGAGTCGTTTGTTTTGCGCAAAGGAACCCAGTTTCTCAAGGAGGCTTCGAGGGCTTCGGTCGAAGCTGATGTAGATGAGTTCTCGCTCTTGTTCTTCCGAGATTCGCACTAAGTTGAGATTGAATACCGGGGCGAGACTTCCAGCCGTGTCGTACCAGATGACGTTGTCCCCGATCAGGAT
>PIVT01000499.1 GCA_003353845.1 Pseudomonadota bacterium | reverse complement strand
AAGACTATCGAGATTGCACTGAACTCAATCGAGAGAGGGATTACTACCCTGAAGATGGTGATGTACTCCGGTACCTTCGTTTGGTGTGGACGTACCACGGACTGGGTTGTGGTTATGGCGTTGGATTGCCCAACGCTCAGCGTTCGAGGGTTCGTTGGATTGCCCAACGCTCAACGTTCGAGTCAGAGGGCGGATCTTGACGCGGGGACCCCGCAAGACGATCGAGATTGCACTGCACGCCTTCGGGAGAGTTGCGGCCTGCGGCACTGCCGGCTTCAGCCGGGCTAATGTGCTCGCTTCGTTGAGCCGTTTTTGAGCGCAATCGAGAGAGGGGTATTACCCGGAAGATGTGGATGTACTACGGTACCTCCGTTTGGTGTGGATGTACCACGGTACATGTTTGGTCGGCGTTAGGTTCCATCCAGCGCTTGTGTCTGAGAGCAGGGTCTTTGCCTCTTGCCAATGGCCCATGGAGGGAGCCCGTGTTGAATTAGCTTAATATGTTTTGTTCTTTCACAGGGTGGCGCCCTGTGCGCTTCCTCACATTTTTTGACTGTTCCAACTAATTCACACGGGTTCCCCATCGGGGGGGGGCTAGTTATTTACTCCGCATGGCACGAGGAGGTCGTCGCCGCTATGGACGTCGCGGCGGAGGCTCGACTCAGGGAGGTGGCTCGGAGCCGTCGTGCGTGGCACGTCACGACGAGTTCACGTCGTATTTGCGATCGCATTTGCGCAATGGCTTGACGCCTTCCGGCTTCTTCCGCTCTCTCGTCTACTCGATCGACGAGCCGGAGGTGCTCGGCGATGAGGCCGATGAGGTGATTGCCGAAGAGATCGTCACCTCGGCGTTTGATGCCTTCCTCGGCAAGCTCTCGGCTTCCCTTCCGGGTGATGGGGCTTCTATCAATGCCTTCACGACGGCTCTGTTTGACTCCATCCACAAGGAGGTTCAACGCGTCTGCCCGTCGTTCGACTCTGAGTACCAGTACCTTGGGACACTCGAGTGGGTCCTTGACGATGCCATTCATGGTTCGAGGCTTGCGGCTCGGCTCG
>PIVT01000498.1 GCA_003353845.1 Pseudomonadota bacterium | reverse complement strand
CATCCGTGCCGCTCGGCCCCGCAGCGCCTGCCCTGCTGGCGGCAGGGGTAAGCGGCGGCGGCCCGCCCAGCCCCTGCCTCCGCTGATGATTCAACTGGGGGCGAATGCTACTTCCGGAATGATCGGCCATTACAGAGGGTGGAGTGTGCCCAAACCTGCGTCCAAGAATGCCCAGAGGCGCGTCAAGTGCGCGGGGCCAACTCACGGTATGGTCAAATAATCACCAAAAAGCATGAACCAAATGATGCCGGCCAAATTGCGGTACAGATGCTGCCGAGTTCTGACCCCTGGCATCATTTGATTCGGTTTTCAAGACGTATGAGAGGCTCGTGCTGCAATTATAACAGGGACACGGTTGCCCGGTACCTTGAGAGGCCGACCCTCGTTCCATGAATTGAAAGTGGGCTTTGTCTCGGGCTTTGTCTTCGAATCGCGAAGAGATGATGATTGCGTGAGGTCTCCGTTGCCACTGGCGTTCCTTCAATTCCGGCTTGTAGATCTATATTGAGCGACCTGACAAGTCTCTGCGTCTGAGGGCTTCTTCGCGCTCGCGGACTCACAAGCGCAGAGAAGACGTCCTGACGTCCTGATTGATGAAGGAGATGGGCGGATGGACTGTGGATAGGAAAAATGCTAGCCAGCGTGGCTCGCTCGGAGCGTGACCCGAAGCCGGGTGGTCAAATCGAATTAATCCCACCTCTTTTCTACGCCACTGCTTACTCGGAAGTGTACCCAAATACTTACTATTCCCACAACCTTGCTCGAATACTTACAATAAGTGGACAATTCTTCGTGCCTTTTCTTCGTAACCTTCATCGTAAGTCTTCGTATGTGAACCGGCTCTCTAAACCTCTAAACCTGTAAACCTCAAACTCGGGGTCAAAACTGCTCTCGTGGCAGACGGGTAAGTTAAATCGACAGTGCAGTAAGTTTGCGCCGATCGTAGATTTTCATAATCCAATTTTAGCAGGAAGTGAAACTTTGGATTCCGATCGCACCCGATAAATTCAAGCCCCAGCCATCAAGGCTTTTATGGAGGCATGCATGGCATGGCATGCTC
>PIVT01000497.1 GCA_003353845.1 Pseudomonadota bacterium | reverse complement strand
ATGGAAGATGATACCAAGGACGAACTCGAAAAGACTGCTAGGGCCATAGCCAGCAGTGACGTAGACCGTGCTGCTGTACGGGAAGGGCTGCGGAAATGGTTTGCCAAGGCTCTAGGACCAGAGTTTGTCAAGGAAAATCCGCAGAGGGTTGATGAATATACCGATGCATTTCTCAGAGGGTGGAGGGAACATATTCAGAAGGAAACGTGGGGGGGACGAGGAAGGATGGAAGGCGAATTACCCAATCTCTTCGGGGAGCGCTCGAAGACCATCTGGGCCGAGCTCTATCGTGATTTGCTGAAAACGCAGCAAGCGTTCTTCGTTGATAAGCATCCGGATGCGCTTTGGCCGCGGGTGCAGGGGGACGAGGAATGATGACAGACGAATTCCCTGCCGAATTTGAAAAGAACATGAGGGCCAAGTTTGCTCGTGAACCCAAGGCTGGGGTAAAGAATGGGGTAGGGAGTCGCCCGCTGACCCAATCTGAAATAGATCGGGTGGTCGAGGCCGAATGCAAGTGGTTGCTTGAGTCTCGGGAAGTGTTTCGTAAAACACAGATCGACCTTGACAGGATGTTTCAGGAGGCGGAAGGGGAATGAGCACAACCTTCACCCAATGGGACACGATGGAGTACCTCAAAACGCCGGAGGACATGGCGAATTACCTGGAGGCTTGCCTGGAAGAGATGGGCACCGAGGCATGTGTGAAATACGCTAAGGTGGACGGCATGCATTTCTTTGTGCATGGGGATGACCGGACCAAGGGCCTGTGCGCAGGCAACATGGATCTGGAGACCGCCTTCAAAGAGGCAACGCGTCAGTTGGAGTACCTTTCCGCCAAGGCCCCTCCCACCTAACCATTGCCTTTTGTCGCAAATGAGCGTATGAAGGTCCTTGAACCAAGGGAGATGGACCATGGACATCATTTACTTTTTATTGCTCATCGCGGTTGCCGTCACATCGTTTCTCGTTGGGCTGGCAATCATCGACGCTGCTGCACGGCTCGGTGAGGGTCGGCGGTACAGAAGGTCGAAGGGGATGGGCCATGAGTGACCTGAGCCC
>PIVT01000496.1 GCA_003353845.1 Pseudomonadota bacterium | reverse complement strand
TGTGCAAGATCCGGGAACATCTTCATCAAGAACCGCCCCAAGGATGTCTGGCTTCCTCGATGAGGAACGTTGAACCGACGAAGATGTTCGGTGTAATCATCGACCAGGTCGTCCTTGATGACCTCTTCGGGCCAGCCTTCGGCGTTGCGCAGGAGGTTTCCGTCAAGGAGCTTCTGGTACCACCATTCCTGATTGGGGTTCAGGCTGAGCATCTTCTGTTCATGCAAGGCCGCAGTGTTCGGCACCTCGCGGACGTTAAACTCTGAGATGTCGTAGTTCATTAATGTGTGCAATAGGGCCTCCCGTCCGCCATTGTCCATTTGCTTGGCGATCTTTCTGAAATATGGGCTGTTCTGCTGGTATTCCTCGCTGACGTCGACCACGAAATACCGACGCTCATCGTCGCACGCCGGGATGACGTGCATATCATTGGACGCCATGATCAAGTGCAGGTAGTTCGCCGCTGGCTCAACGTCCACATACTTCTTTTCCACAGTGAGCATGCCTCCGGTGATGATGGTCTTGAGCACGCTGATATGTTTTTTATCTCCGGCGAAGAACGCTTCATCGGCGAACATCAAGACAAGATCCCGCATGTGCGCGTTGAACCTGCCAGTCAGGTGCGATGCGTCTGAAATCGACAGGAAATGCCGACCGAGCAAGGAGCCCAGTTGCTCGGCAAAAAAGGTTTTTCCTGTTCCGCCACCCCCCCGAAGGACGACCGCCACCTCACCTTGTGATGATGGCTTCTGGATCAGCCGAGCCATCCAGCCCATCAGGTAGTCGAAATGCTCCACGTCCCCTTTGCAAATGTTCTTCCTGATGTGCTCCAACAACAGCCCACAGTCCCCGGGGAGGCTTTCGCAGCCGAACCCCTTCCATAAATTATAGACATTGGGCAAGTCCCGCCCGGGCGCGAAAACAATGGCCTGGAACATCCGGCGCTTGGATTTTTTCAACCACCAGCTCCCCAAGCCCACAAACTTCGGGACGCCCTTGGCGTCCCGCCCGACCTTGATGGGGATATGCATGAACCTATTTCTGAAATCCTCGAACGATTGCA
>PIVT01000495.1 GCA_003353845.1 Pseudomonadota bacterium | reverse complement strand
CCTGGGGCCCCTGGACCCCCCCTGCATGTGGCCGCCCCAGCCGGTGCAGCGCTGCGCTGTAAAGATTCCCCATTTGACTTGATTTGGAGGCGCGTGTGGGATATAAGCGCCCCTTTTCCTTCAGGTGCCCATATTAACCATAGTTCCCGCAAGTGCCTACAAGTACAACTGCAACCCCCAACTCGCGAATTCCGCGATTTCGATTTCAAGCGCATGTCCCGTATCTACATCAGTGCTCCGTGCTACCCGCGTGCATGGAAAATCCACAAAGAGCGCGGCATCCAAGCCCCCCCCCTTCTTTCGCACTCAGGCCGCGGACCCCGTGCCTCTCTCTCGCACATCAAATACCCAAGTCCCAAGCGCACGTCGTCGCTAGCCACACTTCCGGTGGCCGTGGGCAAAACAGGGCCCCTCTTTGCTTGCGCGCCGACCGCGCTATCCGAGCAACGCACAAAGTGCGCTTACTCACCGCACCTTTCTTTGGGCACTTCCGGCGGCTGCAGAGTAACATTGGATTCTCCGTTCCCGATTGGACCTGAGGACTCCTCCCCGAGAATCGAGGTCGCACAAGGCCGAGTGTGGTAGAGAGAGAGAGAGATCGATCGATCGATCGATCAACACAATCCCACTCTGTATCGGCAGCCAGGAAACTCCTTTTCAAAAGCCCGGATCGCGCACGACCGTAATTGGGGAAGATAGTAGGTCCACATCACGACTTGTTTGGATCTGCATGAAAACAGGCACCAAATCGGAATAAAAAGTAAATGGACAAATGTTGAGTCGCTTTGATGTGGCCATTCAAAGGCCCTCGAGGCTTGTCCATTCACTTTTTCTCAAAGTTCCAGGCTTACGTGCTTAGTGTTCTCGAGTCGAGGCACTGAAAACTGCGGCGTGTTGAGCAAAGTGGAAGTGGTGTCCAGGATCACGTAAAGGAACTGGATTTTTTCCAACGACTGTGATGGTGGGTTTAAGATCGATCGCAATTTACATTGGCTCCATCTACAGACAATGGAACCAGCGCCAGCGCGTCGGCGGAGAGCACCATTTTGGAGGGGTTGCTAGAAACG
>PIVT01000494.1 GCA_003353845.1 Pseudomonadota bacterium | reverse complement strand
CTTTGGTTGATGAGGTTTTTGTATAAAAAGTAGGAGGATTAAACGCCATGAAGTTTACTATTGTACGTATATAAGTAAACACAGGCGTATTATCCGACCACATTTATTCAAGAAACCCAGTTCTAACCATAGTAGAAACGAGGATTAAGGCGATATGCCGTGAATAACGTAGAAATTATTAGATTCTTTGTTGAAAAGACAACGTAAGTGTTAAATAATCATCAGTTCTTCCCTTAATCTCGTTCTTTGCTCTCTGTTTTCTGAGGATTTTAACGATAAATCGATAAAATTACTATTTACCCCCGTTTTTTGAACACTTTGTTGATTAATTTATTGATTTTTTATGAATTTGTTCTCTGTTTTCTTAATTTATATTAATTTTTTGGTTTTATATGAAATTTTGGCCGTTTTTTGGGTATTTTATAATATAAAATAAGGTTTTTGTTGGCCGGATTTTATTACGTAGTTTGTTTATTCGCCGTTTTCTTTATGGAATTTTTCGTTTATTTAGTTAGTTTATAGTCTATTTACATCCGCTATTTTACATCTGATCTTTCAGCCTCCCGGTTTACTATTGTGTTGCGGGTTTCTTGAATAAAAGTGGTCGGATAATACGCCTCGGATTTTAGTTATCAATGTAATCCTCTCTTAGGCGGTATCCTTAACCAGATTTTATTAAGAAACTACATTTTATTCGCCGGATTTTGTTACGTAGTTGATTACTAACTGATTTTTTATGATATTGTTCTCCGTTTTCTTAATTCATATTAATTTTTTGGTTTTTATGCTAATTTTAGCCGGTTTCCGGGTATTTTATTATATAAAATAAAGTTTTTATTGGCCGGATTTTATTACGTAGTTTGTTTATTCGCCGTTTTCTTTATGGAGTTTTTCGTTTATTTAGTTAGTTTATAGTCTATTTACATCCGCTATTTTACATCTGATATTTTAAACTAACGCTCTACTCTACAGTATGGGTTTCTTGAATAAAAGTGGTCGTATAATACGCCTCGGATTTTAGTTTTCAATGTAATCCTCTTTGGCGTTACACTCGACTATACTTTTCTTTAGG
>PIVT01000493.1 GCA_003353845.1 Pseudomonadota bacterium | reverse complement strand
ACCGCCCTCGATTATGTTGATCGTCATGGGACCTGTTCTGGAAGTTTCAACCCTCGACCTCTTCCGTGGAGCCTTTATTCCCGGTGCCCTGCTGGCTACCCTTTACCTGCTCTACACGCTTGGACGCTGCTGGCTGAATCCGGACCTCGGGCCAATTTTGTCTGAAGAGGATCAACCTCAAACGTCCGCTTTTTATGGCGCTGAGGTCGCGCTGATCTGCCTGGGCGTTTTGACCGTTTGCCGAGTCTTTGGCCTTGCCATGGGCGGTGCTTTTGGCGGTGTGATGCCTTTTGGCGGCTTGATCGTTTTGGCCATTACCTGTGCCGTCGCCTATGCCGCATACCGTCGATTGAATGTACTTAAGATCGTGCTTCCGATCACGGTGATCTTCCACTTCTATATGATTGTTGCGAATATGGGCGAGGACGGTAGCCTGCCGATCTGGTCGATCACCTTTGCTGCATTCACCGTGCTCCTGGCGTATCTGGGTCGGCCGATTTATAGTGCCGCGTCAGACAGGGAGTTCCATTTCGCGGATCTCTGGGATGAATTCTTTGCGGGGCTCATGCCGCCCACGATCCTGATTTCTTTTGCTTTGGGGTCGATTCTCCTTGGCCTGGCAACACCTGCTGAAGCCGCAGCGATGGGCGCGTTTGGTGCCATCTTGTTATCTCTCGTTTACGGCAAGTTCACCATTCCCAGTTTCTTTGACAGTCTGATCAAAGCCCTGGAGATCACGGTTTTGATTATGTTCCTGGTTGCCGCATCGAACTTCTTTGGCGCCGAATTCAGTGCCCTGGGCACGCCAAAGATGATGACCGAGCTGCTACTTGGCCTCGAAATGTCGCCTTACCTCATTCTGATCGTGGTAATGGCACTGATCTTCCTCCTGGGATGGCCACTGGAGTGGGTGCCTATTGTTCTGATCGTTGTGCCAATTTTGCTGCCGACGGTCGCTGGGTTGGACATCCACGGGCTGGATCGCTACGACCTGATGGTCTGGTTTGGCATTCTGGTCGCGGTGAACCTGCAGACCGCATGGCTATCCCCACCTGTGGCCTTGTCAGCCTACTTT
>PIVT01000492.1 GCA_003353845.1 Pseudomonadota bacterium | reverse complement strand
CTTGAGCTTCGCCAGAGCCGCAGGCGCCTTGTCGATGAGGTGGCCTTCGCTTGCATGCCCTTTGTCTGCTTCGCGAAGGCGGTTTTTGCTGCGATCTCATGGGTAGGATTTTGGTGGTCGTGGGTTGTGCCTGACTTTACCTTGTGCCAGCGATAATGCTGCGCGACCGTGATGCCCGAGCGCTTCGTCGTAGTCTTCTGCGCCGTCACAACTCCCGTGAGCCTGCCCTTGTACTTGTCCCGCCTTTAGATCTTCTTGAATGCTTGTTTGCATTGGGCGGCACTGAGATTTGGGCAGAGCGTCTCCAGCATCGTGATGATCTCGGCGCGGCCCATCCCCTCGTTGGCGCGATCACGCCGCACGATGACGTCCACAAGGAAATCTTGCTTCTCGGGCGACACCAAAGCAGGCTTGCCTCGACCCGCCTGGGAGCGTCGCTGGCCCGCCTTCATCTCCGCCCGGGGAACAAACGGGGGGTCTTAAGCTCCCTTGGTGCGCGCGACATAGGCCACGACCTTCTTGGCAAAGGTTGATGGAGGCAGGCGATTCTTCTCAGCGAACTTTTTACTCGACAACACCAAGCCAGTGGCGATGTCGGTGGGGCGCTCCAAGTGCATCCACGCGTGCACCGCGGCATCCATCCGAGCTTTCGCTGGACCTTCGACATCCTAGCTCGCACGCGTCTTTGTCTTCTTGATATCCGGCTCAGCAACCGAAGAGGCGGCGGGGAGCACGGAAGGAGACGGAGCCCGGGCTGGTGTTCCACCACCGGCTGCAACGATGGCAGCAAGCGTGGAAGGGCGCCCTCCAGCACGCTTCTTCGCAGGTCGGCCACTCTTGGGATCAGGCTTGAAAAAGGCTGAGATAGACAGAGTCTTTCCGTCATCTGGTGGAGGCTTTTTGGGTGGCATGGGCTGGCTACGGCTGCGGTCGGGGAGTTTGAGGACAACGTTGAGGGCTCTCAAAACTTGCGAAGTGCGTCGACGAGGCGCGTCGAAACTCTCAAACGGCATCACAGTGCTTTTGTCTCTCAAATGATGATCGCAAGAGTGAAACTCATCGATTCGAAGCCTCAAGCAG
>PIVT01000491.1 GCA_003353845.1 Pseudomonadota bacterium | reverse complement strand
TGACTGGTATTCCGGTAGTCGCGTCCAGGGGGACAAGGTTGCCCTCCCGGTACGCTTCTTTTACGGTTTCACTCGCTGTCATCTTCCAGCAGTTCCTTTACAGCCATCGCAATGGTCAGATCGTCGTCGTCCTCTTCGAAGTCAACGCCGTCTTCCGTCAGGATCTTTTCAGCTTCTGCGCGGTCCATCTTCAGTTGCTTGAACAGCGCCTTGGCAGCTTTATCGTCAGCCTTCTGAGCTTTTTCGAGTTCTTCTGCTTCGTCGTCAGCCAGCTTCTTCGCCGCAGCTTCTGTATCGACTATAGCTTGCTGCTCCGCCGCAACCTCTTCCTCAGTCTTGCCGACTTTGGAGATGTGATCGACGTAGTCATCAGGAATTTCACTGTCCTTTTTGACTTGCAGCGTTTCGCCAGTCTCCCGCTGATAAACCATTTTCGGGAACTCTGTGAATACTTTGGGCTTAGGCCCTTTGCTTCTAGCCATGTTGTGTCGTCCTCTCGGTTTTTGATAAGGCTGATCGCGGGGTATGGGAGCCCCGCGACCAAACTGGTTAGTGGCTACGTGCTTACGTGCCATTGACACGGGCTCCAAGTTCACGTTGGAGGGCCTGTGTACCGAAAACGGTATCCCAACGGTGAATATGGCGACCAGTCGTGATATCCGAACCGCGCCAGTACCGGATGCCAATACCTGTTTGCGGGTCAGACACGAAGCTGGACGTGTCAGAGAACGGTGTACGCAGACGAGCTGACACAAGAGAGATAGCTTTCTTGTGGAAGGCGACGCGAACCGGATAGGTCGCGCTTGCTGCGACGTTGAACGTGATCGCAGCCAAGTTCGCAGGAGCTGCGGACACGGTCTGGAACGCGGTATTGAGCAGCGTATCACCAGAGCCATCAACCGTACCAGGTACAATGATCGGAGGTGAGATCGTCAAAGCCACTGCGTTACCAGCGGCAGACACATCTGCAAGAACCACAAATTGCTTGAGGTACGGAAGAACCTGACGGCTACGGTTGTTAACCGCAAAGACGTCAGCAATCGTGAACACGTCGCCGCGAACGAAAGTCTCAACAGCCGCA
>PIVT01000490.1 GCA_003353845.1 Pseudomonadota bacterium | reverse complement strand
ATCTCCTCCAGCTTTGCTGGTGGGGGAGATCCGTGCAAAAAGTCCCATTGGCTTCACTGCCCTGCGAGGTTTTCAACTTAACAATGAGAATTTCCCGAGCCCCCCGTGTGTGGTTCGGTGGTGTGTGTGTGAGGGGAATTTTCAACGTAAAGTTGAAAACTTAGCGAGGCAGAGTTGCGATAATAGTTTTCGGCGGGGATTTCCTCCAAACACCTTCGTGGTGCTGGAGGGAGTCCTTTCCGAAAGCTATTATGGCAACTCTGCCTTGCGAAGTTTTCGATCCGTTGAAAACCTAGTGGGGCAGGGATGCCATGGTGATTTTTTGCGGGGAATTCCTCCAGCTTTGCTGGTGGGGGAATTCTGCGCAAAAAATCATCATGACATCCCTACCTCGCGAAGTTTTCGATCGGACGTTGGAAATTCCCCGAGCGAAAATAATCTCCTTTGGACCAAGAGCCCTGCGCTAAGCGCGGACTCTTGGTCGTTGCCCGAGGGTCAATTGACTCACGACCTTCGGCAACACTCCGACCCCTGTCCATTTCCCGAGGAGATGACGGGCGGAGATTTTTATTTTTCGCCAATATGGCTCTACCTAGACCGCTCGTTTGGAGTTGGCTCAAGTTGGCCCGAGAATGTGCATGCCCGAAGGGATGCGCACTCGGGTCACGTGGATCTTTGGACCACCATGGTAGCTGTTAACGTGGAGGGAGCCACGGACAGGGGAGGGAGTCAGTTCTGCATGACTCCTCCTTTGACCCTGTCCGTGTCCCTGTGGCTGTGCGGAGTGACGCCTGAGTCGGTAGTTGGCCTTATGGGCAGGCTGGGAAGATGGTCGGGCCTAGGGTATTGTTCAAGACCCTGGGCCCGCGGCGATGGCAGCGATGGTGGAGTTGGGCGACGATGGTCAGGCCCGGGGCCTGTGTCCTCAAAGCCCCAGGCCTGCGGCATGGGCTCCCGACGGTGAGCTGGTTGCGTGTCCCGTGCGCCTGCTGCGCTAGATGCCGAGCCGTCAAGGGTTCAGTGCCTAGCGACCTGCCCCAGGGTCCAGTGGCTACGGGTTGTCGGTCCAACTGGGCCCTCCCTAGC
>PIVT01000489.1 GCA_003353845.1 Pseudomonadota bacterium | reverse complement strand
GGGGCGCTCAGCGGTGGGGCTCGAGGAAGCTGAGTGATGGTGCTTCTTCGTTGTGCCACTTGCTGGTCGCAACGGCTCCGGGGAGGAGTTCGAATGTGCTTGGTCGTTTTCAGTGTTGTCGGTTTCAGTCATAGTACGTTTCTTTTGGTTGCGCGCACGGCGGCGCTTCTCTCGCTGGTGATGCTTTCGCTTGACGCGCTTGTTGGCCTTCATCTGGGCTTCGGTAACCTTGGCGTCGTTTTTTCCGTTGTAGGGGTCGTCGTCAATGTCTTCATCGTCCTCCGACTTTGGTGCCGATGCGAATTCTGGGGCTAAAAGTTCAAAAACGAGCCCGCGGATTGCGTCGAGGGTCTGACTTTGAGGGGTGGTTCTGATGCGTTCTTTGGAATCGTAGATCAATTCGCCTATGGAAAGTATGGCTTCTTCGGGCAATTCGTAGATGCTGGAACGTAGATTCTCGTCGTCGCGAACGATGTCGGCCAGAATGTATGCACCTATATGAGCCTGGGAGATCAGCTGATTGTTGTGCCGGGCAGCGTATACTTCAAGACCATTGACCCACGGGCGACCGCGACTGTAGAAGGCAAGACCCGAGGGCCTAAGACGCGCGTCGAGAGCTTGACGACGTGTGCACTCGTTGACCGTTTGAAGAAGGCAAATTTTGAAAGGGTCGATCTCGAGAAGCGCAGAAGATATGGTGGTCGCGATTCGTGTGTCATATTTCTCCTTCAAAGAGGAATCGTTTTCTTGATCCAATGTAGGGTCGGGTGGTCGTCGATGCGAAGATCCCGCTCCCATGGTGGACGGCGGCACTAGCCGTTTTTTTCATCTGGCCCTTCACGCCGAGCTAAAGCTAAGGCCAGGAAGCAAGCCTCTGCATGCAGGTACAACAAGACAGGAGATACAGAAAACCCCAAGCGGGTCACTTAGCCACCCTGATTGTCGTCACGACTGTGGCCGTGGAAGTGGTAGAACTGGCCGTTGGCTTCGCCAGAGCTGGGACCGAAGTAGTCAGAGCACGTAGAACGGCTGGCGAAGCGCGAGGTAGGGGCGGCGTAGTCGCGCAGGCGGCCCAGAAGCATGGAGGC
>PIVT01000488.1 GCA_003353845.1 Pseudomonadota bacterium | reverse complement strand
AGGAATTATGTGAAGAAAGAGTTACAAAAAACTATTGTTCTTACAAATTACAAAAATAAAAAATGCTACCATAAAGGTTCTAGAGGAGAAGATATTGCCACTTATCCATTACATAATGAAACATTGTATTCTAAGAAAAAAAATGCATTTTACAAAAGGACAACTATTGAGAATTTGAAACCAAAAAAATTAGCAAGATTTCTAAAAGAGTCAAAAGAAATCTCGCATTTTACAAATTCTGAAATATCTAAAGAAAAAAAGAAAGGATATGAAAAAATAGTAAAAGTTATGAAAGGATGGAAAAAGGAAGAAATTACTTTTATTAAATATGAAGATGGTTATGTTCCTGTTAAAAGATTATCTTTAAAAGAAAGTATAAAATCTAATGTAGTAGAAATTAGACCTGGTTCAGGACAATATGTAAAAATGGACGGAAATGCGTGGGTTGATATTACGAAAAAAGAAAATGGAAAATGGAAAGGAGAGTGTATACCTTATTTTAAAGCTACTGAAATTGAAAGAACTAGTAGTAAAACTAATATCCAAAAAGTTACATACATGCATCGACTAAAAAAAGGACAATACTATTTACTTAACCTTGATAATATATCTAAAATAGACTGGAACAACTACTCAAATCTATCACAACATCTTTATTTTCTAAAAAAAATATCTGTATCTAAAAAAAAAAAAGAATATGATTCTACATTAATTTTCAGCAAACACAATTTGAAAACAAAAGATAGTTTACTTTTGGGAAAAAAACAAGTTATTCCTAACACATTCAAAAAACTCAACCCCATTGAGCAAGACTCCGCGGTGCACCTGGAAACGGACGCGTTCGGCCTCCATAAAAACCCCCCGGTTCTCCAACTGCAAAAAAAGTTCTTTTCGAAGAAATCCGGGAAGCCCCTCTACGTGAAGCCATGAAAATACCCCCAAGGGAATCAGGAGCAAGACCAGGAGATGGCGGGCCAAACGCCGCAGTCTCTTTTCCCGCTCAGGGCGTTGTTTCCGGCGCATGCGGAGTTTCCAGGGGTTCGACGGGTATGGTTTCAGTCAGAGACGCATCCAGTTCCAACCCCTGTTCC
>PIVT01000487.1 GCA_003353845.1 Pseudomonadota bacterium | reverse complement strand
AGAAGCAGCCGCCCATGGGCTGGATGCTGGCGCTTTTACTTACCAGGGTTAGGGTTAGGGTTTTGTCGCTGAACAATGGCATCGTCGTCTAGCTCATCCCCCGCCAAGAAATTCCAAAATGACCCGGAAGTTCTCATGCTTCACTCTCACATGGTAGAAGCAGGCGAGGCTGACGAATATGACGAAGCGATCCGCTACCAGAAACTCATGGAAGAACGTCTTACCGCCCTGGCAACCGAAGAAGCCGAAGCACTAGCGACCCCCGACCCCCGTTCTGAACTCGTCGCCCAGCTTGCCCCGTCCCCAGAATACACTGCCTCGTTGGAAAACCTTGCTAAACTTATGGTCAAGGCCAAAGCAAATCGCGAATACAGCAACTGCAAAGTTATCGTGTCCGAGACCCAAACCGCCAAGCTCCTTGAGGAGGAACGTGTCTCCAGTGCCCAAGCCAAACTAGCCCATTTTGATGAGTCCTTCAAAAACGCGCACAGTGACTTGGCTAGATACTCCGTCCTCTCCGACCAGGTCAGCGCCCTTGAGGCGTCTGTCCAGTCCTCGGCTGCCGCCAGGAATTTCCAGTCCGCCGGCGAATTTCAGCGGCAGCTCACATCGAAAACTGCAGAAACCAACCGCATTGGAGCGCGCACCTACCTCGGTCACCCCATATCAAAAATCTATAGCGGCGAAGCTCGGCCTTTTGGTCGGCACTATAGCCTCGCCTCGAAAGCCCCGCCTTCTCCGCCACCCGCCTCTCCCAAGCCGCCACCCCCGTTGCCGACTCCCTCGAAGCCTCTCTCTGGCCCAGCCGCCGACGAAGCCAACCCACTGCCACTCCTGAGCCGTCCTCCCTCGACCAACTCTGCCCAGCACCCTCAGCACCCCTCCCTCCCCGACGAAATGGGGCCCTTTCCAAGACTACCGCCATCCCCCATTTTCGACCTCGACGCCATTTCCATGTTTGCTCCAATCCTTCCCTCTTCCGAAGCCCCCATCCCTGGACCAACCCCTAAAGCCCTATCCCATCGTTTCAAACACCAAGATTGGTCTGTCCCGCCGTCGATGATCCCGGCCCAAGTCACCCAAGTCAGCCCGTCCCT
>PIVT01000486.1 GCA_003353845.1 Pseudomonadota bacterium | reverse complement strand
TACCCGTCCTTGAGGTAGTTGTGCGCCACGCGCGGGTGCATTACGGCCATTAGCTTGCCTCCTCATCAAGACGAAGGCGCATCCAATGCTGCGCTTTGGGCTCAAACTTCCACACGCGTTCATCATTGATGCGACGCTTGAGGTAAGCCAGTTGTTTGCCCATCACTTCTCGCCCCACTTCTGGGGTGAGCTTGACGATGTCACCAATGTGACTTGGTAATGGCCACAGCGCCCCAAACAAGCTGACTAAGTCCTCTTGGGTTTCTTGGGACGACGCCAACGCCTGACTGGCCACGTCTCGCTGCTCGGTCAGCTGTTGCTGCGCCTTGCGCTCTTTGGCTAACGGATCTTCTTCCATTGGCTCGTCTCGTGGCAGCGCCTCTTCTTTGTAATCACTGAGCCAAATGCCGTTAAGCTCGGCGCATGTTTCAATCACAAATCGGTTGCTGGTTTGATAGCTGCCCGGATAAATACGTTGTAATCCAAAGGTGCCTTGATAGGTGCCTTCGCTGTATTCATCTAAGACCGCGTCTCGAACGGAGAATTGACCAATGTCGGTATCGAGCATGGCGACGTTAAAGTCGCCATAACGCCCGCTAACGGTTTTGATGGTGAGTGTGCCGGGTACTTGGACCATGTTGGCCTCCTGAGTTAAACGTCAAAAGGCCTCCCACCGGAAGACCTCTCCGGTTAGGGAATAGTAAAAGTTAAAGCCAGCCGCGCTCAGCAAACGAGGTGACGGTTTCACCGACCACAAAGTGGTCGAGGATGCGCACGTCAATCAGTGCCAGAGCATCCGACAATTGCCGTGTGATGCGCCGGTCCGCCTGACTGGGCTCGCTGCATAGGCTAGGGTGGTTATGACATAAAATGACCGATGTGGCATTCCAAAGTAGGGCGCGTTTCACGACCTCTCTTGGGTAGACACTGGCCGAGTTGACGGTGCCATAAAACAAGATCTCAAACTCAATCAACTGATGTTGGGTATTAAGAAAGAGCACGCCAAAGACTTCTCTGTCCATTCCCTGCAGTAAACCACTGAGGGTCCGTTTCGTTTGCTTTGGGCTGTCTAAGGTGGCCCCGCGTGATAAACGGTC
>PIVT01000014.1 GCA_003353845.1 Pseudomonadota bacterium | reverse complement strand
ATGGGGAAGTATGTGAGCGGCGCCGTGGAGCCCACCATCTTCCGCGACGACCCGAACGATCCAGGCGACTTGAATACCTATGTCTTCGATTCGGCGCCCTACAGCGGCGTGTGTCAGAGCTGTCATCAGAATACGAGTCACTGGCGAAACGATTCCATGGAGAATCCGCACCACAATCTTGGCCAAAAGTGCACGACTTGCCATCAGCACACAAAGGGCTTCCAACCCGCGGGCTGTACCGGATGCCATTCCGAACCTCAGCCCAGCGCGGATCCGATTCGACGCCAAGTGGTAGCAGCGGGTGGTGACTTCGAAATGAACTCACACCACGTTCGCGGAGTTCCACAGGATGAGGACTGCCAGGCATGTCACTACACCCGTCATCACACCTCCGGCACGGTCAAGCTCATGGACCCCGATGACGGCGACACAACGGTCTACGAATACGATCCACTGAATCCGGAAGGCGTGGAAGAGTTCTGTCTCGGATGTCACGATGCGGATGGCGCGCTTGCGTTGGCAATTCCAAGCCAACCCTTTAGCGACGGTGTGGCCCCGCCCAACGTCGAAGGGCTCCCAGGTAGCCTCTGGGTCGATTCTGCGCACAATCTGATTTTGCCCGAGTACGGCGGCAACCCGCCGACTTGTCTTGGAGACGGTGAGACGACGGGTTGCCACGGAAACGCCCACGGCACCGACAACGTCAAACTGTTGAGCCAAGCGCAGGGGGCCAGCACGGTCGATGGGCTTTGCTTCAACTGCCACTCCGATTCAAAGATCACCAACGATTCTCTCTCCGCTCACCGTGGTCCGGGATACAGCGGAGCTGCCAACGATATCGAAGAGTCCTTTGGCCGGGCGGAGAGTCACAACCTGGGCACGATGTTCTCCAAGAATGGCAATGACTTTGAAATTCAGTGTTCCTCCTGCCACAACCCACACGTCGTCACTGGCAAGTACTGGGAGGCAGAGGATGGCTATTCACCGGTAACCCGACCCGACTTCAGCGACCCGGTAAACAACCCGCGCGCAATGGGAAAGACCTTATGGGGCGCCAAACCCGGCGAGAAGATGGACGACTTCGCGGCGCAGGGATCGGGCACTGGTGGCTATTACTACAGCATGGCCCGCGGCGGGGCAGTCTCCTTTGATCAGGAGGCGCAGTATCGGCCACCGAAGTCGGGTGGAGACTACGAATCCGAGTACAGCGGCGACGTGTTGCCCGACTACACGACGCTCTGCCTCGATTGCCACACGACTCAGATGAGTGCCGAGAGCGAGGCGATCAACTGGAGCACGGCGCACGGCTTCGCTAGTGCGAACCTACCCGCCTATGTGAGCAGCGAGGGAACCTCCGGTTTCTGGGGCACCTCCGGGAACCCCGACGTGCTCTTCGGCATGGATTATGTGACCCGCGGGCGAGGTGCCGGTCACTTTATGCGCTGGCCCTACGATTCCGCCGAGCGTAACGCCGGCATCAACTTCGTCTTGTCTTGCACCGACTGTCATGAAGCCCACGGTTCCAATCGGGGCGGCATGATTCGCGAGCGTTTCAACGTCACCGTCTATGGTGACTGTGGAACCGGTGACGATGCCGATAACAATGGTGAGAACTGTGCGGACGGTGGCCACTGGAACTCCTTCTGTGGCGCGTGTCACTATTACGCCGGTGGACAGCACGCTGGAATGAGCTGCGGCAATGCCTCCTGCCACCTGACCAACTCTCCCCATAAAATGGACAATAAAGGAGGCTACGGCGGCACACGCCTGGCGGTCACCGCAAGCGGATGGGAGAGCTATTTCAACCCGCCCGATTTCACGCCGGACATTCTCTCAGTGGAAGGCCATATCGGCAGTGATCTCTTGACCGTCACCTTCAAGGAAACAGATGACTCCATCGGGATCTTTGGCTCCGTGGACCATGACACTGACGTCTTCTCAAACGCCGTCGATGCGGAGGACTTCTGGTTCTTCGATCACAACAACAATGGTCAAAGTATCTCCGGTGTCATGCACATACCCGGGGAATACACTGCGACGATTCAGCTGAGTGCACCGCTGGAAGCCGACGATCTCGACACCGACACGCTGGCCGCGCGCAGGAGTTCAATCTGGGATTGGTACGACAGCGTGCTCGGTCCGTATGTCAACGGCGCCAACGGTACCATTGAAACGCAAGAGGTGTCTGCGGGCCCGTGGCCCGTCGCGGTCACTGCTCCGCCTCCATTCAGTCTCCAGGACGTCCTCTATGGTCGTACTGAGCTCAGGTTGAACGGGATGGTGAGTGATAGCAACCAGATCTTCGTGACCTTTTTCGAAGAGGCCTACTCCAATGGCGGTGGTGATCTACAGATCGGGGACTTCACCCTGGATTGCGGTGCCAGAGTCATTTCATCGGTTACCCACACGGCTGGCGATACCGTCGCGATTCTGACGCTGGACAACACCATCGATCTATCAGAGGTGGGGGTCTGTGCCGTTGCCGCCGTCACTGGCTCCATTGTTGACGCTTTCGGCAGTGCCGCCGATAACACGGCGATCACCCTTGCCTTGCCGCCGGAAGCCTCGGCTACTGAGCTAGTACTGAATTGGAACTTCAACGAAAGCGCGGGGTCGGTCGCCGCCAGCAGTGGTGCGTTGGGCACGCAAGAGGACATGCATGGTGTGCTTACCCGCAACGTTCAATGGGTAGCAAGTACGAAACCAGGCGCGGCAGCAGGCGATAACGCGGTCAACATGGACCGAGTTAGCGACAAGGGTGCCGTTCAATTGAACTATCCGATCAACCCTGACGACGGCTTCCCTCCGGCGACATACAGCACTGGCGGCGCTCCTGTGATTGTTCAGGAGATGCAACCAGCTAGTGAGTTCTCGTTTGCTGTTTGGATCAAACCCACCGCCCTTGGATGCCAGGAGGGCAAAGATCTCGGCCTGAACACCGCACTGAGAAGAGACATCCTGACCACTCAGTTATGGATCAAGAACTGGGCCCTTGGCATCATGCGTTTCAGTGACGACGGTGATCCCATTGCCGGCAACTGCACCGACGAAGACTCGACACACGATGTCTTGCGGTTCTGGGTTGCGGTGGGAGATCCTGCCGATCAGCGATGTGATCCCTGGGGTGGTAGTTGGCCAGAAACCGTCCACCCGGTGAGTCCCGCGGGCTACATTCAGGGCACGTACCTGCAGCCCCTCGATCAAGCAACCTGCGACAGCTCAGCAACGCCGACCTTGCCGACCAATCTCAAGGCGCTCTCGTTTGCCCAAACAGAGACAGCTGCTTCCGGCGCCCCCTCATATGGAGTCACCCTGGAGCCTGGCGTGTGGCAGCACGTGGCGGGGACATGGGACGGACAGTTCATCCGGATCTATATCGATGGTCAGCTTGCAGCTGAGACCGACATGGGTGGCACTGGCGACTACATCATGCTCGCCGATCCGCACCTCTGGGGTGGAGACCTGGTCGGTGATGGCTCGCTGTTCAGGCACGTAAGTTCGTACTTTGCTGCCGGCGGCCGGCCATCGTTCTCAGGGGCCGATTCTCCTTCCGGTGGCGCTACCTATTGGAACACAAACGGGTTCTACGATCTGAGCGCTTTATCTTACGTGGGTGAACTCGATGATGTGAAGTTCTGGAATGTCGCATTGCCTCAGGCGACCATTGAAGACTGATGAAGACAAGGATCGTCATAGTGCGGGTGGCGCCAACTTGATTTATGAAGCACCTGAATGGCTCGGGTTAGTATTCACTGGAGCGTGCGGGAAAGATTGTAGAAGGTTGTAGGTATGAATCGAGTGGTTTCGGTTATTTAAACTGCTTTTCATTATGGCACTTCATTTGTCTCTTACATGTCTGCCTACGTGTCCGCCGCGCTACCGCAGCGGTCTTCCCATTTGCCTTCCTCCTCTTCTTCATGCTTGGTATCTCCGCTTGCCAACCTCCGCCCGACCTCTCCGTCGAAAACACCAACAGCTATCCGCTCCGTATTACTTATGAGGGGGGACAGATCTATGTCAGCGACGCAATCGCCGGCTCCGTATTCATTTACGACTACGCCTGTCCCTCGCAAAAACCTCATCGGCACCGATCTCGGTTCTTGATTAGTGCTAACCATGCTCCTGATTATCGCTTTCCGCCAACCTCACACGTCCCCTAGAGAACGCGAAAGTGCTAGTATGCTGGCATAAAAGATTGGTTGCGAAGAGCTTGATCTTGACAGCAAAAGGAAACCAGTCGGACCCGTTACCAGGATCGACAGTCCGGTTTGTGGCATTCTGCCACGACACATTATAGTTGACGTGACAAACTACAGCACTGGCAAGAGAGTACCTGGGGTGACCCTCCTGCTTCCCATTGAAAATATATCTACTACTCAGAATCCATCACGTTCCTTTGGGGACCGCTAGATAGCGTGGGCGATGCATTACCAGCAAGAGGGACTCTACTCTCAGCTTGATCGCCGGTACGCATGCGGCTTTTCCAGGAGGAGTGAACTCTCTGGCACGAAACTTGCGTAATAACGGTAGAGAGGATTTATTAGTGATTGAATTACGTGCACGCTGCCAACGACATCTGACTATCGTAGGAACCTTATTCCTGGCCATGTGCTTTGGCCCGTTCGCCGGCGCTAGCATCGAAAATAGTGCTCATGACTTCTCAGTTGCGGTTGGAACCATTTGTGATCCATGCCATACGCCTCACAACGCTGACAGCACCATCCCGGATGCCCCGTTGTGGAATCACACGGTTACCGTTGCTACCTACCAAACCTATGAGAGCCCCACCATGGATACCCCGGTAGGCCAGCCCGCAGGCGTTTCGCGGCTCTGCCTTTCCTGTCATGATGGAACCATTGCCGTCGATAATTACGGTGGTGCGCCACCACCGAGCACGGGCACCATCGGCGGGAACGGGCTCATCGGTACAGACTTGAGAGACGATCACCCCATCAGCATTGACTGGAACGATCCCACCGCGGGTCACCTCATGGGTGAGGTGGTCGACTGCTCCAAGTGCCATTCTTTTTCCGGACCTGATCCTCGGGAGCTGGTATTTTTCGATGGTTACATCGAATGTGCCACCTGCCACGATGTTCACAATGATGATCCGTCCATCCCCCAGCTACTTCGAATCACAATGGTGGGATCAGAACTCTGCCTTACTTGTCACCAGAACAAATAGTACCGGCCGAGTATCTTTCTAAATCAGTTAGCACCCGTTAGCGATGCCTCTACTTTCCACAGCCTGAACCAGTTCGCTGTATCATTCCTCCTGGTTCCCAATGCACCTGTGGCGTCAATCCATGGCAATGCCAACCCAAGCGAGTTGTCCACACCGCTAATTTCCCCCATCCAAATGACTTCCCAGAGGCCAGATAACCGACCCCCAACCAAGAGAATGGAGCGGGGAGGGCTGATTTCAAGCGGATGAATTGAGACTCAGTCACGTCTATTTGTCATAATGGGCGTTACCGGATGCGGAAACGCCGCTTGTGTCTGCTGGTCGAAGGAGGTTCGGGAGATGAGAATTGGAGTCATGCTCGGTGGGACCGATGGACCCCACGAAACAATCGACGAAGTTGTAGCCTACGCCAAGCGTGTGGAGGCCATGGGATTCTCAAGTTTGTGGATGGCCAATATCTTCGGCCTCGAAGCGATTACCACGCTTGCACTGGTGGGTCGAGAAACTGAGCGGATCGAACTCGGGACGGCCGTGGTACCCACTTATCCTCGCCATCCAACCGCCATGGCTCAGCAGGCACTAACGGCCCAACAAGCTAGCTCGGGTCGATTTGCACTGGGGATTGGCCTCTCTCACAAAATTGTTATTGAGGATTTGCTCGGCTTCTCTTACGAGCACCCGGCGCGTCACATGCGCGAGTACCTTCAGGTTCTCGGACCGTTGCTGCGCGGAGAGAATGTAGATTTTGAAGGCGCGCAGTATCGCGTAAAAATTGGAATGAGAGTATCAGGTGCCGATCCAGTGCCCTTGCTGATTGCTGCCCTGGGAAGCGCCATGCTAAAGTTGGCCGGAAGTCTCGCGCAGGGAACGATTACCTGGATGACGGGACCCAAAACCCTGGCGGATCATATTATTCCGAGCATTACAGATGCAGCCAAAGAGGCTGGCCGCGAAGCGCCTAGAGTGGTCGCCGGATTTCCCATCGTCTTGACGGATGATGCCGAGGCGGCACGCGAGCAAATTCGCAGCGAATTGGCCATGTACGGAATGCTGCCCTCTTATCGTGGCATGCTCGATCGAGAGGGGATCGAGGGTCCCGCGGAACTGGCTCTCGTTGGAAATGCAACCGAGTTGCGTGCACGGATCGAGCAACTGCGGGAAATCGGAGTGACGGATTTTATGGCCGCCATCGTACCCACCAACGTCGGACCCGCCGACGAAACGCTATCCTTCCTTACTGAGGTTTGCGCTTGAGTTTATATAGAGATGTCTTCTATCGAGTTGTGAGTTCCGTCGGGATCGTGGGCCTGGGGGTAGCTGGTTTGAGTGCATTGACGGCTTCATCGATGAAGTACGGATCCGTCTGGACCATCGGGTTCTACGCAGGGCTCTATGTTCTATTCCCTGCGCTGGCCTATGCCATTGTCAACTCAGATCAGAGATCGAAGCTGATCTGTGCAGCGTCGTATTTCCTGGTCGTCGGACTGATCTCGGTTAGCTTGCTTGGCTGCATGTGGCTTCCTGAATGGAGAACGAACCCTGATCGCGGAGTGTTCATTCAGGCATCGGTGGGAGCACTGGTCGTCGGCATTCTAGGCTTCCCGTTCCAGTTGCTCCCAGCACGTCGAGAACTATTCGGACTCGGTGTTCTCGGTATCGGGATCCTCGTCCTGGCTTCTTGACGCTCGCCTGGTGGGTCGCACCGCTGACAAATTTCGGGTCGAAGGGCACCCCTTCAGGTTGACTGCGGTTTAAAAAGCCTTAATCTTACAGCACTGTAAAATAAGAAGTTGGCAAAAGAGGACCCCTATGAACCTTTCAGCGCAGGCAGCGGATCTTGAGATGGTAGGTCAGCCCATTGAACGTTCGATTTCTCCAATCGCCCGAAAGCAGTTTTTACTATGGACGCTTTTTTGGTGGGGTGGCGTCGGGGTGATGGGCGCCTTGTTTTTCCTTGGCGTCGTGGACTTCCTTACGAGTGCCAGGGTCTCCCTTTATGGCGTCAGCATTTGGCTCAATGGATGGCTTTTGGGTTTGCTGACGCAAAAGAATGAAAGCCGCTCAAAAATGGGCATCTACCATGACTGCCTGGTGATCTGGATGCTGTGTTATGCCATCACGAACATCGTGTGGGAAATTCCCTGGGTGATTTTTTCCCGTATTGTTTTTATTGATATTCATACGATTCAGGATGTGGTGTCGTATACCGACTATATGCGTGAGAGCGTGTTGCATATGTATTGGTGGATGCTGGGTTCTTTCGGCGCCGTTGATCTGCGTACGGTCAATCACAATTCTACGTTTTTCACCATCGAAGTTTATGCATTTATAAATGTGGTATCGACTTTCTATTTCTTCCATCTAAACAAGAAGCGTTCACCTTATCGTTATTTGGTACCCGTGCTCAGTTGCGGTGCGCCAGCGGCTGCAACTTTTGTCTTTTCTTTTTCAGAGGTGTTTGGCCATTTTGCAAACATGCCGGGTGGAGTCGCCGATACGTTGCTTGCTCTGGCTTGGACCCAGTACCAGTACTTTGTCTTTCCGTTAATTTTTGGATATTTGGGGTATAAGCTTTTCCTGGAAGACTGGCGGCAATGCTATTTAAAAAGCGAATAACCGGCGTCTTCTAGCAGCTGAAGAACTAACCTTCAACCAAGAAATCGGGCGAGGGCGGTTTTATGACATCAATTATTCTGGCGTCTCTCTTCTTTATCGGAATTCACATCTTTGTTTCCGGGACACGGATGCGTGATGCCCTCGTGCAGCGACTGGGCGAGAATGGGTACCTGGGACTCTTCTCGGTTCTTTCCATTGTGGGGGTCGTATGGCTGTGCCGCGCTTATTCCCATAATAGTTCGATCATTGAATGCTGGGACATGACGTCAGGATTCGGGCCGGTGGGGTTCATTCTTCTGCTCGTCGCATTTCTCTTGGTAGGGGTGGGGATGACCACACCGAGCCCAACGGCTGTCGCCGGTGGCGCCCTACTCGAAAAGGACGGAGTGGCTAAGGGTGTCCTGCGGATTACGCGCCACCCCGCCTTGTCCGGCGTTTGTATCTGGGCGTTTGTACACCTCGTGCAAAAAGGGGATCTCGCTTCACTGATTTTCTTTGGCACTTTTCTTTTTGTGGCGGGAGTGGGCCAGATTACGATTGATGCGCGTCGTGCGCGTGCGCACGGTGAGCATTGGAAGCGCTTTGCTGAACAGACTTCGGCGATTCCTTTGATGGCCATTGTTCAAGGACGCAATAGCCTGGTCCTCTCAGAATTTGGGATCTGGCGAATCGTGCTCGCGTTGGTGCTCTTCGCACTTGCCGTTACTTTTCACGAGAAGCTCTTTGGTGTGGTAGCTCTCTAGCTCGTTTTACTCTCGATTTTGCGTTCGTTTTCGACGGTCGGCCAGGTTCACGAGTCCGAGGCCCAAGAGGAAGAGGAGAGCTGAGCCGGGTTCGGGAATGGGATTGAGCACACCCGGTTGGGAACTGCTGTAAAGCAGCATGGGTTCAATCCGGGAAGTGATGAAGCCTTTATATTCCACCACGTCCTGGAGATTGGAACTTGCCCAGAGTTCATGGGGTTCCGTACCTACATCCACCGTGAAGGTTCCGATGTGTATCGGTCCTGGTGTGATCGCGAACTCGCCCTGGGTGCCGGAGATTTTTTCAGGAAACTGCTTCCAGGCTGGTGATCCCTCGTTGGGGGTCCAACCGGTGAGCGCAATGTCACCCACGGCAGTGACTTCCCATGCATAAGTAGTAAAAGCATAGAAGGGCTCGCTGTTCTTCAGGTACAAATCGATGGCAACGCCCGTCGAGTTGGGGTTTGACCCGTCTGCCAGGGAAATATAAAAAGACGCCGCCTGAGCCGACGTCGCAAAGATGCCGCCAAGCACTGTCAGGAAGAGAACTCTTATGATCTTGTTTTTGAACCCCATCATGCCCCCATCGTCATTCTGACTATACAGAAATTTTTCATTTCCACTCTCTAATTGGGCCTGCTTTTTTCAAGAGCTAGAAAGCAAGGGCTGATGTTCGCTCTCTGCCCCCAGGGAAGAGAGGGCAGTGCGGCTCTCTTCTGATCAACCAACCTAGTTCGGGCTAGAGGCAAGTGGGCTTCAGCATGCTAATTTTTTGAACGGGCGCTGTTGCTGGGCCGTTGCAGAGTCCCCCCCTCTTATTAGGCCGATCTTGAAGGAGCTTCCATGCCCGAAATTCGCCCCCCTCGCTTGCAGGGAACCTTTCACCTAAGGGACGGCCGCCAGCTCGGCTATGCCGAGTACGGTCCTGCCTCGGGTCGGCCCTTGCTCTGGTTTCACGCCAGCCCCGGAGCGAGGCGACAAATTGCGCCGGACGCACGGGAGGGGGCCTGCGAGCGCGACATCCGGATCATCGCCATCGAACGCCCGGGCATCGGCGATTCCACACCACATCTCTACGAAGCCATTGTCCATTGGGCTCACGACGTCGAAGAGTTCTGCATCGGCAAGGGGATCGAAGGTTTCGATGTTGTGGGTCTCTCCGGCGGCGGCCCCTACGCCCTGGCTTGTGCCGCCGAGATGCCCGATCGGGTGAGAAACGCCGTGATCCTGGGCAGCCTGGCACCCTCTACCGGGCCGGAGGCTGCGGAGGGAGCCGTATCCACCGCCACGCGCATGGCCTCGCCCGTCATGAAGCATGCGCGCGCTCCCCTCAATCTTCTCATGCGCAACCTGATCAGAGTGTTGGCACCCAAGGCCGATCCACTTATTCAACTGGTGACCAGCCGAATGCCTCATGGTGACCGCCGCCTCTTCACGAATCCCTTGACGCGACAGATGTTCATCGAAGACCTCGTGAACGGTGGCCGTGATCAGATGCAGGCGTTTCTCATTGACAGTGTCCTCTTTGGCCGGGATTGGGGATTCTTACTCAAGGACATTCGGGTTCCGGTTTACATGTGGCATGGGGATGCAGACCCCATCATCCCCGTGGAACACTGCCAGCACATGGTGGACTTGATCCCCGACGCACGCTTCACCCTGCGCCCTGGTGAGGGTCACCTCGGTGGGCTCGGGGCCTTCCACGAAATCATCGATACCATTAATGGCGACGACATCAAAAGGTCGGCAGCCTCTGCACGTACGCGCAAGTCAAGCCGCGCGACTTCAAACTGAGAGCCGAAGCCATCGAAAGTGCCAATTGAAATTGGCTAGGCCTTTTTCTTTGTGCTCTGGGTTTTGCTCGACTTGGTCTTCACCGTCTTTTTCTTCGTGACCTTGCTTGTCTTCTTCTTGGTTCCTGGCTTGGCACGCGGCGCGGCCTTGGTCGAGGCGGTGGTGGAGACGGCATGTTTCAACTCTTCAAAGGAATCCCGCAAGCAATCTGCGTAGAATTCCGGGTCGGACATCACGTCTCGGCAAGACGCAAAGGCGATGATGATGGTGCCCTTCTTATTCATCACGAAGGTTGTCACCGTGTGAAACAGGCCCATGGTGGGTAGCAGCGGGCCCACACCAAAGGCATTCACCAACTCGGCACCCGTCAGGTACAGTTCGACGGGCGGCCCCGGCACGTTGGTGACCATGGTATTTTGAACCAGGTTGGATTCGGCGATGCCCGCGCCGATTGCCAAACGCATCAATAGTGAGATAAAGCCTCCGGGCACCGCCTCCGCCACGTCCATGGCGATTCGCGGTCCCAATGCCTCGGCGTAGGCTTTCGATGAAAGAGCCGCCTTGTGTACGAGTCGCAGCCGCTTTAGTGGATCGGCGATATCGGTTCGGAGCGCCACATTCATAAAACCAACGACATTGCCGCCAGTGGATTGTTCAGTCTCATTGCGAACATCAATGGGACAACCCGTGACCAGACTCTGTTTTGGCAGTTCGCCCTTGGCCTTAAGATACTTGCGCAGGGCACCGGACACGACGGTCAGCACGGTATCATTGATGGTTGCACCTTTGACAGCGTTTTTGATTTTCCGAAAATCCTCGAAATCAAATCGGGCTGCATCCACGACCCGGTGCGGGGATAGCTTTCCATTGAACCGGGTCTTCGGCTTTTCCTCAATTGCTTCGAAGAGCTGTTCTTTTTTTCCGCGCGTGATCCGCTGGTATGCTGGGAAGATATCACTTATCAGGCGGGCCATTTGAGTGGGCTTTAGCATGTTGCGGAAATAGGCGCGGGTCAGCAGCTCGATGTTGTGCGGAAGTTTCCTTGGTGTCCAAGGAGGTGCCGCTTCCGTGGGGGCGGGGTTCGCTTCCAAGTCGTGAATGGCACCGATAAACTCAAGCCCTGCGGTTCCGTCCATGGTCGAGTGATGAACCTTGATAAACAGTGCAAAACTATCCTCGGGTGCACCTTCCACATTTTTCAAGCCTTCGATGACATAGATTTCCCAGAGCGGGCGACTGAGATCCAGCGGGCGCGAGTGCAGACGTGCCACCTGAATGCATAGCTGCCGCCAATCTCCGGGCTGGGGTAAGGCGATGTGGCGAACGTGAAACTCCAAATCGAAATTCTCATCGTCCACCCAGTAGGGTTGGTCCAAAGACATGGGGACCATGGCCAGCTTGCGGCGAAAAATGGGAGAGCGGTGCAGGCGCTCTTCAAAGGTGCGAAGAATATCCTTGAACCTGACTTTGCCACCCGGCGCGGTGGTTTGATCGTAAATGGCGACGCCCCCGATATGCATGGGGAAACCGTCGAATTCCAGGTGCAGGAACAGGGCGTCCTGTCCACTGAGCTGTTGCATGAAAAATTCCTTTAGGACGAGTTTTTGGTCATCATCCACTGACCGCGCCACTTCTGCGCAGGGTACGCCATAAGCAGCGCCGTCGCGACGATCTTTGTAGCGATCAACTACCGTCGGATGAGATCAATGGCTTTCGGCACAGTTTGTTGGTTAGATTGAGTCTTGGCCACCTTGAATGGACATAATGTTCCTTGCGGGACGACGGAGTAGAAGTTTGTATTATCTGAGTTGCTGGAGAAGGAGATCGAGATGAGAATACTATCTATCCAATCGAAACGTTGCAGTAGCGCACAGTTCCTTGTGTTCCGAGCCGCCATTTCCCTGTCGTGCCTCTTGCTTGCGATCGGGTTAATGCTTTCCAGCGATGCTTCTGCAGAAGCTAAACCCAATACCTGCGTCGAGTGCCACGGGAACTCCAAGTTCCTCGTGCAAAACAAGAAGATCTTCGACTACTTCCAGGAATGGAAAGCTTCCGTGCATTCAGGAGATATCACTTGTGACGATTGTCATGGCGGAGACCCCAGCATCGCCGACAAGGAGAAGTCACACTTTCCTGGAGTTGCAGCAACCGATGAGGCCAGCGGCGTCCATTTCAAGAATGTTGTGGATACCTGTGGTGGCTGTCACGAGGAGATTCTCAACGGTTTTAAAAAGAGCGAACACTTCCAACAGGTGGTGGCGGAGAAACAGGAAGACCAGGGACCTACGTGTGTCACTTGCCATGGATCCATCGACGTCAAAGTTCTCGACATCACTTCTGTCGCCGATGCCTGCCTGCACTGCCACAATGAGGAGAGCGACAACTATCCAGAGAATCCCGAAATCGCCCGAGAGACGCTCAGTGGCATCCATTCGATCAATCGTTTCTATCGATACATCATTCGCCGAATCGAACCGAGTGAAAGGGATGCATTCTTCAAAGAAGTTGACGGCAAGCTCCACCATTTGGCGATTACCTGGCACACCTTTGATTTGGATGAGATCGAAGCCGAGGTGAGCGATCTCCTCAATCAATTGACGAAGAAACGCGAAGAAGTTCGGGCACAGAGCAAGAAAATAAAGGAAGAAGCGTCGAACTAGAAGTTCAGCTTGGCCAACCTTGGAGTTACGATCAGTGCGCCGCCATACAGGGCAAAGGCGACGAAGAGTGTCTCCGGCCGTCCGTGCTGCAAGCTCTCCAACGCAAGTTTCGCCCCTCCCAGAATCAGGATGGGGTAGACGAGCCATGTCAGTTCTTTGAGAGACCAGCGTCGAGCGCTCCATGCGAGCAGCACGGCGATTATCGCGAGCACCGACGGTCGTGTCGCTACGATCAAAGCGGGATCTACATCAGGAGATGATTTTTGCAAGCCCAGTAATCCAGGCAGGGTCCCTGCTGCAATCCCCGCAGCACTCCACACCACCAATGCGGCAAGGGTGGCCTGTGGCAAGAGTGTATACCATGAAGATGTCTTCTCGGTGGAGGTTGAAGCGAGCGCTCCGTAGCAGAGTGCGGCCAGCATGACGATCCCGAGGCAAAAGGGTTCGACGGAATGCAAGGCACGAGTCGGGTCTGCGAGCAATCCGTTTGAGGCCAGGGCCACGAGATTACAAGCAATCGCAGCCGTTACCATGTAGATCGCGCTGTGGTACTTCAGCGTGATTCGGTCGAAATGCCTACCGACGAGGGTCGTCGCGACGGCGAGCAGTGCCAAAGAGAGCCCGAGCATGATTCCGGAAGAGAGTATTAAGTTCCCCACAATGATCAGTGTGATGGCGAGGGTCGTGTAGGAATAGAAGTTGACCCCCCGCCCCGAGCGGCGATCGATGGAAGTAAAGGAGACTGCGTAGCTCGCTAAGCCCAGGAGGATGATGGAAACAGCGGCCGGGACCAAGCTGGTCTCGATGAATGCGGTGACGCGGATCGCTCCCCCAAACCCCACGAGAAAGGCCAGGGACGCTTGAACGAACTCGAAGGGTCGAACAACGTGATCACTGAGTAGGGTTCGAGCGACAATGCTCCCGAAGTAGAGCGTTGGAAGCAGAGAACTGATGACGATTACCGTCATAGCGGGGAGTGGGGCAAAGCTTGGAGAAGGGCCGTCGATGCGTGTTGCCACCAAGACCATGGCTAAGATGCAAAAATCCAAGGTGAAGGCGATGGGCCAACGAAGCGCCAGCCATTGGTCTTTAAAGGCGAAGGATTCGATGCCGAAGGCGATGAGCAATAGAGCCAGGCTGAAGGGGATGAGGTCATGGGTACTAAAAATAAGTGCCGTTGCGGTGGCTGCGGAAAAGAGTGTGAAGATCCAAGCGACGGCCTGCAACTTTCGATGCCAGGCTACCGCTAGCCCCAGGTAGTGAACGATCACGAGGATGCTAGCTGCTGTGGCTGTACTCAAAAGTTCGAACTGTGCAGTGGTTTCCCAAATCAAGGGGTAGATAATGATCGCGGTTACCAAGCCGTAAAAGCTTGCACTGGTCCGACGTTCCGCCTGGGCGGTGCGGTCGGCCTGCACCAACCACCATATGCCGTACAGCAAACCCGCGATGGTTCCACCGAGAGGTGGGATCATCGAAGTGTCGGTGACGGCGCGAAGTAGGAACGCTCCGCCGAGCACGACGAGTGTGCGTCCTGTGAAAGAAATGATCCCTTGCACCGACTCGCTGGAGTCTGCTGAGGTCTCGGTGTTGGCCTGAGCGAGCTCGGGCCTTATCCCATCCTTGAGAGGAGCAGGGGGACGTTCCGCGTTTTCTCTGCCCGCATGGTCCTCAAGCGTATCCAGCCTCTGCTGGATCGAGTGAACCTCATGTGTCAACGTTTCGATCTGACCCCGCAACTGGTCAAATTCTTGTGTCATGAATCCTTCGCCCCCAGGATGTGGATTCTTGATGTGGCAAAGCAGGCAAGATTCCAGACTACATGAAGCAAATGGCGTGCTGAAATAAATTCACTGTTAGAACCGAGGCATGTTGTCGCATGGGATGGATCAGTGAGGACGAACAGCGCGGTAGGCGGCAAGTCGTCGCAGTTCGGTAAACTTGATTGACACTCGGGCGGCTACAAAATATTGTCTCGTACGAACCGAGATCTTATATGCTTCCAGGGAATGTATATCGACTCGCAGGGCGGTCGAAGGGACGGAGGAAGCCTCATGGTGCCGCAGGCCACATCGTTGTGCGTTGTGGTCTGATGTGATCGGTTTTGGAGTGTTGGTCGAGTTTCTAGTTGGGGTGCGCCGTTTTCTGTTCGATAAGATGTATGTCAGTAAAAACGCATGAAAATGTGTAGCCTGACGTATGTTTTACTTCTGCAGATCGTACTCGCAGACTGCTAAATCCATCATGTGAAACCGCTCGTTGCAGCGGAGGAGACAGGGCAATGATAGGCTACTCCTATAAGTTTTGGGGGAAAAGGCGAGGATCGGGATCATGGCGAGCAAGGGGAAAGACCCTTGCCGTGGCCATCGTCGCAGTATCTCTCCTCGGCTCCAGCGGAGGCGAGCCTTCCGATGAACGTATATTCCCTGCACCTGAATTGGGGAAGTTTCGCAACCCACGACCTTATCCAAGCCGCCCACTCCCGCCCGACGAAGAGGCACGGCTCCTCGATCCGCCACCCATCGATGACGAATACTTTCCCTGCGACGATTGCCATGAAGGCGAGCCCGCAGATCCACGAGAACGTGAGCTTGAGGAACACGATAATATCAAGATCAGCCACGGCGACCTCTGGTGCCTGGACTGCCATCAAGATGATCAACGCGACCTGCTGCACCTCTCCGATCACTCTCCGGTGCAAATGGCGGAATCCTGGCGCGTGTGTACTCGCTGCCACGCGAAGAGGATCCCGGACTGGCGTGCGGGTGTTCACGGCAAGCGAGTGGGGAATTGGATCGGGGCCAAAGAGTACTTCACGTGTGTCGTATGCCATGATCCTCACGCTCCCTTATTCAAACCTCTTACTCCAAAGCCACCACCACAACCTGTGAAGGGGCTGAAGTTGCGAACACTAATCAGGTTGGAAGAGGTGCCCTATGAAGAAGATTGATAAGAACACGACGGCGTGTGCCTCGCACTCACGTCGCAAGTTTCTCAAGGCGGCGGGAGCTGGAGCCGCCGCATTGACCGGGGTCCCTGCAGCCGCCAATGCGAAGATTGATTTTGAAGCGTTGTTCCAGAAGCACTTCCGTGAGCTTTCCCCTGAAGAACTCGACCGCCTCATCGAGCGCCTGGAGAAGAAATACTCCAAACGCTCTGGCAAGGAAGTGAAGCTGGGCGTTACGGGCCCTATGGATGATGTGCTCTTTGGCTACGGCTTGGATGTCTCACGCTGCATTGGTTGCCGACGCTGTGTGTATGCCTGCGTCGAAGAGAACAACCAATCGCGCAGCCCGGAGATCCATTGGATTCGCGTCCTCGAATTCGAGAGAACCGATGTCCTGCGTCGGATTGACTTCGAAGATGGGAACCCCTTCTACGACCATGAGAAGGTACCTGCCGAGGGTAAGTTCTACTTGCCGGTGGCCTGCCAGCAATGCGAGAACCCGGAATGCGTGAAGGCTTGCCCGACGCAAGCGACCTGGCAGGAGCCCGATGGCATCATCGTCATGGATTACGACTGGTGCATTGGCTGCCGCTACTGCATGGCGGCCTGTCCCTACGGAGCACGCCACTTCAATTGGACCGAACCGCAGATCCCAGCCGAGGAGATCAATCCCAATATGCACATCTTGGGTAATCGCCCCAGGGAACACGGCGTCGTCGAAAAGTGTACCTGGTGCATTCAACGCACGCGGCAAGGACGTTATACGGCCTGTGTTGAAGCTTGTCCCGTCGGCGCCCGGAAGTTCGGGAATCTTCTCGATCCCGATAGTGAGATCCGGTACTTGATGGAGAATAAACGAACTTTCGTCTTGAAGGCAGAGCTCGATACAAGGCCGAAGTTCTTTTACTTCTATGGCGATTGATGTGAGCGGTAAAGGTTGAACTTTTTTCCTCTTGGGAGCGCGACATGGACTTCTTGAAATTCATCAGATTCAGTGTGAAGCAGATAGTGTTCGGGAGCAGCACTTATTATATGTGGCTCGCGATCCTGCTCGCCTTCGTGCTCGTCGGGGTCAGCGGATACCAACAGCAACTGGCGCACGGGCACATCGTTTCGAATATGCGCGATCCCGTGCCTTGGGGAATGTTCATCGGAACCTATGCCTTCCTTGTAGGTGTCGCCGCCGCCGCCATGGCCCTCGCCGTACCCGGCTATGTCTATCACTGGAAGCCCATCAAGGAGATCGTCGTGCTCGGCGAGATCATCGCGATTTGTGCGGTGGTGATGTGCATCCTCTTTGTCATGGCGGACCTCGGGCGCCCGGAGCGCTTTTGGCACTTGCTTCCTGTCGTCGGTACGCCAAACCTGCCTACCTCGATGATCGGGATGAACGTGATGATCCTCAACGGTTACCTGGTCCTCAACATCGTGATCGTCACTTACTTCCTCTACTGTGCCTTCGTCGGTAAGCCCTACAATAAATTCATCTTCATGAGCTTGATGCTGTTCTCGATCCCCGCTGCCATTAGCATTCACACGACGACGGCCTTCATCTTCAACGTGCTGCCGTCGCGCCCGTATTGGAACTCCGCCATCCTGGTTCCGCGCTTCATTGCGAGCGCTCTCTGCGCAGGGCCGGCGCTCATGGTGATCGCCTTTCAGATCCTGAGAAAAACTGCCAATATCAATATTCGCGAGGAAGCACTGCAGAAGATTGCAGAAATGATCTCCATCGTTCTCTTCGTCAATCTCCTGCTCTTCTTCGCCGAGGTCATCACAGAGTTCCGCTCGGCTACCGCCCATACTGTCCACATGCAGTATTATTTCCGAGGCATTGAGGGTCACGTGAGCCTCGTGAGCTGGGCTTGGACCGGGGCGCTCTTCAACATTATCGCCTTTTTCCTTCTCTTGACTCCACATCTTCGCCAGAACACCTTCCTCATGAATCTCGGCTGCGTACTTGTCTTCGTTGGCGTGTTCATCGAGAAGGGTATCGGCCTCGTTCTTCCGGGGTTCACGCCCGGGACCCTCGGTGAGGTCTATGAGTATGTGCCCTCCCTTGCCGAGGTTATGATCGGGATCGGTATTGCGGCCGTGGGGATACTGCTGTTCACCGTCTTGAGCAGGGTGGCCATCCCACTGACCTTTAGCGAGCCCTACGAGTCGGGAGACGATACACGCTTCGAGAATCCGCGAGCGGTGATTCGCGAAATCTGAAATAGGACAGGGATTCGATTGGCTTTCCTGGTTCTATGAAGCAGCACCAAGGGACCTGAAGAGAGCGCTGCGTGAAGCCCTAGCTGCCTTTGTCGTCGCTTGCCAGGCGCTTTTTTGCGGTCTCAAGGGCTGAGCAGGCGTCTTAGTCTCAATTTAAAAATTAACGTACCACTAAACTTTCTAAACTCAGCCTTAGCCCGAGAGCCATAACATACCATGAGTACGTTAAATTCACGTCCCTTAGGCAGGATTCCCCAAGCATATTTCTTAATAAATCCAATGCGATGTCGATAGTTTAACGGTACGCGCTCTACTTTTGAGCTACGCGACAGGTCTGTTATGGAGCAAATGGAAACGCCAACGCTGCCCTCGGGGCGCCAGTTCACAAATCGCGTGATCCAGACGGGTGGGTTCAACGCCACTATCGGCGCCACCATTCTCATCGGATTCATCGCCTTGCTATTGCGCATGACGCCGCCACAGATTCAGATTGCCTCCGTCATTGCCATCGGCCTCGGCATTTTGTCTGTCATCGCCAACCATTTCATCTTCAGTTACTGGCTTCGACCCATCGCAGTCTTCTTGGATGCGCCGAGCCCCGCGGACCTGACACCGCAGGAGGTGACACAGGCGTATGTCACCAGCATCAACACACCCTGGAAGATGAATCTCAATTATTTTTGTTTGTGGCTCATCAACGCTGTGGTGTTGGATGTGGCGCTGCTTTCGAATTCGGATCTCTTCACGAAGAAGAGCGCGGGTATTCTCTTTGTCGCCATTGCGCTGGCCTCCGTTGTTACGCAGATCACGGGAATGTATTCCCTGAAGCGCCACTTCGATCCGGTACGCCGTGAGATCAAGCGTTGGTTGCCCGAATGGGAAAGAGGCGACACTGGAATCTTGCGACTGAATATCCAAGTTAAACTCCTCGGGATTGTTTGCGGCTTGGTGCTTTCGGCGGTCGTGTTCGGTGTGGCCATGGCACAGCGAGAATCCGAGCGCTTCGTCGAACGTTATACGATTCAAAGACAGGCGGAGATGTTCGATCTGATCGAAGAGGATTTGAAATTCGGTCTAGATGTCGAGGGATCCATCGAGAGCCAGGAACGCTTAGCGCATCTCCTTGCCATTCGCGTCCAGACGGTAGACCTCACAGAGAAAACAATGTTCGATGTCTACGGCGAGGAGGCCCTGCACTCCGAAGAACTCGACATCATTCGCCGTGATCGAGAGACCCTCACCCAGGGTGATAGCACCGCCTACGACACCCTTTATTTCTTTTCCTGGCGCGCCATCGAGGGCCAACCCTACATCCTGGTCGCCTACACGCGGAATACTGCCTACGGAGGGCGCGTCGCCGAAGTGCGACCGATCTTCGGGATCCTCGTCGCTTCGATATTCTGCATCGGGATGCTGGCCATCTTCTGTTTCTCCAGAGGTTATGCGGGGTCCATTCGCGAGCTTGGAGGAGAGATGGAACGTATCGCTTCGGGTGATTTCTCGCGCCGCTCTGGATTCGGCTCCGAGGACGAGTTAGGTCAGCTGGGGATTGTCTTGGATAATATGGCCACGCGCCTCAACGGTGTCATTCGAAATGTACACGGGCAGTCCATGGAACTCTCCCTGGCTGCTGAGCAAGTGGCCTCATCCTCGCAGGGCCTCGCTAGCGGAACCAGCGAACAAGCCGCCGCAGTAAGTGAAGCTGCCTTGGTGCTCCAAGACATGGGCACCTCCATCCTGCAGAACGCCGAGAATAGCCACCGGCTTGAGCAGATGGCTACCAAGAGTTGTGCCAGTGCTGAAGAGAGCGGACAAGCCGTGGAGGAGACCGGCTACGCCATGGAAAGCATCGCCGAACAGATCTCCATCGTGGAGGAGATCACCTACCAGACGAATCTCCTCGCGCTCAATGCGGCCATCGAGGCGGCTCGCGCAGGGGAACACGGCAAAGGCTTTGCTGTCGTCGCCTCGGAGGTGCGCAGCCTGGCGGAGCGCAGCCGTGCTGCGGCTCAGGAGATCGGCGAAGTGGCAGGTGTGAGCGTCAAGGCTGCCGAGCATTCGGGATCTTTGATCACGGCTCTTATTCCCGCGATCCAGGATACGGCCAACTTTGTGAAGGAGGTGGCCGCTTCCTCCAACGAGCAATCGTCCAACGTGAATCAGATCACCGAGGCCATGTCCAAAATGGATCGCGTCACCCAAAAGAACGCCACCGCAGGGGAACAGCTATCGAGCACTGCCGAGCAACTGTCGTCCCAGGCACAGGGACTAAAGAAGTTGATGTCCTTCTTCAAGGTGCGGAAAGTGGATGAGACACCCAGTCAGTAGCTCTTGATCCAATCGCCATGTATGGCAATACGTCGCAGATCCTTTCGTTTCGTCTTGATCACAATGGACTGTCTTCTCTTGATAGTCTTCATTTAGATAGGTTTCCGAAGAGTTGGTAGGCACGATCCAACCTCAGATGCATCCCACGCCTTCCCTTGCGTAATTATGGTTTTAGATCGAGGCGCAAGTACACTTTGGCTAGCTACCTCTTTCTTTAGTTGGTTTGCTCGGGTTGGATGGAGCGAGTACAATGGTAAGTCCTCATCTGTTAGGAGGAGAATGAGGCGCTAGCGCCTCATTGTTGAGTTCGTAGGGAAATGAGTTGATCTGTGCGGAGTCCCCCGTGTCATCGAAGGACCTGAGGGGTGCGCAAGAAAGCGGATCTCTTCATCCTTTGCAGTCCCTTCCAGGGTCTGCTTGGTCGACACCCCTTCACTTAACCCTTGAATTCCTCCTGGACGAACTGCGTTCCGGTGTCTCGAACACCACGAAAGGGTCGCAATGAAGCAAATGACGCTGGGAACTCGGGTTTCTTTATCGGCGGCGATCCTCGTCGCTGTCGGCATGATCATTCTTTCGGCGACACTCATTTCCAATCAGCGCGGCCAGGTACTTGAAGAAGTTATCCACAGCAGCGACAACGTCGCGGAAATGCTTCTCCTGAGCATTTCCCACGAGATGCTCGAGGACAATCCGAAAGGCGTGCAGGAGATTATCTACTCTGTGGGGAGCCACCCCGGCGTGGATCGGATCCGCCTCTTTAATAAGGAGGGCGAGATCTCTCATTCATCCACTCCGATTGAAGTCGGAATGATGGTGGACAAGAACGCTGAGGCCTGTTTCCTGTGCCATGACGCGAATAAACCCATTCGGCATCTCTCCATCGCCGAGCGTTCTAGAGTCTATGAGAATGAGGCTGGCCAAAAGATGCTTTCCACGATCAGTGTGATCCAGAACGAGAAGCGCTGCGGAGAGGAGGAATGCCACGCGGATATGCAAACCAAGAGCATCCTTGGGGTTCTGGATGTGAGCATGTCCATGGAACCTACAGAGGAGCGCATCGTTGCGGCCAGTTGGAAAGCCGCCGGTGTTTCCATGAGCGTCTTGATTTTGATATCGCTTGGCTTGTTCGTTTTGGTTCAGGTCACCGTCAACCGGCCGATATGGAATCTCATCGAGGCCACGCGACAGGTGGCCAGTGGTGACTTCTCTCAGACGATCTCTTCCCCTGCTGCGTCGGAGATCGGTGTCCTCACCAGTTCATTCAATAAGATGGTTGAGAACATGCACGTGTCGCGGGCCCAGGAGCAGGAGTGGATCAGTGTCCTGAAGGATGAACTGCACGAGAAGTCCAGGGAGGTGCGCACGGCACAATATCAGGCCATGCAAGCGGAGAAACTTTCAGCAGTGGGCTTGGTCGCGGCCGGTGTAGCCCACGAATTGAATAGCCCGCTCATGGCTATTATTACCTTCGGCCATCTTGTGCGGAAAAACTTCGATCCCGAGTCGCAGGAATACGAGGACGTGGGAATGATTTTGGACGAGGCGAACCGTTGTGCGGTAATCATCCGAAATCTTCTGGATTTCTCACGGGATCAGAAAACGGATCACCCCATGGAGGTCTGCAGCCCTGGGGAGATTTTGGAGAACACGCTGAAGTTGGTACGCCCGAAGCTCCGTGAGCAGGACATCGAGGAGGAATGCCTTGTCGCTGAGGACCTCCCCGGAATCAAGGTCGACAAAAGTCAGATGACTCCAGTGTTTCTCAACCTGATGCTGAATGCGATTCAAGCGATGAAGCCGGGAGGGAAACTTTCTATGAAGGTAGATAAAGTTCCGCGCGCGGACTTCGAAGAGCACGGTTTGCCGCCCGATAGTGGATCCATTTCTCTGGTTCGCTTTCGCGTTCGAGATACCGGCCACGGAATTTCAAAGAGAGACGTTGCGCGGGTTTTCGAACCGTTCTTTACGACAAAGCCAGCCGGGCAAGGCTCAGGCCTTGGTTTGTCGATTTCCTATGGGATCGCAACTCGTCACGGCGGAACCATCATCATTGATAGCGACGGACAGAGTTGGACCGAGTTTACGGTTCTCCTGCCCGTCGCTGTAGCCATTGCAGATGCAGAGAGTGAAAGCTGAAGGAGAGTTTTATGCCAGTAAATGAAGAGTGGGACCTTTCCCCAAAGGTCCTATCCATCGACGATGAGGCCGTGGTTTGCGAGAGCATTCGACGGGTGCTCAGCGATGAAGGCTACGACGTCACGACGACTTGTGACCCGAAGGAGGGGATTGAACTCTTACGAAATGGAAACTTTGATCTTCTCTTGCTCGATATAAAAATGCCCGGGCTTAACGGCATGGAGGTATTGCGCGAGGCGCGTGCGACCGCATCTGAAACCGAGGTTGTGATCGTAACGGGATATGCGACCATCGAGACAGCCATCGATGCTATTCGGCAAGGTGCATTTGATTACCTGCAGAAACCTGTGGCACCGGATCAACTCCTGATCACCGTGGCCCGCGCTCTCGAGCGCAGACACCTCCTCAACCTAACCGAGCGACTGCGTTCGGAATTGGAGACTCGGCATCGCATTGGTGGATTGGTTTGCTCGTCACCGAAGATGCAAGTCGTCATGCAGCTGGTGGCCAAGGCGGCTCCTACCAATAGTACGATTCTTATTTCTGGTGAAACAGGGACGGGTAAGGACTGCATCGCCAAGTCGGTTCACTACAACAGCCCCAGGAAAGACAATCCCTATGTTGTGGCCGATTGCTCTGCCCTGAACGAATCACTTTTGGAGTCTGAACTTTTTGGACATGTGCGTGGAGCCTTCACGGGAGCCGTGCGCGATCGCAAAGGCCTGGTCGAGTCCGCACGCGGAGGCACACTGTTCCTGGACGAGATCGCTACGATTTCACCGCAAATTCAGAGCAGCCTGCTGAGGCTTCTTCAAGAGCGTGAAATCCGACCCGTGGGTGCTGACAAATATGTCAGTGTAGATGTGCGCTTGGTCGTTGCGACCAATAAGGACCTCAAGGAATTGGTGGAGAACGGTACCTTTCGTGAGGATCTCTACTATCGCCTGGCTGTCTTCACTGTCGCCTTGCCGCCGCTGCGCGAGCGGATCGAGGAACTCCCCTTGCTTGCGCACCACTTCATCGAGAAATGCTCAAAAGAATTCGATAAACCCATTGGAGGTATTCGACCGCGGGCGCTCTCTGCTCTTGAGGTGCACGAGTGGCCTGGAAACGTGCGCGAACTTGAGAACGTGATCGAGCGTGCGGTACTTCTCACCGACACGGAGTTCATCGATATCGATTCCTTGCCCACGATTTTAGGTGAGCACTCCGCCATTGAGAATGAAGACATTCCCGAGGATGCCCGCGCCCTGGCGGCTCGGAAGAAGGAGTTGCGCGCGGAGGCGGTGGAACGGCTCGAGAAGCTCTTCGTTATCAAGTCGCTTCAGCAAGCGCGCTGGAATGTCACTGAAGCGGCGCGCGTGGTCGACATGCAGCGCACGAATTTTCACGCCCTCATGCGCAAGCACGGAGTGAGCGTGCCAAAAATTTCTGACAATGGTGAAGACGGCGCTGAAGACACTTCTTCCACCGACACCTGAACCGACACCTGCTCAAGCCTCTAGCTGGATCTGCTGCATTCCCTTTGGGAATGTGTATGTGTTTGGTATACGGTTGAATTCGCAGTGCCGATCGGGTGATGTCTCTTGAAAAGTTTCAATAAAACGAGGCCTTAGCGAGGCAGGCAGCTTTTAGCTAAACGGCGGTCTTCCGAGATCGTATATGCCCTGCATACACTAGCCGCGATTTGCCAAATTCCCGCTTTCGCAGGCCCTCTGAAAAACTTTGCATTTACAATCAGTTAGAACATCGACCCCAGTGAAGGGTTCCCACCAGTTTGTTGGTACGCAGCTTGCACTAGAGAGGAGGTGGAAAGAGTTTTCATTTGTTTGTTAGAGACGACCAAAACGAGATAGAAAATGAATGACCAACCCAACCTCATAGCCATTCTGGAAAGCGGCCCCGCAGACGATGCACTGGCGGAGTCCTTGATCAGAGATGGACTTCCCATCGTGTGCTTTCACGACTTGGAAGCGTTGATCCACAGCGACCGCCTGTCATCCATTGCCGTACTCATCTTCCGAGTGAGTGAGCTTCGACTTGGATCACTGTTGATCGTGTTGAGCCGGTTGAGCCTTGAGTATCCCGGCTTGCGAAAGGTGGCAATCGTGGAAGAAGGCATTTCCGTGATTTTGGCCGCCTATCTGAGCGCATGCTCCGTGGAATTTTTAGAGACCTATTTAGACACATCGGGCGTGGAGCGTGTCGTGCGCTCTGTCCGTCGGATTTTGGAACAGCGGACTTGGTGTTTTGCGCCAGGTCAAGAGCTGACGTGGGGACTGCGGTCCCGGGAGGTGCAACATGCTAGCGCTACGAGAAACTAACACGATGGCACATAGACAAGAAATCTTGTTCGTGGACGACGTAAAGGGCGTCCGAGAAGGATGGAGGCGCCTCTTATCGACGGATGAGCGAATGGTAACGACCGCAGCGGACGGAGATAGCGCGATTTGCGGATTGCAGTCTCACCCCGTTGACCTGGTCATTTCCGATCTCCGGATGCCTGGGGCGGATGGCTTGGAATTGCTGGAGTGGTTGCACGATAACGAGCCCGATACCCCCTTCGTACTCATTACTGGTTATGGTAGCCCTGAGGTTGAAGCGAAGGCGCGCAAGCTGGGTGCTTACGGATATCTGGAGAAGCCGGTATCCCCGGACGATCTGGAAGAAATGGCATTGGCTGCGTTGCGCGGTGATCAATCATCCTGGGCTCACGCAGTGGTTGCCGACGATCCCGCTGAGGTGTCCGAAACTGCCGAAGGCACTGCGACGATCCATCAATTGGTAAGAAAAACGGAAGAGACTGCGCAGGTTGTAGAGACGGCCGAAGCAAAACCAGGCTCGTTTCGCCAACTCGTGAGATTGATGGTCTCTCCCTTCATGGGCTTGGCTTACATCATGTTCCTGCCGGTGATTGGTATTGCGGCAGCGATCTACGGAATCGGAATGTTGGTTGCGAAGCCTTTCCGACCTGCCGTGGTAACCGGAATCGAGCCCCCCGCTGTTGTATGCGAAGAGAAAAAAGCGGAGCCAGCGGTTAAAGCGACGACCTTTGATCCAGGTTCACTTCGCGAACTCGGCAGATTGGCGGTTTCTCCGTTCATCGGTTTGGCGTTCATCATGTTCTTGCCGGTAATCGGTATTGCGGCCGCCATCTACGGAACCGGGATGCTGTTTGCGAAGGCACTTCGTCCCGCAGTGGTGACTGGAATCGAGACCCCTGCTGTCGTGGCCGAAGAAGAGCGCATGGCGCCAGTCGTTGACTCGATGACCTTTGATCCAGGTTCATTGCGTGACTTCGGAAGGTTGGTTGCCGCACCGTTCAAGGGATTGGCCTACATCGTTTGTCTGCCCTTGATCATATTTTCGGCTGTTGCTTATGGAGTCAGCGAGAAGATCATAAGAGTCTTCCGTCTGGCCAATGTTCGCTAAGGAGATCGTCATGCGTATCTCGGTTGTTGCCCTTGTACTGTTGTTCCTGCCCCTCGCAGTTCCTGCGTGGGGGCAGGACTTGCTCCCCGAAGAAATTGATGAACTGAACGCGGAGTGCTTGGATTGTCACGAAGATATGGATCCGGACGAGGTGGAGTTCGTTTTCGATAGTGGCAAGGTTATTTACTTTGAGTTTGATGGCGCTGCGGTTCGTAAGTCGGCGCACGGAGAGATCCTGGCTTGTGAGTCGTGCCATGGTGAAGAGTACGTGGATGACCATCCAGATTTCGATTACGACATGAGCGCACGTGAGTATGCGCAGATGCGATCCGAACTCTGCCAGTCCTGTCATGAAGAGACCCTGCAAGAACATAGTTCCGAGGGCGACGATGCTCCAATGTGTGTGGATTGTCACTCCGCGCACGCTGATAGCAGCTTTGAAACAGCCCCTCTGACCATTCTCAACCGCTGTGATAGCTGCCACGAGGAGGAGTTTGAGGACTTCGAGGCCGGTGGTCACTCGGAAGCTACTTTGGAATCAGACCCCAACGCTGACTTGCCAGAGTGCAATACCTGTCACCCGGCGCATGGCGGGGGCGAGGGGGCTGACTTGCCCATGATCGCCCGTGTGACGACCCTGTGCATCGATTGCCATTCGGATGATAGCCTGCTCGTTCTCAAGTATGAGCGAGAAGGCGCTGTGGTCACCTCCTATATGGATGATTTTCACGGGCTTACTTTTCAGCACTTATTGTCAGGTTTGGAAGGCACCGACCCCTCGGAGATCATGACCTGTGCCACCTGTCATGGCCCGCACAATGTGGGGCCTCTGACAGAAGAAGAGGTAGTCGCGGTTTGTGCTGAGTGCCACGATGGCGCATCAACACAATTCGCCGGTGCCTGGTTGGGGCATGGTGAGCTCGGACCGGAGCGTGGGGTCCTCGTGTGGATCGTTCGCATGGCCTATCAGTTCTTGATTCCCATGATGCTGGTTGGTTTGCTTGTGCACATCATCATCCAGCTCACCCATCATTACCGAACACGCAGAGCCGAAGCGCCGGACGAGGAGGCCATCTTTGAAGGGCTACCTGCCAGCGTGATGCGGTTTACGAAACTGGAGCGTGCGGAGCACTCGGCAGTGGCGTTCTTGTTCATTCTGTTGGTGCTCACCGGGATCCCCCAAGGCTATCCGAGTTCTGGTGTGGCCGGAGCCGTGATCGACTTCTGGGGTGGCATTTTCTCGGCACGTTTCATCCATCGCGTGTGTGGTTTTGCATTCGTCGCGATCATGGTGGCGCATGTGGTGCACGGCGTCTTTGTAACGCTGCGCTCGCATCATCGACCGGATATCTTGCCCACTGTAAAGGATTTCAAGGATATCTTTGAGAGCCTGCGACATCAGATGGGTTTGGGCCCGGCCCCCCGTTTCGGAAAGTTCGATTACGGTGAGAAGTTCGAGTACTGGGGACTCTTCCTCGGTGGTGTGTTGATCGGTGGGACAGGGATTATCTTGGTCTTCCCAGAGTTCACAACCACCTACCTCCCCGGTGTTGTTCTCGTTGCAGCACGAGTGGCCCATGGTTATGAAGCGACCTTGGCCGTGCTCGTCGTGCTGATCTGGCACCTCTGGGGCGTCACGTTCCGTCCAGAAGTCTTTCCTTTTGATAAGAGCATGCTGACCGGAATGATAAGCACCGAGCGCCTGCGTGAGGAACACGGGTTGGAATACGACAAGCTCGTAGCCGAACACGAAAAGAACTCCGCAGCTGACGCGAAGGAGGGAATTGCATAAGAAGAAGGGTTTTACAGATAGAGAGGTCAAGTCGCAGCGCTCCCTGAAGACAGGGAGCGCTGCAATTTTTTAGACTGTGCTGAAATCAGCACAGATAATAAACAATGGGCAAAAGGATTAAATATTCCTTATCTCCCTTCCTGAATTGGGGAAGGCCGCGGGGCGGTGCAGAACTCACAAATCGTAGATCATCAGTTAAAACAGGGACGGAGCAGGAATGGAAACCCACGCTACACGGTCGAAGACAATCCCAACAACTCGATTTAAACTGGCATTGAAGAGTTTACAAGTTTTCCTGCCTGTATTTCTAATGTTCGCCAAAGCGACTTCAGCCCATGCTGCGGACGCCACTCTCGATAGCGGCGACACCGCTTGGATGCTGATTTCCACGGCCTTGGTTCTTTTTATGACCATTCCGGGCTTGGCTCTCTTTTACGGAGGTCTCGTTCGAACCAAGAATGTGCTCTCCGTCCTGATGCAATGCCTGGCACTAACAGCTCTCATGAGTGTGCTCTGGCTTGTCTTTGGTTACAGCGCGGCTTTCGATAGCACGGGGATGGAAGTGGGGAAGGTCGGCCTGCATTCCTTCATCGGCGGCTGTTCCAAGGCTTTCCTGTTGGGAATCACGGGTGACACGCTCACAGGGAACATCCCCGAGGTCCTTTTCTTCGCTTTTCAAATGACCTTCGCCATTATCACACCCGCGCTCATCGTCGGCGCTTTTGCCGAGCGCATGAAGTTCTCGGCCATGCTGTGGTTCTCAAGTCTTTGGCTGATCCTGGTTTACTTGCCCATCTGCCACATGGTTTGGGGTGGAGACGGTGCCTTTTTTGCAGATAAAGGGGTCTTAGACTTCGCCGGCGGAATTGTCGTACACATCACGGCCGGCATCGCGGCATTGGTGGCCTGCATCGTGATCGGGCCGCGCGAGGGTTATCAAACAACGGCCATGATCCCCCATAACCTCACTATGACCCTGACGGGTACCGGCATGCTTTGGGTGGGTTGGTTTGGCTTCAACGGCGGCAGTGCCCTGGCCGCCAATGGAGACGCCGCCATGGCCATTACCGTGACTCACCTATCCGCTTCGGCAGCCGGGCTTACCTGGATGGGCATTGAGTGGATTATTCACCAGAAACCAAGCGCCTTGGGCCTGGCGACGGGGGCTGTTGCAGGATTGGCGGCGGTCACACCCGCCTCTGGTTTTATCGGTCCCATTGGCGGACTTTGCATCGGAATTGTCTCGGGGGCAGTCTGCTTCCTCGCGTCGACCAGCCTCAAGCGCAAGTTTGGATACGATGACTCCCTGGATGTTTTTGGCGTACATGGTGTGGGTGGCTTCGTGGGAACCTTACTGGTCGCGGTGTTTGCCGCTGAATCCTTTGGTGGCAACCAAGGGAGCCTGAACATAGGAAGCCAATTCGGTACGCAGCTCTGCGCTGCCGTTGTCACCGCTGTGTATACGGGTCTGGTCAGCTACATTCTCTTGAAGGGAATCGATAAGACAATCGGATTGCGCGTAACGGCTCAGGACGAGAATCAGGGACTCGATCTCGCTCTGCACGAAGAAACGGGTTACCGCTACTAGCCATTTGTGCCGGGGAAAATGATCACGTAAGAGTTTCGATGCTTTGGGTCAGGAAATTTGAACCGGCAACTTGCTGGAGCGGAGATTGCCATGAAAAAGATCGAGGCCATCATTAAACCGTTTCGATTGGATGCTGTGAAAGATGCGCTCGCGGAAATTGGAGTTGCCGGAATGACGGTTTCCGAAGTGAAAGGCTTTGGTCGACAGAAGGGACACACGGAAGTTTATCGGGGTTCGGAGTATCAAGTGGACTTCCTACCCAAGGTGAAATTGGACATCGCCATCGATGACGAGCGTGCAGCTGAGGTCGTGGCTGCCATTACCAAAGAAGCCCATACGGGAAAACTGGGGGATGGAAAGATTTTTGTTTCAGACCTGATCAACGTCATCCGCATTCGCACCGGAGAAGAGGGTCCCGACGCGTTGTAGAAAATTTCTTCTTGAACGTGCAACCGATACGCAGTTTGCGTTTGAAATTTGAATGTATCGGCTACGGATTGCAATTCTTGCATTCACGCTGTGTTTAATTCCATATTCATAATTTACTAGCACATCAGTTTTGTTGGAGCTTTTCAGTGCGTACAGTGTACTCGTGTTTGAAAAAAAGTATACTTGCAATAAGGTGAACCGCGGTCGTGTATAGCTCTGTTTTTATCGAGACATATAACAAGTGTGCAACTTGAATAATATTTTGAATGTATCGGCTACGGGCCGCGATTCATTTGCTCAATAGCTGTAAATAATGTTCACATAGTTAACTATAGAAATCCCTAAAGCCTTGTAAGCACCTGAATTGTGGCACTAATAATCTTGATTTACCTGGCATGTCAATTGCATACCCAAGGTATGCAATGCAAGCGCAGGGATCCGTTCCTAAATCAGGAGGCAGAGGATTTTCTAGTTTTGAGCTTGGCGATCAGATGGTACTTCAATTCGATAGCGCAGTGTCAATGTGCCTGGATACTGTAAATAAGGATGGATGAAATGGGTGTTAAGCAGCTGCGTAGAGAGAATACTTTCCTGAAGAGTCAAAAAAGCAAGATTTCGAGCTCCATTGCAATCTTGCTCTGCGGTTTATGGTTGGCGCCAGCGGCCCAGGCCGCCGAGGTGCTGGGCATCCAGCTCATCAACAAGACCCAGGCGGGTTGGAGTAGCTCAAGTAACGCACCCGGTTCTTTTCCTCTGGGAACCTCCTATAGCAATACCAATACCGTGAAAGATACGGCCTACCAACCCAATGGTCAGTCTCAGCATGACTCCGCCATTACGGGATCGAACACTACACTTGACTTCGATACGCGATTTACGGGTAGGGCTTCCGCCAAGTCTGCCTGGAATAATAAAGGCTCGCTTCATCCAAAATTCATGTTCGACATCCATGTGAGCATTGGCGCCGATGAAGGCGAATACTGGGAGCTGGACTTGAGCGCCTATCGAGCCGGTGCCGGGAGTGTGTCCTACGGGAATAGTAGTAGCCGGCACATCGTGAATATTGGCGCCGCGACAGCTACGGTGGCCATCAACCATGTGCCTACGGTGCTGGACAGCGGTGATCTCACCCTGGGTGTTGAGATGTTAGACCAATCCGCAGCAGACACTCCGTTTTTTGAGAACAATGTGAGTGCAGGTCCGACTTACCTCAGTGGTACGGGCCCGGCCTCGGTGACGATTTCCTACACCATGCTTGCTGGCGTGATGGCTTACGGAATGGTTCCCAATACCTTATACCGTTCGGAAGCTGCCTTCCGCATGGGGATGAACAACAGTATCACTTACATCGGTCGCTATTCCGGGTATCTGAGCAATGGTTGGTATAAGCAAAATGGCGCCCAGGGCAGTCGCGATATCAATTTGGACGGCATCTTCGTTAATGGATTCCTGGTCGATACGGATGCCGATGGCATTGCTGCCGATGTCGACAATTGTCCTAACGACTACAACGATGATCAATTAGATACGGATGGTGACCTCGTCGGCGATGCTTGTGCTGGTCCGGCCGCTTCCAGTGGTGCAGAAATCGTTGGTGTGGATACACGCAACCGAACCACGGGTGCCTGGTCTGGGGTTGTTCGGTATCGAACGGATTGGTATGAAACCAATTTACTCGGTCAGGATAGCTTCCATCCTCCAGGGCAAAATCAGTGGCGATCGGGTGCCGATGTGCCTGCCTTTACACCCGGCCCCCTGGGTGATTTCTCGGCCCGCTTTACTGCGCTGACGGCAACTGAATCCGTTGGCAAAACAGGTACGGGGAAAATCTACCCCACCTATATCTATGAAGTAGATGTGATGGTGGATGCAGCCGAGGGTGAGTATTGGGAGATGGAACTGACGACCCAGCGCTTGGGTGCATCCGGTACAAGTCAAGACAACGGATATGTGATCGTTGGTGAAGTGACTCCGACCTTGCTGGTGAACTACGGTGCAGCCAGTCTCTTGACAGGAGACCTCACGGTCCCAAGCCTGGGCAGTCAAGACGGCGGTGACTTCCCCGTGGATCAAACGGTCTCGGGTATTTTGGATGGCGTCGGGCCAGCGTCCGTCACCTTGCAGTACAGCATGCCAATTACCGTGAGAGCCTATGGATTGCTTGAGGGCGGTATTTTGGTCATGAACCAAGCGGCTTGGCGCATGGGGTTGGCGCGTACTGTTGGTTTCTCCTACCAAGATCTCGGTCACGGCAGGTATCCCTCTGGAGGCCCACGAGTTGCGGCTGATGACGGTCTCTTCGTCAATGGCAAACTCTTGGACGTCGATCCTGATGGCGACGGCCTGCCCAACAACGTTGATAATTGCCCCAACACCTATAATACGGGCCAGGAAGATACCGATGGCGATGGCGTGGGCGATGCCTGCGACAATTGTCTCGATGTGCCCAATGTCGACCAGGGAGACCGCGATGGCGATGGCATGGAACTCGGCGACGGGATTACCGGTGGTGACGCGTGTGATCGCTGCAGCGGCCCCGAAGGCCAGGTGGGTACTTGGAAGGTCACCTATGACATCTCCAATACCGATCTGAATCCCGTTTGGACGCATTCGGGGGTTTCTGGAAGTGCATTGACGGGAAGTCTCTTGAATGTCCGTAACACGCCCGCCAACGGTGCAGGCGACCGTAATCCTGGACCCATTGGTGGCGACTCCGATGGCTCCTGGGGCTACAGAGCCGGGACGGGTGGTTCTGCTGTAGACACGGACAATGATAACGGCACGGATTGGGCTCCCGATCCGGCGGGTGATCCCTCTACGGTGACCTTGACCTTCCAGGATGACGGAACCTCCACGGGCATCTCTACCAATGGCACTTCGGTGGTGATGTCGGACTACCGCATATCCATGTACTTCGTGGCCGGATCTCCCGGTTTGGCTTATGTGTACAGCCACTTCGACTACACCGGCGCAGACGGCCCTTCGGGTCCTGCGCTGGGTACCTTGAATGGAACCACAACGACCTGGTCTACCAATCTCCCTGATTATCACACCGGGGGTTGGATTCATTGTAAAGGTAGCGCCTGTAACCTGGGTGGGTTTGTCGAAGACAGGACCTATTACAAGGACTTCTTCTTTCAATGGCCCGGCACCAGTGAGATGGGGATGCGTTTAAACCCCTTCATGTTTGGCGGAGACTTGCAGCACGGCACGACGCCGTCCAGCTTCACCATGGCGGAAAGAGAAGTTCCCAATCCTCCCGGTCTCGGACAGCCCAGAACCGATTCCAATTCCTACCTGTATTTGAAGGGATTTGAAATCAGCCGTGAGTTTGTCCCGCCGTCAGCTCTTGATGATGTGGATAATGATCTGGTCGTATGTGAAGTAGATAATTGCCATGCCATCAACAATCCGGGCCAGGAAGACATCAGCGGCGATGGCATCGGGGATGCGTGCGAGGAACCGAACAGCGACACCGATGGCTGGCGCGACGACCTCGACAACTGCCCCTTCACCTTCAACCCTGATCAACTGGATTCCGATGGGGACGCGCACGGTGACGCTTGCGATAACTGTGATCTGATCGTTAACCCAGATCAACTCGATAGCAACGGCGATGGACAAGGTGATATCTGCCAAAAGCGCGATCGTGATGACGACGGTTGGCCCAATGTGGAAGACAATTGTGGCTACGACTACAACAACGATCAAGCCGACATCGACTGCGATGACATTGGCGACGTTTGCGATCCCGACAACGCCACGCCGTGGACAGACATCGATCTCGATGGCGTCTGCGATCGCTACGACGCATGTGACGGTAACGACGCCACCGGTGATACGGATAGCGACGGCGTGTGTGACGACATTGATGACTGCTTAGGTGACGACGCTACGGGTGACGCCGATGCTGACGATGTGTGTGATGATATCGACATCTGTAACGGTGATGATGCCACGGGCGACACCGACGGAGACCTGTTGTGTGACAACATCGATCCTTGTCCGCTCGATAACCCCGATGACACCGACGGTGATGGCGTGTGTGATGCCGACGACCAGTGCCAGGGGAACGATCTCGTAGGCGACGCGGATGCCGACGGCTTCTGTGATGATCTCGATGCTTGTTATGGTGACGACGCCGCGGGCAATAGCGATGGCGACGGCTACTGCGACGACGTCGATCTCTGTCAGGGCGATGATGACAGCGGCAATGATGACGCCGACGGTTACTGCAACGACGTCGATGTCTGTAACGGTGACGACGACAGCGGCAACGATGACGGCGACATCAACTGCAATGACAGCGACGTGTGTACCGGCATGGACGAATCCGGTGATGCCGATGCCGATACAATCTGTGATGACTCGGACGAGTGCCCCGGCCTCGACGACTTGGCCGATGCGGACAACAATGGCTTGCAGGATTGCCTGCAAACCTGTGCCGTAGGCGAGGACAACGATGGCGATGAGGTCTGCGGCGCGGCCGATGTCTGTCCGGGCGCATCTCCCGCTCCTGAGTTCGATGACAACATCGATACGGAAGCCAACGGCGTGCCTGATTGTCTCGAACTGGCTTGCCTGGTTGGAGACGAGACGCTGAACCAGGGGGCTGCCAGAACCAACTGGATTTGGTCGGGCTATGCCCAGACGGTGTTGTCCCTGGCACCGTACGGCCAGGAATTTGTACCCCAGCAGCCGACGTTGCGGGCCATCGAAATCTCGCTTTATGATGACGATCCCGCTTTGCCAAACGATCCCATGCAGATCATTTTGCATGAAGGTAGCCTGGCAGGTCCGGTGGTTGCGACGAGTGTCGACGTGACGCCCTTCGATGGTGACTTTACTCCCGGCAAGATGGTGCGATTCGACTTCCCGACAGACATCGATGTTGCCATTGGAAACATGTATGTCTTTGAGGTGGTCGCACCCAACCATCGTGCGAGCCCGAGCTACTGGGATACGACAAACCCCTACCTTGCAGGTACCGGGTTCTATCACCAATGGGGGGTCATAACAGCCAACGGCTCCGACCTTGGTTTCGAAACCATCTCCGCACGGGAAGGATTGACCCGAGGTGGGGACACCGATCAAGACACCATCTGCGACGACCTGGATCAATGTCCGGGTGAAGATGATCTCCCAGATCTCGATGCCAATGGTATTATCGATTGTCTGCAGCTCTGTGCCGTGGGCGAGGATGCCGATGGTGATGACGTCTGTGACGCCGTCGATGCCTGTCCCGGTATGGATGACCACCTGGACGTCGCAGATGGAGGCAATGGCCTTCCCGATTGTCTGGAACTCTACTGTCTAACTGGAGGGGATACCGTTGACCAGAAGGCCAACAATACCGTTCCCGCGAACTATTCCATAACCGGTTGGGCAAGCCTGGGACAACGGTTTCAACCCTCGCAACCGATCTTGCGCGGCATCAATTGGTGGCTTCAAGATGTCGTACCCACTGAGCCAAACGACCCGATCTATATAAAGCTGCATGATGGTTCGCTCTTTACGGATCCGGTCATCGCGACAAGCGTTCCTGTGACGCCTTTCGATGGAGTCTTTACGATGGGGCTGGTGAGATTTAACTTCCCGACGGAGGTGGCTGTCGTACCTGAACAGACATACCTCTTAGAGGTGGTCGTGCCCAATACTCGTGCGGGAACAACGCCATGGTACAGTGTGTACTCTCGAGGCGGCGGAGTGATCTGGGGGACAAATACCAGCAGTGCCGACTTTGGTTTTGAATCCATCTATCCAGGTGACGGCGTAAGTTATGGAGGAGATGCGGATCTCGACACCGTCTGTGGCCATATTGACCTGTGTCCGGGTGAGGACGATACCATCGACCTTGCACCCGCCGACGGCACGCCCGATTGCGCACAGGGTCCCTGTGTGGCCTTCGGTGGTGATGCTGATGCCGATGGCTTCTGCGATGCCGGGCCCGACCCCGATCTGTGTCCCGACAGTGCAAACGTCACCAATACGGATACCAACGGCGACGGCATCGGTGATGAATGTCAGTGTGGGGACATCAACGGTGACGGTGCTGCCAACAACGATGACGTAACAGAGATTCTGCTGGCCCTCTGGGGTTACGGAGCCTACACCCAGCCGAGTAACAACTGGGCCATCTGTGACGTTACTGGCGACGGCAATTGCAATAACGATGACGTCACCGAAATCCTGCTGCCGCTCTGGGGCTACGGGGCTTATAACTCGCCCACGGTGCGCTGGAGTTGTGGCGGGGATTCGAGCCCGCCGGTTGGATTGCCCTAGCGGGAAGAAAATCGAAGCCTGAGTTGTAGGCTTGGATTTAGAAGAGGGCGGTAACCCATCGGGGTTACCGCCCTCTGTGGTTGTTTATGCCTGGACAGCCTTGCGCAGCTAAGGGCTCCGATTAAGCTTGCTCTTTAAGAGGGGAAAGCCTTAGTGGAGAATGAAGTCCAGCGGCGACGCCATGCCGGGCTGAAAGAGAAAATTTTTTGGCTAGGGCTGTTGGCGTTGAGCTTGATTGCCCAAGCCGTGGGTGCGGAGAACTTTCCGCTGCCCGGAGCAAATGCCATGCCGCCGTCCTTGGCCGACCAACTCAAGGTGGCTGTGAAAGATCAAGGACCGGGCTATCAGCCCCGAACCGTTCACCTGGCAACCGATGGTTCAGCCAAGTACACCAATCGTCTCATTCTGGAGTCGAGTCCTTACCTTCTGCAGCACGCCCACAATCCCGTGAACTGGTACGCCTGGGGTGATGAAGCTTTTGAAACGGCGCGCAAGCTCAATCGACCGGTCTTGCTGAGTGTGGGTTACTCCACTTGTCACTGGTGCCACGTGATGGAAGAACTGTCCTTCGAGAATGAAGAGGTAGCTGAGTTCTTGAACCGACACTACATCGCGATCAAGGTGGACCGAGAGGAACGTCCGGACATTGACGCCTTGTACATGGCGGCTCTTTATAGCTTCAAGAAAAGTGGGGGCTGGCCCATGACGGTTTGGCTGACTCCCGACAGGAAACCCTTTTACGCCGGCACCTACTATCCGCCTTATGATTCGGGGCGCCGTCCAGGCTTCTTGTCGATCTTGAAATCCATGCACGAGCTTTACTCCTCGAACCCGACGGACGTGGAAGAAACAAGTAGGAAAGTGGTTGCATCGCTTGAGCGCAGCTTGGTGATGGGAGGGGCGGGTGAACTTCCCACGAAATCTGTTTTGGACAAAGCAACGCTGCTTTACCAGCGTCAGTACGACAACGCCAACGGAGGGATGAAGGGGGGCCGGAAGTTTCCTTCGAGTTTGCCCAATCGATTCTTGCTTCGAGAAGCGCGTCGCGTGAAGTCGCAACAGGCGCTGCACATGGTGCGCCAGACGCTGGACGCCATGCAGCGAGGTGGAATTTATGATCACATAGGCGGAGGGTTCCATCGCTACACAACGGACGCGACATGGACGGTTCCCCACTTTGAGAAGATGCTCTACGACAATGCGCTCTTGGTGCGCGCCTACGTGGAGGCTTATCAGGTGACGGGAAATCGGGCCTATGCGGATACCGCGGCCGATGTGTTGACCTACGTGATGCGAGAGATGACTTCCCCAGAAGGTCCGTTCTATTCTGCGACAGATGCCGACAGTGAGGGAGAGGAAGGAATCTTCTTTGTGTGGCGCCCCGATCAGGTGCGCGCAGCGGTTGGAGCTGACTTTTCAGCGCTGGCGCTGTCTGCTTATGGAGTGACCGAGGCCGGAAACTTTGAACAGGGTGCGACGGTGCTTCGCCGTGATCGCAGCGTGGCTGAATTGGCCGCCAGGTTGAAGCAAACCCCGCTAGCGGTAGAGCGGGACCTTGCTTCGGTGCGGAAAAAGATGTCCACTGCGCGGGCCATGCGGCCGCCTCCTTTGCGCGATGAGAAACAAATTGTGGCCTGGAACGGGCTGATGATCTCTGCCTTTGTGCGCGCGGGTCAAGTGTTGAGTGAGAAGGCCTTTGTGGATGCTGGTGCTCGAGCCGCTGACACTTTGCTGGCCAAAGGAAAGGTAAACGGCAAGCTCGTTCGTTATCTCCGCGAAGGAAAGCCGAAGGGGCAGGGCGTGCTTGAGGACTACGCCTTTCTCGAAGCGGGTCTGATCGACTTGTTTGAGGCGACCTCCGGAGAAAAATGGCTGGTCGCAGCCATGGCCTTGCAGGTGAGCCTGGATCGCGATTTTTGGGATCCTGAGGAGGGTGGCTACTTCGTTACCCGCGCGGACCAAACCGATCTCCTCGTGCGGGAAAAAGCCTTGAGTGATGGCGCCGTTCCCTGCGGTAATTCCATCGCCGCCATGAACCTGCTACGCCTGTATTCCCTGACGACAGACGATGCTTACCGCAAAAGAGTGGAGAGTCTGATGAAGGCTTTTTCCACACGGATTACAAGAGCCCCGACAACAGTCAGCGAAATGCTCCTGGCTTTGGATTTCTACTTCGAACCGACAAAAGAGATTTTGATCGTCGCTCCGGAGAACCGTGCTCAGGCATCCGGTTTTGTGAAAGAATTGCACCGAACCTTTCTTCCGAATCGCATTCTCCTAACTGTTTCTCAGGCAGAGGCTGAACAACTCACCAAGCGAATCCCACTCCTCGAAGGAAAACGAGCCTTGGGAGGAAAAGTGACGGCCTATGTATGTGAAAACCAAACTTGTGAACGGCCGGTGACGAGCTTGGCTGATTTTCAAGCTCAACTACAAGGGCAGTCTGCAGGTGGGGCTCCCACTCAAGCCCCTTGGCTTCCTCAAAATCAGTAGCTCAACCTGAGGTCGTGGGCAGGGTCACTTCATACACAGTGAAAAAAGAAAAGGGGCAATGGCGAATAGCGACGGAGGACAAACCTGCACTTTCCAGAACGGGAAGAACACCTTTTTTGGAAAAGTCTATGAGGTAGGGCGTTTCAAAGAGCATCAAAAAAGAGAGAGCCAATCGGCGTAAGCGTTTGCCGCGAGGTAGATCATAATCGAGAATCACCAAGCGCTCCTTGGCCACCCGAGCCGCCTCCTGCACGACCTGGAGACGAACCTTGGCTGGCATGTCGTGTAAGGCCAGCGAGAGCACGGCGACGTCGAAGACGTTGTCGGGAAAGGCGAGGTGGCGCGCATCCATTGTGGAAAATTGAACGGCGGCTCGTTTTCGGCGGGCCTTTTCTTGCGCTTGTTGAAGCATCTCCTCCGTAACATCAACACCCGTCACCGTCGCACCGGCACGAGCACAGCGCAGTGCGATCTCACCGGTTCCCGTGCAGATGTCCAGAACCGTAACACCTGCGCGCGTTGCAATGGTTTTCGCTGCCCTTCGATAGGCGCTTCCGATCAGGATCCCGAACAGGTCATAAACGGGTAACCATGCGCGAAAATAGCGATGGGTGTAGTCGATGTAAGGATCTTTGATTGATCTCGTCATGAATTTTTCTGTGCCCGACGCTGCCTTACTTCGTCGAGTTTAATCTTTGCCTTGTTGATGTAATAAGCGTCTTCAAACGGGCGCTTGCCTCCCGGTTGACGTTGACTTAACTCCTCTAATATTTCCAATGCCTCCTCCTCGTGTTCGGGTTGAAATTTGAGGAGTGCTACGGCAAGAAAAAATGGATTACGGGGATCCTTTGTCGAGACTTCGTTTGCTTTTCTGGTCAGCACGACGCCGTAGGTGGGATTGACCCAACCTGTAAAGCCTGGAACAATGGGCGCGTCGGTGTGCAGACGGCCCAATAACCGATAGCCTCCGCCGGCCCAATACTGATCGTCCAAGAGGATCACCATTTCGGAATGGTCACGAATTTTTCGAGCCACATTATGGCGTGCGGCAGCCAGGTTCCCGTGAGCCCTGGAAAAGAGCCCCCAATTGATACCGCACCAAAGATGGACTGCTGCCGCCTGGGGATCCTGTTTCAACAACTCCGCTTGGGCTTCAGGGGTTTGTGCTTCCTCTAGCTTCTTTCGGCCAACCCGATCCACGAGCACCTGCAATGCCAATTGGTTCAGCTCAATGGCTCGATTCGAGAAAGGCCTCCTTTGCGTTTTTGTTTCGGAGACGAAAAAGCCCATATAATAAAGCGCATCCATGAGCTTGAAATGGATGGTTAGATTGCTCGGGTCTTCTTGCAAAGCTTGTTCGTAGGAATCAATGGCAATCTGAAGCTGCTCCACCTCCAGTTTCCCCGTCTCCGTAACGCGCTCGGCCCGCCTCGCCCAAGCGGCATCGCCTCTGTCCAGTGCAGTCTCGGCCAATGCGTCTGACGCAAAGGCGAGAATGAGCAATATTCCAATTGCGGTGGAATGTAGGTTCAATTCGAGCGCTCCCCATAGGGAACCATATCACGCCTCAGGAAGGGAAGCCGAAGCTAAGGGCTGTTTTGTAGGTTGAAAAAGCTGGTCATGACCATGGGCGTCATGCAAGATACCCCTTTGTTGAACACTGAAGGCTCCTGCTCTAATGGATTCCAAAGTTGATTTTTAAAACCTTGCGCAGTGGTAGTAGCGGCAACGCTCTGTTGTTGGAATGGGGAGAGGGTGTCCATCGGGCACGCTTGTTGATTGATTGCGGCCTGCGTTCACAAAAAGCTTTTGTTCAACTGCTTGAAGAAGAGGTGGGGTTGGATGTGCCCCTGGCAGGGGTGTTGATTACGCATGCGCACTCTGATCACGTCAATTATTCCGCACTGCGGGTGATTGATCGCTTGGGTATTCCCGTTTTTATCCACGAGAAAACTCGTGATCAGGTTCATAAGCGCCACTTGCACCCGAGCCGCATTCCGAGCAGCGCAAATTTGGAGGGGATCGATTTCAGAAACTTCGGCATCGATCCTTTCGCCGTTGGAGATTTGATGGTGACACCCATTCACTTGCCCCATGCGCCTGGCGTGAATACCCATGGGTATCGCTTTGATTGTGGACGTCACCGTCTCTTGATAGCCACCGATTTTCATGAAGGAGATGCGCTGCTTCCGTATTTGCAGGATGTAGATCTGATTTACATCGAATCGAATTACGATCCCGAATTGCTCCGCCAGTATTACAATCCCGCATCGCGTTACCACATGTCTAACGAAGCTGCGGCAGAGTTAATGGATCGTTTACTCGAAGAAAATGAATGTCCCCCCTGTACCATTGTGCTCGGTCATTTGAGCACAGAAAGGAACACTCCGGAGTTGGCATTGAGTGCGATGAAGGAATCTCTCGCCTATTATGATCACCCCATTGAACTGCACGTTGCGCCGCGTCACAGCCCCAGTGAGCCGTTCTTCGTGAAAGAAAGGAATTAAGAACTGATGTTTGAACTCGATCTTTTGGATTTTTTGAAACACGCCACGCTTGGCAAGATTGCGATCGGCTCCAGCAAGCAGGATGTACAAGAAGTTTTTGGCACCCCCGTTCAGTTAGAGCGTTGGCATCCCGGGCACGGGATTCAACCCAATGCTTGGATATACGGTGCACTGTTCTTTGGGTTTCGCGATGAAAATGAAACGGTTTGTGTCATTGGCTTTTGTCCGAGAGAGCCCAAAGAGACGGAACTCTCCGTAGGCAGCCAGGCAAGTGCTCAAACCCGCGGCCTCCAATTCGGGATGCCCATCGATCAAGTGGATTCCATCTTGTCGGAACTCGACGCCCCGGCAGCCGAGGGCTCCCGTTGGGAACATGGCTTTCTCGTGAAATATCCCAGTGGGACGACCATGGTCTTCCAGTCCAGCGATGGAGGCAAACCGCCGACGCTGGTAGAGATCAATTGTGAAAGGCTCTTTGCTTAGCGAAGGCCGCTTAGGGTAGAAACGAACGCATGGCCTCTGCGGCCTGTCGAGTGCAAGTGGTCTCGGCCTTGCCAATGGTGAGCAGGGGCCGGCACAGCGTGTCGTCGTTGAAGCCGCTGCAATTTTCAATGGCCACGTGAGATTGAAACATCTCATCGGCACAGCGGATTCCAATGGTACTGATTTGGCGCAACTTCCGAAGTTCAAAGGGCAGGCTCATAAAGGCCTCGTCGATGGCGCGTGTCACTTTTTTGCTTCGTGGTAGCTCGCTGGTTTCATACAGAGCGGCAGCGTTGGTGAGCGTAACCAAGGCGATCACCAACTCTTGTGCTTGTTCATCCAGCTGGTTGGCCGTTTCGAGTTTGTGCATGGCCTCGCGGATGGTTTTGGCAAAGGCATGATCGCGCCGGGCTGTGGTCGAGTAGGGGTCTTCTTGTTCCGCGTCCTTGTCAGCGGAGGCTGTGGAATAGTTATTGACGCCGATCCCCAGCACTAAGCCGATGACCAGCATCCAGGCCATGGACTGGTGGGTCCAGCGCGGGTCACTGGCTCGTTTCCCCTTGCTAAGCGTGTTTCCAAACATCTGATGTTTCTCCCACTTGGTTTTCGCCCCTCTACAATGGATTCTAGAGTCGGTTGTGACAAGTGGAAAATTCACCATGCCCGAAGCGGTCGGGGAAGGTGGACTTACTTGGCGTACTTCTTTTTTTGATCTTCTGTGAAGTTTTTGGGAGACGCCGAGGATTTGAGGCTACGGGGTTTCCTTCTCAGCGATGGTGCCTTTCCCCACGATTTTCAGTTTTGGGACGGGCCTGGCACATCTTTGCGTTTCACTTGGCGTAGGATTTTTGGGGTAGACGACTTTCCCGTCTTTGCAGATCAGTGAGGCCGAGCCGGAAGAGGAGGTACTGTCCGTTGTGGCCTTCTCTTTCGCAGCCTTGTCCGTTTCAGCTTCCTTTCGTAATTTCGCTGCCTCTCGTTTCTGCTCTCTTGCTTTCCGATGCCGGTTTTTAAACTTGGGTGCAACCTCGCTTTCAGGGGGCGTCAAGGTCTCCTGCCCCTTGTTCACTTCCGCGTGTGTGGTCTCCGCAGGGAGAAAGCCCAAGGCCAAACTCATTAGAAACAAGAGATTGAAAACGGTTCGAAGGGTCAAGGTTCAGAGTCTCCAAAGAATGTTTACTGGCGCTGTCCGCTCCAGAAGTTGCGGGTTGGTCTCTACTCGTTTTCGGTTTGTAAATCAGGGGAATGAAGCCTTATTGCAAGATTCTCGTTGGAATGGGCATCTTGCAGTGTATTCGACTTGGGATGGTCTAAAGTTAGAGGCTGTGAATTCTTGGGGTGAATGGGAGAGTGGAGATGACAACGGGCGAGGAGGCAAGTTCTCCAGAAATGATCATTATTGGCGGAGGTTTGGCGGGCCTGGCCTGCGGAACCTTGTTGGCGCAGCAGGGGCACAAGCCGTTGATTCTTGAAATGAACGAGCAGGTAGGCGGGAGGGCCCTGGGGACACGTGAAGACGGCTTCTTGTACGACTACTTCCCCATTGGTCTCACGCCCGTTCGCGGTCATCGCCTGGAGCTATTGGCCACGGAGTTGGGGTTGGACAAAGACCATTTCAAGCTCAAGGGGCCGCAGAAGATGGCCTTTGGTTATCGCCCTCCGGGCAAAGAATGGAAGGTGTTGGACAACATCAATATCCTGCTGGGCAAGGCCGATGAGCCCTTCGACCCCACACATCTCTTTGACTTGTGGGGGTTGAGCGAAGGGGAGAGAATGGCGGCCATTCCCATTCTTATCGATATCTTCCTCAAATCCCCAGAAGAAATTTGCAAACTCGATGAAGAAGACATCACGCTCAAGCAGTACATCGAGCGTATGAATGTCGATATGCCTGTAGCCGTGTTCAACTTCCTGGCCTTCTTCGCCAATATGGCCATGGTGGAGCCCTATGATCTGGTTTCGGCGGCCGAATACATTCGCATCGCGCAAGACTCCTTCAACAACGGAGGGGGTGGCTATCCCGAGGGCAGCATGATGCGCATCTCGGCGGAGTTGCGTGACTTGTTTGAGCAGGCCGGGGGAAAATTGCGGACGGGCGTCAAGATTGAGAAAATTCTGCTGGAAGAGGGCAAGGCGGTGGGAGTGCGAACCACGGAGGGAGAAGAAATTCGTTCCTCCTTGGTGATCAGCTCGGCGGGAATTCATCCCACAGTGTTGAAGCTTGTGGGTGAAGAGCACTTCGACACGGCCTATGTGGAACGCGTCAAGAATCTTCAGCCCGCATGGGGACTCACCTCGCAGATTTATTTTCTAAGCAAGCCCGTATTGGATTTTGATATTGCCATTGCCTATTCCGACGACGCTTGGTGGGACCTTGCCAAATACGAGAAAGTAGAAGAGGGGCTTGAGCCTGAGGAGGTAGTCCTCTACGTGCAAGTCATGTCCAACTACGATGCCAGTCTGGCCCCCCCTGGCAAACAGTTGGTCAGTGCTGGGACCGTGTGTTCCTCGGACAAGAATTCCAAGTCCATCGGCATGCTCATCGAAAAGGCCGAAGCCATGTTGTTCAAGCTCTGGCCCGAGATGGTTCCTGTGCTGGAATCCAAGCGCTATGCAGGTCCGGCCGAGGTCACCGATCTCTCTCGCGACCGCGTCATGGCGGGGCAGGGTGGCGAGTGCATGGGGTTGGGGCAAACCGTGGGCCAGTGCGGGCCACACAAGCCCACGGCGGAGACGAGTATCCCAGGCTTGGTGCTGGTCGGCATCGATGCGGGAGGCGGCGAAGGCATGGGTGTTCACCAATCGGTTCACTCGGCCATCAAAGTGGCTGCTGCCATCAGCCAGTCCTTGAAATGAGGGTTTGACTGGAAACTCGGCCTGCGGCAAGCCGTCGCCTTGCGGGTGGTGGATGCCCTCCGTTAGCGTACTCCCCATGGCTGGATCGACTCGACTGAATGGTGAGCAATTCTTGCGCTACAAGCGCCACCTAAGCCTTCCTGAGTTTGGCGAGGAGGGGCAGCAGAAGCTGCTGGCGGCCCGCGTTTTGCTCATTGGTGGCGGCGGTTTGGGCTCACCTACGGCCTTGTATCTCGCGGCGGCCGGCGTGGGAAGTCTGGGCCTGGTGGAGTTTGATTACGTCGATCTGTCGAACCTGCAGCGGCAGATCTTGTACGGCACCTCGGATGTGGGGGAGCCCAAGGCCAAAATAGCTTCCCAACGCATCCATTCCCTCAACCCGGACATCGCCCTGGAAACCTACGAACTGCGTCTGTCCTCGGCCAACGCCATGGATATTTTGAGTCAGTACGATGTTGTCGTGGATGGCAGTGACAATTTCCCCACGCGCTACTTGGTGAACGACGCTTGTGTGATGTTGGGCAAGCCCAATGTACATGGGTCGATTTTTCGCTTTGAAGGGCAAGCCACCTTGTTCGACCCCGCCAATGGGCCTTGTTATCGCTGCCTTTTCCCAGAGCCTCCTCCTCCCCATCTGGCGCCCTCCTGCGCTGAGGGTGGAGTCTTGGGTGTGCTGCCCGGCATGATTGCCATGATTCAAGCGACGGAGACCCTGAAGCTCATCTCCGGGCTGGGCCGCTCCCTGGCGGGTCGCCTGATTCAATACGATGCCCTGGCCATGGAGTTCACTGAATTTCGCATTCGCAAAGATCCTACTTGTCCCGTGTGTGGGGAATCGCCCATAATTCGTGAGCTGATCGACTACCATCAGTTTTGTGGTGTGGAGCAACCCTCCGAGGGCCCGCCCATCCGAGAAATCCCTCCTTTAGAGGTGAAGCGGCTGGGCTCCATTGGGGAGAGCTTTCTTTTCCTCGATGTACGCGAGCCGGATGAGGTGGCACAGAATGCCATTGAGGGGACGCTGAGGATCCCACTGGCGCAGTTGGAGCAGCGACTGAGTGAGGTGCTCCAATGGCAAGAAAAGCCGGTGATTGTGCATTGTGCCAAGGGAGGACGCAGTTTGAAGGCCTGTGAGCTATTGAAAAAACAGGGCTTTTCGGACCTTCGCAATCTGGCCGGTGGAATCGAGGCCTGGGAGCGCGAATAGAGTCTCTTCCCCAGAGGGGGTGGGAGACCTGTGGAGAGTTGTGATGTCAATGCGATGCATCGTCTTGCGCGGGGTGGCCAAAGAGGTTGAGGATGCCGTCAATGCGCTCTTGGAAGAAGGAGGCCTGCGCGTGGTGCAGCTCGGGCAGAGCGAGAGTGACAATCAAATCACGCTTACCTTGATTATTGAGGAATTGGGACGACTTCAATAGTTGGTCAAGGCCTTTGAAAACCAGAATTCCCCTTTAACCCCAACAGATTGATCTCGCAGTTACCGATAAGCCGGTGATGGCAAGCCGCACGAATCCCGGAGATATTCGATGTGCAACAGAGGGGGGAACCGCTCTGACACCCTTTGGTATGGTCATGGACGTGATGTCCGAGGCCTTAGAGGACGTCGGAACGGCTGGGCTTGTGTTAATCGACGGCGCACCCCTGGAAGAAATCGAGATCCACTATGGCTCCGAGGCCTACCAGAACGTCATGGAAGATCTGACGATCATGGTGCGCGATGTTGTGGGCGATCAAATGCGGGGCCAGGATTCCATCCTGACGAGCGAATCCGGCAGCAATGAAATCATCATCTTATTGTTTCGACCGCGCAGCGATCCCGACTTTTTTTCTGAAGTATTGCCACGCATTGCCACGGGTCTGGAAGCTGCCTTTGAGAAGATTCGCGGCCGTGTATTGCATCCCTACTACGGCACGACCAAGCGCTTGCCCGTCGGTTTTGCAGCCTCCTTGCACAATCCTATTTTGCGCGGAGAACGACAACTCTTCCGCCTGTTAGAGCAGGCTCGCCAGGAATCCAGATTGGGAGCTAAACTCGGCGCACGCCGGCGACGGAATGCACTCACCAAGCTGGTCCTGGCAGGTGATGTCACCATGGTGTACCAGCCGATTTTTGATCTGCGCACGGAAGAAGTATTTGCCTATGAGGCTCTGGTGCGACCGCATCATACTTCCGGGATGTACTGCGCCGACGACCTCTTTACCACGGGAAAAGAGACGGGCCTTCTCTTTGATCTCGACAACCTGTGTCGACGCCATGGGCTTGAGAATGCGCGCACCCTTCCCGCCAATACGAAGCTATTTCTAAACTGCTTGCCCACAGCCATTCACGACCCGAGTTTTCGTGGGGATCACCTGACGCGCTTGCTGGACAGCATTGAGTTGGCGCCCGAAGACCTTGTGTTAGAGATTTCTGAGCGGGAGTCCATCGACAACTTCACCATCTTCCGCGAGGCCCGGGATTACTACGCGAACCTGGGTATAGGTGTGGCCTTGGATGACACGGGTGCGGGTTATGCCAGTTTGCGCGCCGTAATGGAATTGGCTCCAGATTACATCAAGTTGGATCACTTCTTGGTTCGTTCCATCGAAGATGATCCGCCTCGCCAGGAATTGCTGGTAGCGCTGGAGGCCGTGGCTAAAAAAATCGGTTCACAAATTGTTGCGGAGGGAATCGAAACCTCGGCAGAGTGCGAGGCCGTGAAGTCGCTGGGGATTGCTTACGGGCAGGGCTTCTACCTGGCTCGACCCAACGCACTCCCCAAGCCGCCAAGCGATTCTTAGCGCTGTCGTGAAACGCGACAGAAGTTCGGGTGTTCTGTCCTCGGGCCAGGTTAAAAGCAGAAAGGGCGGGAACGGTTGAACCGTTCCCGCCCTTTTGTTTGTTCTTCCTTGGTGCTTAACCTTCGGCGGCTTCTTCCGTGGCGTGGTCGTCCTGAAGCTCTTCCATCACGGCGTTGATATTGCGCTTGTTTTGCCCGTTTCTTGCGGCACGGCGGTGATTAAAAAGGCGCTTGTCGTGCTGCTTGCGCAGTTGTGAATGGAGCTTCTCAATAATTTGATCTGCTGCTTTGCCAGCCTCGTTTTCCCAATCGTGATTGGCTGCAACGTCTATATCTCGGCCAGTTACGTGGCCGTGGGCAGTAAATCCGTCTCCTTCAGGAATAATCGTAACTTCGAAACAAAGTTCTTCTGGGAATTCTTCAGCGAGTTGTTCGCAACGCTCTTCGATAAATGAACGAACTGCTGGGCTGTTTGGGACATCTTTGAAATTTACAACCGTGTTACGGCTCAGAGTCATTACTTCTCCTTAGTTGCTTGTTTTCGACACTCTGACTTCGCTCTGACTGTACGGCACTGGCGCTAAATTCCTCCTCCTGGTTAGTGAAAGAACTTGCCTGATCTCCATTGAGTCTCCCTCTATTATACGGAAAAACGGCCATCTTGCATGATAGTAAACAGGGCAAAATCCCGCTGAGGGGGTGAAAAACCGTCGTCTTTGGCGGGATAAGCGCGAGTAGCCGAGATACAATGACGACGTGAAGACGGATTATACGCTACCCAAAATAGCTAAGGTTTTTAAGATCTCCCCGGGACGCTTGCGCTACTGGGTGCGGACAGACCTGGTCTCTATCAGCCGGGTGAACAGTGGTAATAAATCCGGCCCAGAGGAAGAATTCTTCGAATTCAAGGACCTGGTCTGTATCAAGGCCATTTGTGCATTGCTGGAGGTAGGGCTTCCCCTTCGTCGCATTCGCATGAATCTAGCTTCCTTGCGAGCTTGCCTGCCCGAGATCGAACAGCCCTTGGAATCCCTTGAAGTGTGGGTGGAGGGCTCGGATCGAGTCGTCGTACGTGTGGGAGACACGCTCTACCAACCCGATGGGCAACAGGTGATCGATTTTACGCTGCCTCCCATTCAGGAAGAGGAGTCTCCGTCCGTTTTGGGAGGCGATGCCAACATCGGCTTGGAATGGTTTGAGCGTGCCTTTCAACTCGATGGAGATTCCGACACGTACAGCGAGGCCATTGTGGCCTATCAAAAATGCATCGAACTGGTGCCGGATTTTACAGACGCTCACTGCAATCTCGGTGCGGTCTATCATCAGCAGGGAAATTTTGGTCGTGCGCGCGAGTGTTATGAGAATGCGCTGTCCATCGATCGGGATCATATCGAGTCACGTTATAATCTGGGCAGTCTGTTGGAAGAAGAGGGTGCCAATGAACAGGCGCTCTGGCATTTTGAGAAAAGCTTGCGCATTGACCCCGAACTTCCAGAGTTGCATCGCAGTTTGGCCCTCTTGTACGAAAAACTAGATCGTGAGGCGCGCGCGCTAAACCATTGGCGCAAGGTGTTGGAGTTGGATCCCGAAGGTCCCCTGGCCGAATTGGCCCGCACCCGTATCGACGATTAGCCTCTTACTCTCCACTTCCCGGTGACCAGCGCAGGATCGGCTTGCGCGCGGCACGTGTTTCATCCAAGCGCGTGAGGCGAGTGTTGTGCGGTGCCTTGTGCAGTAAGCCGGGATCTCGCCGTGCTTCGTCATCGATGGCCAGCAAGGCGGCGATGAAACAGTCCAAGGATTCGCGGCTTTCGCTCTCGGTGGGTTCAATCATGAGCGCGCCATGCACGATGAGCGGGAAGTAGGTTGTGGGTGGGTGGTAGCCGTAATCGATGAGGCGCTTGGCCACATCCATAGTGGTCACATCGGTGCCTTCGAGGTGCTCGTCGGAAAACACGCATTCGTGCATGACGGGGCGATCGCCTGTGGCCAGAACGAATCGATCCTTGAGGCGTGCGGCGACGTAGTTCGCGTTGAGCACAGCCATCTCCGTGGAGCGCTTCAGTCCGTCGGGTCCCATGAAACGAATGTAGGTAAGGGCGCGTGTCATCATGCCCACATTGCCCAGGTTGCCATGCAGGCGACCGATGGACTGCGGGCGATCGTTATCCAGGAAGACGCCACCGTCTTCGTGTGTGCGCAAGACGGGCTTGGGCAGGAAGGGCTCCAAGTGGGCTTTAATGCCAACGGGTCCAGAGCCGGGTCCGCCACCTCCATGAGGGGTGGTGAAGGTTTTGTGCAGGTTGAAGTGCATGACGTCGATGCCCAGGTCGCCCGGACGCGCGATGCCCATGAGGGCGTTTAAGTTGGCGCCGTCGCCGTAGATCAGACCGCCTTGGTTGTGGACGATCTTGGCGATTTCGACCAGGTTCTCTTCAAACAAACCCAGGGTGTTGGGGTTGGTGATCATCAAGCCCGCCACATCAGGGCCCATGAGAGGCTCGATGGCCTCGGGATGCAAAATGCCATCGTCTCCCGTCGGGATGGAGATGGTGTCGTAACCGTTCAAGGCGGCGCTTGCGGGGTTGGTGCCGTGGGCCGTATCGGGAATAAGGATCTTGGTGCGTTGTTCGCCGCGCGCTTCGTGATACGCGCGAATCATCATGACGCCCGCCAACTCACCCTGTGCACCAGCCGCCGGTTGCAAGGTCACGTGGTCGAAGCCAGCCACCTCGGCCAGGTACTCACTCAAATCCATCATGCTGCCCAAGAGTCCTTGGGAGAGTTCTTGAGCTTGAAGGGGGTGGGTGTTGGCAAAACCACTGAGGCGAGCTACGCGCTCGTTGACCTTGGGGTTGTACTTCATGGTGCAAGAGCCCAAAGGATACAATCCCAAGTCGACGGCGGCGTTCCAGGTGGACATGCGAGTGAAGTGGCGAACCACTTCGGGCTCGGAGAGTTCGGGGAAGTTCGGAATGTCCTCGCGCAAAAACTCGTCGGGTAGCACGCTGGCCGGATCGCAGTCGGGCACGTCAGCTTTGGGCAGCGAGTAGCCCACGGCGCCCGGTCGGCTGCTCTCAAACAGCAGCGGCTCTTCCAGGCTCATTCCGCGAGTGGCGATGCCCACTCCAGCAGCAGGGTACGTACTAGGGAACGTAGTGGAATCCGTCATGCGTCGTCCCCCGCGAGTGCCTGGCACAGACGATCGATATCTTCGCGCTTGGCCAATTCGGTAAAGCAAACCAGCACGGCCGGGCCCAGATCGAAGTCGTCGGTCTTGTCGATCTTGTTGGAGTAGGCCGTTAAGTCCAATCCGCCGATGAGTTGGTTTTCTTGCGCGCGCAGTAGCGCGGCTTCTGCGGAATCTGGAACACGGATGACAAACTCATTGAAGCTGGGCGCGCTGAGGGGGAGGTCGAGGCCCGCCGTTTCGCGCACGCGTTGTTTGGCGTACTCGGCCTTGGAAAAGTTCAAGCGCGCAAGCTTTTGCAGGCCCTGCCGACCCATGAGCGAAAGATAAATCGTAGCCATGAGTAAGCACAAACCTTGGTTGGTGCAGATGTTCGACGTGGCTTTCTCGCGTCGGATATGTTGTTCGCGTGTGGAGAGGGTGAGGACAAAGCCGCGTTTTCCTCGAAGATCTACGGTCTCTCCCACCAAGCGTCCCGGCATCTGGCGCAGGAACTTGGAGCGCGTGGCCATGAATCCAAGATGTGGGCCACCAAAATTCATGGGCAGTCCGAAGCTCTGCGCTTCGCCGCAAACAATGTCGGCCCCCAGTTCACCCAAGGGTCGGAGTAGCGCCATGGAAAGTGCTTCGGTCACGACACCCACCAAAAGCGCGCCCGCTTCTTGCACGGCTTGTGCTGCCAGTTGCACGTCTTCGACGCAGCCCAGGAAATTGGGTTGCTGAATGAGTACGCAGGCCGTTTGATCGTCGACGAAATCTGCGATGGCTTGCGCGCGTCCGTCTTTGGTATAGGGAACCGTTACGATTTCGACCCCGAGGGCGGCCAGATACGTGTCTAACACTTCTCGGTAATGCGGATGCAATCCCGCCACGACGACTTTCTTGCGCCCGCGTTTTACGCGCAGCGCCATGAGGGCCGCTTCGGCGGCTGCCGAGGCACCGTCATACAAGGAGGCATTCGCGGCGTCGAGACCCGTGAGCATGGTGATCATGGTCTGCCACTCAAAGATGGCTTGCAGTGATCCCTGGCTGATTTCTGGCTGGTAAGGCGTGTAGGCCGTGTAGAACTCCGAGCGTGAGATCAGGGAGTCGACGGCGCTGGGGGAGAAGTGTGGATAGGTTCCCGCCCCTAAGAAATAAGTGTAATTGGACAAATTGGCATTGTGTGCAGCGCGCGCTTCCAATTCTTCGAGAATTTCTTGCTCGGAGAGTGCGCTGGGTAAGGCCAGGTCTTGTTGGAGTCGGATTTTCTCGGGCAGGTTTCGGAACAGCGCCTCGATGGAGGGCTGGCCGATGACCTCGAGCATGGAGGCAACATCTGCGTCTGTGTGAGGGTTGTAGGCCATCTTAGCTCGTTCGGTCTGTGACGCTGGAGCTATAGGTCGCGGCGTCGAGCAACTCACCGAGTTCGGCGCTATTGCTGCACTGGATTTTAACGATCCATCCGGACTGGTAGCAGTCTTCGTTCACTTGCTCGGGGTTGTCGACCAAGCTGTCGTTGACCTGCGTGATGGTTCCGCTCACGGGGGCGTAAAGATCAGAGACCGCCTTGACGGATTCGATGACGCCAAAGGGAGCGCCCTGTTCGAAGGAGGCGCCCACTTCGGGCAGCTCGACAAATACGATGTCCCCCAATTGATCCTGGGCATAATCGGTGACGCCGATTTCGACGATGTCGCCGTCGGTGCGTGTCCACTCGTCGTCTTCGCTGTAACGCAGGTCATCGGGAATCGTGTAATCAGCCATGGCGCGGAACTCTCCTGGGTCTTTATGTCAGGGTGTGACTGGATTGTGATTGAGTCGGGCAAGCTACCGAAAACCACGAGGGCCGACTATGGGGCTCGGCGATAAATTCGACTATAAAAAAGGAGTGGTAACCACCTTTGCGCGCAGGGCTCGACCCCGCACGATCACGTCGAGTTCTGTGCCCGGTTCGGACAGACCCTTGGCGACATAGGCCAAGCCAATGGACTTGCCCAAGGCGGGCGAGGGTGCCCCCGAGGTGACCCTTCCAACCTCTTGGCCGTCTTTTTCAACGGCGTAGTCGGCTCTGGCGACACCTTTGTCCAAGAGCTCAAAACCAACCAAGCTGCTGTCGAGACCCTGTTCCTTGGCGGAGGTCACGGCTTCCGCGCCGATGAAGCCCCCGGCCTTTAATTTGATGAAGCGATCCAACCCTGCGGCCAGAGGTGAGCGCTCGTCGTCCAGCTCGTGTCCGTACAAGGGCATGGCGGCTTCCAGGCGCAGCGTGTCGCGTGCGCCCAAGCCTGCAGGGATCAAGCCATGGGGTTCTCCCGCATTGAGCAGGGCGCCAAACAGGTCGGCGCTGTCGCTGGCGTCCACATAGAGTTCAAAACCGTCGCTGCCCGTGTATCCCGTGCGTGAAATCAATACGGGGACGCCTTTGACCTTGGCTTCGGCAAAGCGATAGCGGCGCAAGCTGTCGAGATCGAAATCGGTGAGGCTGGCCAGGATGGCCGGACTCTGGGGACCCTGTAAGGCGAGCAGCCCCAACTCGTCGCTGCGATTATTGACACCGGCTTCGTCGGGGCAGTGCGCGCGAATCCAGGCTTCATCTTTTTCGATATTGGCGGCGTTCACACACAAAAAGAAGTGGTCATCGGCAACTCGGTACACCGTGACATCGTCCACCACACCGCCGGCGTCGTTGCAAAGCAAGCCGTAGCGCACCTGGCCGTGGGCCATGCTGGCCACGGGGCAGGTGATGAGTCTCTCCACGCAGGCCAGGGCTTCGGGGCCTTGGAAGTGAATCTGTCCCATGTGCGAAACATCAAAGAGCCCCGCTTGCTCGCGCACGGCTTTGTGTTCGGTGACGATGGACGAATATTGCACCGGCATGGCGAAGCCGGCGAAGGGAACCATGCGCGCGCCGAGTTCACAGTGAAGGTCGTACAGCGGTGTTTTTCTCTCGTCGCTCATGGCGCCCCCGGGTGGGTCAGGTTCAAGCGTTGCGGTCGGGCTGGGTTAGAGCCCCTTGCGGTCGCGATAGGCTTGGAGGGTGTTCTTGAGCAACATGGTGATGGTGAGGGGGCCCACGCCACCGCGCGGTGGCGTGACCAAACCTGCCACCTTGGATACTCCCTCCAGGTCGATATCGCCGACGAGTTTTCCGTCGATGACAGAGACGCCCACATCAATGACGGTCGCGCCGGGTCGAATCCAATCGGCTTTCACCATGCGGGCCACACCGGTGGCCGCTACAACCACGTCGGCTTCACGGCAGAGCGCGGCGATGTCGCGCGTGCGCGAATGGCACATGGTGACAGTGGCGTGGCGCTGTTGCAGCAGCATGGAAATAGGTTTGCCCACGATATTGCTGCGGCCGATGACGACGGCTTGAGCGCCTTTCAAGGCCACCTTGTGGCGGTCCAAGACTTCCATGATGCCCAGTGGCGTGCAGGCGTACAGCCCGGGTTGACCGGCCATGAGTTTGCCCGCATTGACGGGGTGCAAGCCATCCACATCTTTGGCCGGATCAATGGCCAGGGCTACGGCGTCGGCCGAAAGGCCCGAGGGCAGGGGCAGCTGAACCAGGATGCCGTCAACACCGTCGTCTTCATTCAGCCGGTCAATTACTGCCAGTAAGGTCGACATGTCCGTGTCTTCTGGGAGGTCCGCTTCCGAGGAACTGAATCCCACCCGTGTACAGGCGCGCTGCTTTCCCTTGATGTAGGAGAGACTGGCGGGGTTGTCGCCTACCAGGACGACCGTGAGGTGTGGTGGACGATGACCTGCTTCGACCAGGCTGGTTACCTCATCAGCAATCTGGGAGCGAATATCGTCTGCAATGGCTTTGCCGTCGGCGACGACAGCGGTGGAAGGGGAATCGGTCATGGGGGGGTCCTTCTCCTGTGGGGGGGATGGAAGTATAACGAGCGACTATTTCTTGGCGTCGGTTTTGCTGCTGCTTTTTTTGCCAGCCGGCTTATCTACGGTAGCTTTCTCTTTGTTTCCGCTGTCGCTGGATTTCGTCTCGCTTTTCTTTTCGGGTTTCCCGTGGTAGCCGTCGTTGTACCAACCGCCGCCCTTCAACTGAAACGAGGACCCGCTGGAGATCAAGCGCCGTACCTTCAGCTTTCCGCAGGAGGGACATTTCTTGATGGCATCTTCAGTAATGCGCTGCTCCAGCTCAAATTCGTGATCGCAGGCTTTACAGTGGTATTCGTAGGTCGGCATAGGAGTCTTCGATCCGGGCTTAAATTTAATCTTTACGGGTCAGGCTTCGAGCCATCAGTGTTTCGTCCGTGCTTTAACTATCTCAGCTAGCGGGCAGACGCCAGTGCTTGAAGCCGCGACCGCAGCTCTTCGAATTCGCCTGTGAGCAAGATCCGTTTGCGCTTGGCTTTGGGGCTGACATGAATCCAAAAGCCGACCCCTGTTGCGGTGGCTTGGATTTGCAGGGCGTTGGCTGCGGAGGCGTCCGCCGACACACTCATGGGAGCGAGCTTACTTGACGCCTTTGGTGGTGGCAGGTCTGGGCAGGGGTGCCTGCCTCTGGGGCTTTTCCGCTTGTGGAGACGATTTCTCATCCCTTTCCGGTTTGGTGAGATAGGCGATTTTATCCTCGATCTCACGCGTCGTGTCAGGCTCTTCTGCCAAGCTCTCTAGCAGGGTGAGGTGCGTCTCAATGGTATTGCGAATGGCAGTGGCCAGTCTCACCTTGACCAGCTTCATCTCGCGAATTTCCTCGGCCAACTCGGCGGCACGGCGATGAGAGGCGTCCAAGACTTTCTCAGCCTTCACCTCGGCTTGCGCGATGACCAGCTCTGATTCCTTGAGCGCGGATTGGCGCAGGTCTTCGGTCATGGATTGAGCGGTGATAAAGGCCGCTTGGAGGGTCTTTTCATTTCCCTGCATTTCGTTCACGCGCTGCTCGACTTCTCGGATCCGGGTTTTGAGCGCTTCGCTTTCCTCGATGAGGGATTTGTAGTCTTCGGTCACCATGCGTAGGAAACCGTCGACTTCAGCGGGGTCATAGCCCTTAAAGCGGCGTGGAAAATGATGATTCTGTATGTCCAGTGGTGTAAGCCGCATGGGCCAGACCTCCGTTACGTTTTAAGGCAACCAATCGGTCAACTGCGTCGATTTCTTGAGCTTTCTCGCTCTTGGACGCGCCGAGTACTGGGGGGGTCCATAGAGTGCTCTAGATTGGCACTCAACTTCCACTTTTTCTTTCGCACCAGCGTTCCTGAAGCCTGTTTCGGCCATTTGCGGGCTCTACACTGTGATTTTTAGCCCAGTTCTTTGGAACGTCGGGTCGCGGCATCCACGGCATCGTGGAGGGCGGCGCGCAGGCCGCCCGATTCCAGCTTCTCTAGCCCGGCAATGGTGGTGCCTCCTGGCGAGGTCACCTGGTCCTTGAGAACGCCAGGATGCTTCCCACTCTCAATGACGAGCTTGCCGGCACCGTAGACCGTTTGTGCGGCCAACTGTGTGGCGGCTTCCCGGGGTAGACCGGCGCGTACACCGGCGTCACTCAAGGCTTCGATGATGACAAACACATAGGCGGGGCCACTTCCGGCCAGGCCGGTGGCGGCATCGATCAGTCCCTCTTGAGGCGCTTCCCAGCTGGTTCCCACGGCGCCGAAGAGGGAGCTTGTCGCTGCGCGGTCTCCTTGGCTGATTTTGGAATTTGCCACCCAGGTGGTTGCTCCCGCATGCACCTGGGCCGGTGTATTGGGCATGGCCCGCACCACTCGAGCGCCCTTGGGTAGATGGCTTTCAATGGAAGAGATGGATACACCCGCCGCGATGGAGACCCAAAGCGGTCGGCTCAAATCGAGATCGGGTTGATTGGCGAGTTCTTTTAACGCGACGCCCACAATGGCGGGTTTAACCGCCAGCACCACCATATCCGCATTCTGAACGACCTGAGCGTTTCGGGCAGAGGTCTCCACGCCGAGATCCTGCTCCAACTGTTTGCGGCAGGCCTCGTTGGGTTCGCTGAGCAGGATGTTCTCTTTGGCTACACCGGCGGAGAGCAACCCGCTGGCCAGGGCGCGCGCCATGGCACCGCCTCCGATGAAAGCAACGGTCTTTTCGCTTAATCCGTCCATTTTCGTTCGTCCTCATATTCGTGCTGGTTTGGCTTGGAGCGACTGAATTCAATCGCTGGAATTCAACACTCAGGTGCGCGGGCCGAAGAGGGCTGTGCCCAGCCTCACGCAGGTCGCGCCTTCTTCCACGGCGATTTCAAAGTCTTGCGACATCCCCATGGAAAGCTCGCGGATTTTCTCCAAACCCTCCAGGTTTTGCAGCTGGTCGCGCATTTCGCGCAGTTGGGCGAAGTAGGGGCGATTGCTTTCGGGCTCTTGGGTAGCGGGGGGCAGGGTCATGAGGCCAATGGGCCGCAGGTGGGAAAGAGGGGCAAGAGAGGTCAGGAGCGATTGGACTTCATCAGGAGAGACACCTCCCTTTTGGGCTTCACCGCTCAGGTTGACTTGAATCAGCACGTCGAGCTTGCGCCCGGCTTGCGCCGCGTGTTTTTCCAATTCCAGGGCCAGGCTTTCGCGGTCCAGGGCATGAAAACAATCCATGTTCCAGGCGATGGCCTTGGCCTTGTTGCGCTGCAGCTTGCCGACGAAATGCCAGCGCGGTGTCGTTCGATCACCCGGAGCCGCATGGGAGCGCGCGTTCAACAGTGCTTGGACTTGACTGATTTTCTCGCAGGCTTCCTGGACGTAACTTTCACCGAAATCCAGCTGGCCGTATTCAAAAGCCTCCGCGACAGCGCGCGCGGGTTTCTTTTTGGAAACGGCCAACAGGGTGATGTCATCGGAATCGCGGCCGGCGCGTCGGGCGGCATTGGCAATTCGCTCGCGGACTTGCTCCAGGCGTTGCGAGAGGGCGTCCCGCGCGCTCACGAGGCGGCGTCCACATTGGAAATGCCCAGCTTGCGCAGTTCCGTCAGCGTTCTTTCCATGGGTAACCCGATGACATTGGTCTCACTGCCGCAGATGCGGTTGATAAAGCGCTTTCCCTCACCCTGGATGGCGTAGGCGCCTGCTTTGTCCATGGGCTCACCCGTGGCTACGTAGTCTTGAATCTCCTCCAAGCTTGCTTCGCCAAAGCAAACTTCGGTGTCGACGGAGAAACAGTTACACTCAAGGGTGTCGCTTCGTGCCAGGCTGACGGCGGTGATCACGATGTGTGTTCGATTCATGAGGCGCTGCAAAAGTTCGACTGCGTTTTCGGCATCACGCGGCTTGCCCAACACTTCATCGTCCAGGACCACGCCTGTATCGGAGCCCAGCACCAGGCGTGCGGGGTGGGGGCCCAACTTCCGCGCCACGGCCAGGGCCTTTTCAGTGGCCAGCCGCTCGATTTCTTGTCGCGCACTTTCGCCCGCCCGCTTTACCTCCGCGGTATTGGCCGGGATGATTTCGATTTCGATGCCTGCTTCTTGCAATAATTGGCGCCGCCGTGGGGATCCGCTGGCCAGCACGAGGGGAGGGGAGAGCAAAGGGTTAGTCGACATGGCTTCGGAGTATGGAATCTCGTTTGCTGGCGTCAAGCGAGAAGCGCTTCCTTTGGCGACGTAATCCAGCTAGATTCATTGAGATGAGAGAGGAAAAATCTAGTTTAATCCTGAGCTTAGGTTCTGTGGGAGTTCTTCAACTCGCGTTCCTTCTCGCTCTCTCCGCCGGGCTCGGCTGTGCGAATCCGCTGAGGTTGTCCAGTCAAGAAATTGAGCACCTCAAGCATGGGTATCGAGTGTCTGTCCCGCACAGTGAGCACGAAACCTGGAAGCGCGTCGACGTACCGGGTGCCGGGTTGAGCTTCGTTTCCAGCGAGAGTCAATCCTCTGTGAGTTTGCTTTCTCATTGCTTGAGTGAACGCTCCCAGGCCTCCTTGGAGGTCTTGGCGAAACAACTCTTGATCGGTTTGCGACCCGAGTCATCGCCGCGTGTGGAATCGGTGTCGGTGGATGGGCAAGCTGGGATTGCACAGGTCTTTACCACTCGCGAAGGCGACACCGCGGTGACCGTGAAGACGGTGACCACTGCGAAAGCAAATTGTCAGTACGATTTCATTTTGGCAGCACCCGGAAATTTTGAGGTCTTGGAACCAGACTTTGATCGCTGGTGGCGTGGTGCCCGCTTGCTCGTCGAGGAGAGTCCGAAATGAGCGGGTCTTTCGTTGAAAACATCTCGCGGCGAGTGAGTCAATTGGGTGAATGGGGGCTCGAACAATTACTGGGCGTTGGCGTGTTCTCCCTCATGGCTTTGCGCAGCTTGCGCGCGTTATTCATGCCTCGCTTCCCCTGGTCCGAACTCTGGCGGCAGTGGTATGCCATTGCGGTGCAGTCCCTGCCCATCGTCGGTGTGACCGCACTCTTCACTGGAATGGTCTTGGCCTTGCAAGCCGCAGAGGCACTTTCACGCTTTGGGGCCAAGCCTTATGTGGGAAGCCTGGTCAGTCTCTCTGTGGTACGCGAGCTCGGCCCGGTACTCACAGCCCTCATGGTGGCGGGGCGCATCGGTGCGGGGATCGCAGCCGAGATCGGTTCTATGCGCGTGACGGAACAGGTGGACGCCATTCGGGCCATGGGCGCAGATCCGCTACAGAAATTGGTCGTGCCGCGCATGTTGGCAGCGACCTTCGCCCTACCGCTATTGGCCATTGTGGCCATTTTTCTCGGCATCCTCGGGGGTGGTTTGATTTCGAATTATCAGTTGAACATCACTCCGAATTTCTATCTAACAACGGTGACGACGACGGTCACGGTGGAGGATTTGCTCTCAGGCCTCTCGAAAACTTTCTTCTTCGGATGGATCATCGCCATGGTGGGCTGTTACGCGGGATTGACGACACAAGGCGGCACCGAGGGTGTAGGTAAGTCTACCACTCGCTCTGTGGTGGTGGCCTCAATCTCGATTTTCATCGCTGACTTCTTCCTGACAAAGGTGTTCTTAATGTTATGACAGTCAGGACGGATGAAAATACGGCTCGTGTGCCGGCCATTGAACTGCGCAACCTGGAGAAAGCCTTTGCTGACAATGAAGTATTGCGAGGCGTAGATCTACACATCCATTCCGGCGAAACGTTTACGCTATTGGGCGGGTCGGGCAGTGGAAAGTCGGTTTGTCTGAAACACATGGTGGGGCTCTTGCAGGCAGACAAGGGCGAGGTTCTCATCGATGGAAAGGATATGGCATGCAGTCGCGAGTTTGAATGGGTGCGCGAGCGGCGACGGTTCGGGGTGCTCTTTCAAGGGTCAGCCCTCTTCGATTCCCTGAATGTCTATGAGAATGTCGCCTATCCCTTGCGTCAGCACCTGAACCTGTCTCGGGCGGAACTCTCAGATCGTGTGTCCGAGTGCTTGGAGTCTGTCGGCTTGCCGGGAACCGAGAAGTTGATGCCCGCGGAATTATCTGGAGGCATGAAAAAGCGCATCGGCTTGGCGCGCGCGATTGCCATGCAGCCTGAGTTCATCCTGTACGATGAGCCGACCACGGGTTTAGATCCCGCGAACCAGCGGCGGGTGGGCGATTTAATTGTGGACCTGCAAGAACGCTTGCATGTGACCTCGGTGGTGGTCACCCACGAACTCGAGCTGTGTTTTTCCATATCCGACCGCGTGGGGCTTATCAAGAATGGTCTCGTGGTGGAAGAGGGAAGCAGCGATGCAATGCGTTCCTCTTCGCATCCAGATGTGCAAGCCTTTCTGGAAGGGCGAATGGATGACGCAGCATTTGAAAACGTAGTGGATGGTTTGGAGGTGAAACGTGATTAAATGTTCACTGTGCCCGTACACCAGGAAAGGAGGGCCTTATGGAGCGTGAACGAAAGTTGCAGCTTGTGGTGGGAGGCTTTGTCGTCAGTTGCGCGGTTCTCTTTGCGGTGGCCGTCCTGATGCTCTCTTCACAGCGTCGAGCCTGGGTCCCCGTTTATGAGTTGGTCACCTACTTCGATGACGTGCAGGGCTTGACCCAAGGTGCGCCGGTGATGTTGTCGGGAAAGGACGTCGGAGTCGTTCGCGAGGTTCGCTTTACTGCCATTGGGAGTGACTTGCCTAGCGTGACCGTGCGATTGCAAATCGAACGCTCGGTGCAGGACCGAATTCGAGTCGATTCAGTTTCACGCATCGACACCTTTGGTTTGTTGGGAGACAAGTACGTCGAGATCAGCATGGGCGGGCCCGATGCGGTGCCTCTGGGCGATGGCGCGGTGTTGAGAAACCAAAATCCATTCAACGTGAATACCATGATGACACGCGGTTCCACGGCCCTGGAGAATTTTGCAGAGCTAGCTACAAGTCTCAATCAAGTCGTGGACAATTTTGACCGATCCGAGGGTGGGCAAAATCTGGCGGATTCCATCGGCGCCTTGGGTTCCATCGCCGAAGAAATCCAAGAGGGCGACGGCATCTTGCATGAGTTGGTGTACGGGTCTTCGGCGGACAGCGCCTTGGAGGGAATACGCTCCTCTGCTGAGAGTTTGGATTCGATGTTGACGGAAGTGCGTGAAGGCGATGGTGTATTGCACGGATTGATTTACGAGGACGCAGGTGGGAAAACGGCGGTGGCCAATATCTCGGAGTCCAGCGCCCATTTGAATAGTATTTTAGCCAAGGTGGATAACGGCGAAGGGACGATCGGGTTACTGCTAACAGATCCCACACTGTACGAAGACATGAAACGATTATTGGGAAGCGCTGAGAGAAGCCGTGCGCTGCGTTATCTGATCCGCAAGGCAGCAGAAGAGGAAGAATAGACGCAATTCGCTACAGCTGTAGTGGAAATAAGTGTGGATGTAAGTGTGGAAGTCGGCGTAGAAGGAACTAGCCGAACCCGTGCGAGTGGGCGATAGTTCGTTATCGAAGGATCGACAGCAGGGTGTTACCGAGACGGGGGTCTCTAGGGGATGAGTTATGTCGGAAGGAAGTGATAAACGTGAGTTTACGCGCGTCGCCGTGGATATCGCGGCTGAAGTGCAACGGCCAGGTGGCCAGAGCGTCATGGGTGTCGTCGAAGTCATCAGCATGAATGGTTTGATGATTTCGGCGGAGGAGAACCTGCCCGACGGTCTGCATTGCCAGATCAAACTGATTTTGCGCGGCGGGATTACACCCATGGCTTTCGACGTGCTTGCGGAAGTGGTGCGCTACGACAAGCCGAACAAAATCGCCTTTTCCTTTACTCAGATTCCCGTTGAGAGTTACTCGCACCTGAAGAATATCGTGTTGGCAAATGCCTCCGAATCCGATGTCGTCGAAGACGAGTTTGAAAGTCACATCGGGATTCGCCCGAAAAAGAAATAACGATCGCTAGCGCTGGATCTCTGGCTGTAGATCTAGGGCGACTAGACTTCCTCGCGCTCTATTCCCTGTTCAGTTGTTTTTTCAAGAGGCTTAGCTCTGTGGGGTTGGCTGTGAAAACACCGCGTTCGGTAATGAGTCCGGATACCAGGTGGCGAGGCGTTACATCAAAAGCGTAGTTGGCAGCCGGTGTGCCAAGGGGTGGCACGCGAACGGTTTCCATTTTTCCAGCGGCAGTAATACCAGACACTTCGCAGACCTCATTGGCATCTCGCTCCTCAATGGGGATTTCTCGCAGGCCATCATCGATTTCCCAATCAATGGTAGACGTGGGCAGAGCCACGTAAAAAGGGATCTCGTTATCTCGGGCGGCCAGGGCCGTGGGGTAGGTGCCAATTTTATTGCACACATCACCGCTCGCGCTCGTGCGGTCGCTGCCGACGATGCAGCAATCCACCAGGCCCCTTTGCATGACGTGCCCTGAGGCGCTGTCGACAATTAGTTTGTGTGCGATGCCCTCGGCGGCCAACTCCCAAGCGGTAAGCTTGGCCCCCTGGCTTCGCGGTCGCGTTTCATCGACCCAGACTTGGATGGGGATTCCCGCTCGGTGGGCTTTGTAGACGGGCGCCAAGGCCGTTCCCCAATCCACGGTGGCCAGCCAACCCGCGTTGCAATGGGTAAGGATGCGCAGCGCCTCTTGCTTCCCCGATTTTTCTTTCCAGATTTTTTCTAAACACGTGAGGCCATGGTCTCCGATGGCTTCGCAGGTTTTTACGTCGTCCTCGGCGATTTGCCTCGCCTCTTCCAGGGCGATGGCCGTGCGCTCAGGGCCCGGGGTCTGTCGAAGTCGTTCGCGCAGGCGTTCGATGGCCCAGCGCAAATTGACAGCGGTAGGGCGCGTTGCGAGTAAGGTTCGGGCGGCTTGTTCCTCACTGTGGGGTGAGGGGTCGGCGCGCAACGCCAGGTACATGCCGAAAGCGGCCGTGGCACCGATGAGAGGTGCCCCGCGCACACCCATGTGCAGAATGGCTTCTGCCGCATCCTCCAGACTTTGCAAATGATCGATGCGAAAGGAATGCGGGAGTTTATTCTGATCGATAAAGGCAACGCTTTCGCTGGCTTCATCAAACCAAAGACTGCGATAGGCCTGGCCGTCTACCTTCATGGGAGTTCAGTCGCCTTCAAACTGGCATAGCGAGAAGGGGGAGTGCCCAAGTTCTCGGAGTCGCTGTGCCCCTCCGAGATCCGGTAGGTCTATGACAAAACAACACTCGATGATCCTGCCGCCCACGCCCTCAATGAGTTCGATGGCGGCCTCAGCCGTGCCGCCCGTCGCGATGAGATCATCCATCAAGATGATGCGATCTCCCTCGCGGATGGCATCGGTGTGCATTTCAATGCGGTCTTCGCCGTACTCAAGTTGGTAATCGATGCCGACCGTAGGTCCTGGAAGTTTTCCAGGCTTGCGCAGCGGGACAAAGCCCACACCCAGTGTGTAGGCCACGGCCGTGCCGAAGATGAAGCCTCTCGCCTCAATACCCACCACGTGATCGATTTCCTGTTCGCGGTAGCGATCGGTGATTTGGTTGATGCAGACTTGCAAGCCCTCGGCGTCGTTTAGCAGGGTCGTGATATCACGAAATTGAATGCCCGGCTTGGGATAGTCTGAGATGGTGCGAATGTATTTGGTGATGGACACGCTGCTCTCCTCTCGTTGTCGAGGCCTATGTTAGGAGTTTAATACGCGCCCGGCGACGGCATCGAGTCGTGCGGTGACTTCGGGGTCGCGTGCTTCTGGACTTGTAATGATGGCATTGTCGAGCACTCGTTGGCAGCCGTGGGGGCAGGGATGTTCGATTCCGCTTACGCTTGGAGCAACGGCTTTGACAAGGTTTCCTGCGTTGTGAGCATTTTCCGTTAACACGCGGACGATATCGGCCACTTGCACGGCGTCGTGATCGGGATGCCAGCAATCGTAGTCTGTCACCATGCCTACTGTTGCGTAGCAGATCTCGGCTTCGCGAGCGAGCTTGGCTTCGGGCATGTTCGTCATTCCGATGATGTCGCAGCCCCAGCTGCGGTAGAGCTCGGACTCGGCCAGGCTGGAAAATTGAGGGCCTTCCATGGCCAGGTAGGTTCCGCCGTGGGCCACCGGAATGTCGAGTCCTTCGGCGGCTTGCCCGACGAGAGCGGCCAGTCGTTGACACACGGGATGGCCCATGGAGACGTGGGCCACCACCCCCGCATCGAAGAAGCTGCTGGCCCGGCTCGTGGTGCGGTCGATAAATTGATCGACGACGACGAAGGTGCCGGGTGAAAGTTTTTCCTTAAACGAACCGACAGCCGACACGGATAAGATTTCACTCACCCCCACACGCTTCAAGGCATCGATATTGGCGCGGTAGTTCACCGTCGCGGGGGAAAAGCGGTGCCCCCGTCCATGACGCGGTAAGAAAACCAGGGGCTGGCCGTCGAGTTCCCCAAACAAGAGTTGGTCCGAGGGCTCGCCGAAAGGGGATTCGACTGTTTCCCAACGCGTGTTCTGCAAGCCGTCTACTTCGTAAACGCCGCTGCCACCCAGTATTCCCAGCATTCCTGCCTCCGTCCTTCGCTCTGTATCAGATTCCATTGAGGTTGTGCCGCGTGGGATGGTACCTCGTTGCTTCCTGCTCTGTCCATTTGTGCTGTGGGATTGTGGCGTGGGGCTCGGCTATCTTGTAGCGATGCCAGGGTGAAGCGGGAGCCAGCGTGATTCGAGCCGTATTATTTGATGTTGTGGGAACATTGATTGAGCTGAGAGAGCCGGCAGGGGCTTTCTACAGTCGCGTTGCACAGGCTCACGGTGTCAGCTTGCCGGCCAGCCATCTCACGGATGCGTTTTCACGTATTTTGCCCCAGGCAGCCCCCTTGGTTTTTGACCAAGTGTCCATAGAAGAAGTACCTGCGTTGGAGAAACGTTGGTGGTGGGAGCGAGTGCGTGAAACGCTGCGGGCCGCCGATGGAACGGCTCACTTCGAGGATTTTGACGCCTATTTCGAAGAACTGTTTCAAGTGTTCGCGACTGCGGAGGCCTGGCAGTTGGTGGACGGCGCCCTTGAGGTGTTGCGCGATTTAGGGGAGCAGAATCTAAAGTTGGCGGTCGTGTCAAATTTCGACCATCGCTTGCCAGCGCTGTTGAAAGCCCTCACGGTGGAAGATTTTTTTCAGGTTGTGTTGATTCCTGCCCGTGTGGGGTGCAGCAAACCGGATCCTCGTATTTTTAAACAGGCGCTGGAGTCTCTGGATGTGCTGGCCGCGGAGACCGTGTTTGTCGGTGATCATCCCGAAATCGATTTGGCGCCCGCCGCAGCCCTGGGCATGGCATGCATAGCCATTGAGGCGGACGACAGCTTGGAAAAAGTCCCGGCCGAGATTCTTGCCTTGTCGCGTCGCTCCCTTGAGTAAAGCCGAGTGCAGACCTGACAAAGGCACCGCTTTGGGGGAGTCCTGCTATCCTCAGGGCTCAATCGTCCCCGGGCTTGGGCGAGTTCGACTTCGAAGGATTTTTCATGAGCGATGAAGCGAGTAAGACAACCGGCGCAGGCGCCCAGCGCGATGCCTTGGCCACCTCTGATTCCTATACCTTTTTCCAAGATCGCTACGGCATGGATGAGAAGAGCCTGTCCACGGGCTTGAACGCCGCCCTGGAACGCAAGGTGGACTATGCCGATTTGTTTTTTGAGTACAACACCCAAGATTCGGTGTCCTTGGAAGAAGGCATTGTCAAAAGCGGTAGTCGCCACTTGGATCAAGGTGCTGGTGTGCGGGTCGTGACAGGGGAGAAGCAGGGCTACGCACACTCCGACGAGATCAGCGTGGAAAGTCTTTCGCTCTCAGCGTCTACCGCAGGAGCCATCTGTGAAGGGAAAGGGGCCGACCGGGGTGTCAGCGTGTCGCCCGTGGGAAGAGAACGAGATCTGTACCCTGTGGCGCAGGCACCGACTGACGTGGCCGTGGAAGAAAAAGTGGCGTTGTTGTCTGACATTGATGCGTATGCACGGCGCTTGGATCCGCGCGTTAAGCAAGTGATGGCCAGCGTGATTTCGCAGCATCGACGCATCCTGGTTGTGAACAGCCAGGGCGGGTTGGCTTGTGACACCCAACCCTTGGTGCGGCTCAATGTTCAAGTGATTGTCGAAGACGCGACGGGACAACGGCGCGAAGTGGGTTACGAAGGGATGGGCGGTCGCACGGGCTTGGAGAGCATCATGGAACCAAGCAACTGGAAAGGCCTGGCCGATGAAGCGGTGCGCGTGGCCACGCTCAACTTGGAAGCCACGGCCTGTCCGGCGGGCACCATGGATGTGGTGTTGGGCCCGGGTTGGCCGGGCATTTTATTGCACGAGGCCATTGGCCACGGTCTCGAAGGCGACTTCAACCGCAAAAAGACCTCAGCTTTTTCTGAATTGTTGGGGCAGCGTGTGGCAGCTGAAGGCGTGACGGTGGTGGATGACGGGACCATCGCGGGGCGGCGTGGTTCCATTAATGTCGATGACGAAGGCACACCCTCTCAGCGCAACGTTCTCATTGAAAATGGTATTCTGCGCGGTTATCTGCAGGATCGCTTGAATGCGAAACTCATGGGCGTGGCGCCGACGGGCAACGGTCGGCGTGAGAGCTATGCCTGTCTGCCCATGCCGCGCATGACCAATACCTTTATGTTGGCGGGGCAGGAAGATCCCCAAGACATTCTGCGATCCGTAAAACGAGGAATTTATGCCGTTTCCTTTGGAGGGGGGCAGGTCGACATTACCAGTGGGAAGTTCGTCTTTTCGGCCAGCGAGGCGTATTTGATTGAAGACGGCCAATTGGGAAGACCGCTCAAGGGAGCCACGCTGATTGGCAATGGTCCCGATGTACTCAAGCGCGTGTCGCGCATTGGCAATGACTTGAAGTTGGACAAGGGCGTGGGGACTTGTGGAAAGGACGGGCAAAGCGTCCCGGTGGGTGTGGGCATGCCCAGCATTCGCATCGATCAAGTCACCGTCGGCGGAACGGAGAGTTAAGGCATGGCCGTGAAGAAGGGAAACGTGGAAATGCAGCAAGAAGACATTCTTCAGCATGCGATTGCTTCAGCCAAAGCTGCGGGTGCTACGCAAGTGGATGCCGTGCTTGTTTTGGGCGACGGTTTTGAATCGCGTGTGCGCGACAAGGAAGTGGATTTCGTTACGCAGTCCAGAGGGCGCACCTTGGGTATTCGGGCCTTGGTCTCGGGAGAGGATGGGTTTCGACAAGCCGTGACGTCCATTAGCGATCTCGCTGCCGACGCCGTGGCGCGCATGGCGCAAGAAACCGTGGCCCTGGCACGGGCGACTGCGGAAGATCCCACGGCAGGTTTGCCCGAGGAAGAGTTCTGCCAAGGCTTTGACGCGCTCGATTTAAAGCTCTTGGACGAAGCCGATCGCAATGTTTCCGTGGAAGCGCGGATTGAAGATGCTCGTCTGGCGGAGGCGGCGGCCCGAGGCTCGGACGAGCGCATCATCAATTCCGAAGGATCCCAGGTCAGTTCGAGTTTTGCCGGCGTGGGTTACGCAAACTCCAAAGGCTTTCTCGGTCTCTATGAAACGGCGAGCCACTCCTTGTTCTCCGAACCCCTGGCCGGGCAGGGCGATGAAAAGCAGCGCGATTATTGGATGACCGTGGGTCGAAGCTTGTCCGCCTTGGAAGAGCCCGGCAGTGTGGGGCGTCGCGCAGCGCAGCGTGCCTTGCGCCGATTACAGGGTCGATCGGTGCCCACCTGTGAGGTGCCCGTGATCTTCGATCCGCTCACGGCCGCGAGTCTCGTGGGGCATATCGCGGGGTGTTTGAGCGGCTACGCCATCTATCGCAAGTCCTCTTTTTTGGCCGGGCGCATGGGCGAGCAGGTGGCCAGTGATTGCGTGAGCGTGATCGATGATGGGTTGTTGCCGGGAGGCTTGGGCAGCAAGCCCTTTGATGGTGAAGGCTTACCCACACGCCGCAACACCTTGCTCTCCAAGGGCACGATGCAGAGTTACTTATTGGACAGCTACTCGGGACGAAAGCTGGGCTTGCCCTCCACGGGAAGCGCTTCGCGCGGTGCGGGCAGCGCCCCGGGTGCGGGCGCCACCAATCTTTGGTTAGAGCCGGGAAACGTTTCGCAAGAGGAAATGATTGCGGGGATCGACAAGGGCTTGCTGGTGACGGAGTTGATCGGCATGGGCTTTAATGCCGTCACGGGAGACTATTCGCGCGGGGCCGCAGGCTTGTGGATCGAAAAGGGAGAGATCGTGCACCCCGTGGAAGAAATTACCATCGCCAGCGACCTTGCGAGTATGCTCATGAATGTGGACGCCGTGGGCAACGATCTGTTGTGGCTGGGGCGCGTGGCTGCGCCATCGTTGCGCGTTTCTACGATGACCGTAGCGGGCAACGGCTAGGAGTGTGCACGGCAGAGGGAGTGCGTAGCCAACCGTGGAGACAGCCCGCTGGCAAGGCGCGAAAGTGCCGCCCTAGCGAGCTAGGGCAAGCTTTCGCAACGCCGCCAGGGGGATTGGATACACGGATGGATGCGTGCTTCCCTCTGCCG
>PIVT01000485.1 GCA_003353845.1 Pseudomonadota bacterium | reverse complement strand
GCTCGCAGATTGCAAAGCTGCTGAATCCATGCAGAAAGTATCATCCATTCTCAAGGAGAGCGCCAGCGTTTTCGACTTGCCGGTCGACGCCCTGGACGTGTATGGGTCTCGCTCAACTCACTTCAATTCCCTCATGCGATCTCTCACCGCCACATACGGCCTACCTCCATTTCCTGGTTTTCAAGACGCGGAGGGGGACATCACGTGGAGTAAACCCGACAACCTCACGGTGACTTTGACCTTCGCCGACTACTTCAAAGAAGAAGGCCTATCGGGAAACTGGGATCTGCTTCGTCGGTGGATCGAAGCACTCGGCGCCAAATTTAACTCCCATTTCGCCGGCGGAGACCAGCGTGCCCAAAAGGGGGTTTCTTGCGGCATCGCCGCGGCGCGGGTTCTAACATGGCTGCGCCAAGACTACGACCGGCATCTCGAGTCCATTGGCAATGCCGTGTCCGATGAAGTTCTCAAGGGCGCAAACACCAAGCTGGCTGATTTGGGCCACGTCACCGACGACTTTCGAGGCACAATACAGACCAAGTTTCTCTCTGAGTCCGCGATCAACAGCCTTGCGCGGGCGTACATGAAGGAGGAAGTGAATGAGGAAGGCCCCCCGTTAGAAGAGGACCCTTTCTCCAAGTGGCCCTTCCGCTGCGTGACTATCGACCAGCTACTCGTCGAAATCGCGAAGTGCCTCACTGAAGCCGCGCGGACGTCGCATCCTTCTCGGAACTTCTATTGCGCCAACTCTGAGGCTACTGGGTCTCGTGGATTCCACTGGGTTTCTTGTGTGTTGGATATCGCCGTGGCGGGGGGTGCTCAACCGGCCATGGAGGACGCCTGATCTTTGTGTGTCCTTTTTGTTTTTGTGCAGTTCAAGCTTCGAGTATTGCTGTTTTTGTCAGATGCTCATTTCTCGCGTGTATTGGCTTCGTGTCGTTTTTTTAATCATTTAGTTAGTTCATTGTTGTAGTTACTTGTTGACTGGTCCTTGCTTCTTAACTGGGTTTTCTTCGATTTGTAGTACAGGCCCAAGTCAGTACCCAAGTAACTCATATGGGCGTGAAAGAATATGAGAGGGCAGCCCGAGCTTGCTCGT
>PIVT01000484.1 GCA_003353845.1 Pseudomonadota bacterium | reverse complement strand
GCTTCAGGTTCGGCCTCATTCGCTTCCTGAAGGACCCTCAGAAGCTCCACAACTACTGGCGCTCGATCATCGCTGAAAAGCTCATGCTGACCCCGAAGGGCAACTGGATCGCGTCTGAGGCCGCTGTAGCGGGCCGGAAGCAGGAATGGCGCGAGAGCCACCTGTCAGACGACCCATTGCTGATCTACAATGACGATGCGATGGCACCAACCCGAACACCCCCGTCCCAGATTGAGCCGGGCTTGATTCAGGAAGCAGGCATGGCCGCGCAGGATCTTCGTGATATCTCAAATCTGCACGAGGCCAGCCTTGGCCAGCAATCTAACGAGGTTTCCGGCAAGGCGATCCTCGCCCGGCAGCGCGTTGGTGAGACAGGCACCGTGATCTATCAGGACAACCTCGACATTGCGATTGAGGCTTGTGGCAGGGTGTGCGATCAGCTCATTCCTTTCGCTTACGACACGGCGCGCACGATCAAGGTCATGGGCGCGGAAGACGAGGAGCTTACGCAGCAGGTTATCAACGACACGACCAACAAGGACAGCGTCGATATCACGGCTGGCAAGTATTCCGTGTCGTCGTCAACTGGGCCGAGCTTCGTAACGCAGCGCGTCGAGGCCGCAGACAGTATGCTGAACATGGTCAACGCCATGCCTGATACACTCGCGGTCGCCGCTGACAAGATCATTGAGGCGCAGGACTGGCCCGGTGCATCCGAGATTGCCCGTCGTCTCCGCCTCAACCTTCCACCTGGTATGCTGAAGGAAGCCGACATGACGCCGGAACAGCAGCAGCAGATGGCGGCAGCGGCAGAGCAGCAAGGCATTCAGGCGCAGAAAGAGGACGCACTGTTCCAGCTCGAACTGGCTGAGAAGCAGGCAAGTGTCACTGAGATGCAGGCTCGTGCAACGCAAGCTGAAGCCTTGGCAGCGAAGGCTCTGGCCAGCATTGATATCGACCAATTCAAAGCAGTAGCGGACGTTGAGTCCGACCGTGTAAAGAACGTCCTGGAGGGGGCCAAGTTCTTTGCGGACGTAACTAACGACAGCGAAGTAGACGAACCCGTAACGTAAGAGGAATATAAGATGGCGGCCGAAAAC
>PIVT01000483.1 GCA_003353845.1 Pseudomonadota bacterium | reverse complement strand
GGTGGCTCAATCTGAGGGTTCGCCGGATGGGGTGGCGCAGTTCGATGGGTCTGACATTTTCGGGCCAGTCCACACGGCGGACAACGGGGCGTGCTCTGGTAACGACGCTGCTTCACTCCTCAAGGCTCGCAAGGACCGAAAGTCAATGCTCGATACGGCGGGGGAGATCGTGGTTCTTCTCACGAAGGCTCAAGATGTCTGCAGGAAGGAGGATTTCTCTAGCGATCCTTTGCTTCGTGCGGAAGAAGTCAACCGGGTGGAAAAGTTGTCAGGGTTCGAACCGAACACGGCCGATGGTTTGCGCCTAGTGTCCGCGATCCTGGCAGGTGAAGAAAGGTCTACTGAGCTACCTATCGGTATGCTCAAGGAGATCCTCCAGCTCGAAACGGATTCCTTCATGACGGACAGTTCAGACGAACAGGTGCGCGAGGCCTTGGAAGGCACTGGAGTGTTTCAGACTCCGAGTGGCCGAAAGGCAGAACGGCTAATTGCAAGTCAGAACGCGACGGCGTTTCACATAGCCCATGGAAAGTGCGCCGGGTTCCCGGATCTCCAGACAGAGTTGCGGGCGTTGCATTTGGGTCAGGCTCCTTGGAACGAGGGTCGAGATGCGCTCATCGGGAAAGACAAGGTTCACAATCTCAAGACGGAGGAGAAGCGACAAGAAATGGCCACATTCGGTGGGCGGAAACTGAATTGGGGTTTCAGCCGGGAGTTGACTGTCACGCTCAACGCAGTCGTGTCGATTCATCGGAAGACGGCGAATGAGGCTAAGCTTCACGGTGTCGATTCGTCAATCAATATGGCCGATTTCTTAGCAAACGAACTCGAAAATATTCCGGAGACGTCTCGCGACACCCGTTGCTGCAGTGATGCCATTCACTACGTGAGTTCGTTGACCAGGGAGTTGCGGGCGACTGGCCGCCGGGGGAATCCGACGGATAGTGCTGTTCGGTCGGTCATCCGGTCGTACGAGACCGGACGGTCAGGTCAGCCGCTGCGGGGCGAGCCTCTCCTCCCGTCGGACAAAGAAAAGTCCGAGGCGCTTCAGGCGGAGGTGGCGCGGTTGCGTCCGGAGATGGCGCTTTCAAGCAAGACGGCCT
>PIVT01000482.1 GCA_003353845.1 Pseudomonadota bacterium | reverse complement strand
GTGGCATCGTCACCTTCCTCGGTGTAGCCCGCAAGCGTAATGGTCTGTCCCAGGTCGAGTTCGTTCTGTATTTTGGCCTTCTCGCCGTAGTAGTAGCCGACCTCGTTCAGCTTGATTAAGAGGCTCTTGAACATGAAGACCGCGTCGTCGTAGTCGATCAGTCCGGCAGCCTTGTCGGCCTGAAAGTACGGATCCATGTTCTGGCCCAGGTAAGCCTCTGAGTACCCGCAGCCGGGCTGTTCAATCTCCACAAAGATGTGAGCGAGGAAGTGGGCTTGCATGGCCTCCCGCAGGTTGCGTGCGGGATGCTCGGGAACATGTTCGCAGGTCTCGGCAATGGCAATCAGCTCTGCCTTGCGGGTTTTGTCCTTCTCTTTCGCGGCCATCTCACGGGCCAGCTCGGCATAACGGTGAGACAGGCGGATGAATGCCCGCAACGTAATGAGAGAGGCCTCATAGAAGTAGAGCTTTTCCTTGTTCGGCAGACGCATCTCCAGGGACATCATCCGCTCTTCGATGTCCTTGATGATGCTGGCGCAGCCCTCCCGGTAGATGCGTGGGTAGTCGAGGTTGCCACCGCCACCCGGCCAGTCATGGAAACTGATAACGAGGCCGGAGCCGAACACCGCAGCCGGGTCGTAACCATACCGCCTTGCGAGCATTCCTTCGGTACGGGTCTTCAGTGAACGCTTGTCCCAGTACTCGAGCGCCCATTCGTTGGCCGCCCGCAATTCCGGAGTCTTCGACTTCTCGACGGTCTCCTCTTCCTTCATCCATTCCACGTTCCATTCGGGATACGGGTAAACCCCGTTGACGGTACCTGTTATGGAGCCCACGAAGAGGTTGTCATCGATGTAGAGCTTCTTGCGTTCCACCGTGGCTTCCATCAACTTGGCGCGCCGGATGATATTATCGAGGCCGGCGGTCTCCTCGTAGACATCGCGCATGATGATGTGCCGCCCGTAATCGACCTCTTCCGGGGTGCTCCTGAGCTGCTCTTTCAGGGCGTCGATCCGTGCGTCGCCGTGGTTGACGATCTTCGCGGTGCTTGGATTTAAGTCCTTTGTTTTTGCCATTTTCTTTCTCCTTTCAGTTTTGAAAGAC
>PIVT01000152.1 GCA_003353845.1 Pseudomonadota bacterium | reverse complement strand
CGCTAGTCCGTGCGCTCGTCGGTGTTAGCAGCGTTGCTGCGTTAAGAACCCAACGGACCTGAGTCCATTCCTGTGTCATACAGCGCAAACTGCGCTTCCATTTCATCCAGGCTGTTCAGCTCCTTGACGATCCATCGAGGATCGTTGAGGTCAACCTCGATGCCCGTTTCTTCATAGATAATGGAGGGAATTTTTTCTGGATTGAGAGGCTTGGGTTCAACGCGGATGAGGGCGCCTTTCTTTTGACCTTTAGGCAGATAGATGGCGCCCGTGCCGAAGTCGACGAGAAGCGCCACCAAGCCCGGGATCACATAGAAAATGAGGCCCAAACCATCGAGGAATGCCACCGTCGCATCGATGCGCCCTCTTTCCTGGTCGCGTCTCTCCGGGTAAAGCAAGGTGCCGCAACCGCTGAGTCCCAGAACAAAGGGGGCACTGAGAGTGGTGCTGATGATCTTGAGAACGGATCTGCGTCGAATGGATTTTGTCATGGAACCTTTCCTCGTTATCGATTGAATGGCATCGAGTGAATGGAGGGGAACGAAACCGGGCGGTGCGTTCGGAGGAGTAGCTGGTCACAGGTAAATTTCAGTGATCTACGACCGCCAATCTGATTTAATTGTGTATGGTGGCAACCTCGGAATGTACTCTTTGAGTTTTGGAGGAGCCTCACGCTTCGCACGGTCAGTAGTCCTGTGCCGCGTCGAGGCAGATTTCGGTTAGCAGCGCCTCTTTCACCAAAGTGAACACCGCGATCCCCTCAACCTATTTGGCCGCAATAGCGCTTGCCAAGTCCATTGTTCACAGGTTGATTTTGTTCCGATAGGACATAAAGCCTTAATATTGGGTCTGGATGGATCGATATAGCCCATAGGAGTCAAGTGGTCTGGCTCTGTTGGCATCCTCGGACGCGTCAGAACGCTCTTTTGGGATCTCGAGATGAATCAAGAAAAAAAGCGGCTCTATGGCACAGTAGTTGATCGCAATGGCTTCCAAGAGAATTGTGGTCAGCGAACCTCTGCTCGGATGAGCTGTGACTCCATGGTGAATGGGGTGCCTTCATGAAATGTCCTAAGTGTGGTGGAGAGCAGGAACAAGGTGATGAGTGTCTTTCTTGTGGAATATATTTTCAAAAATACAAAAAACTACAGGAAGAAAAAGAGGCTCTGACTCAAAAAAACAGGAATGGGAACCGGAAAGATGGTTGGCTAGGGATGCTTTTAATCAGCGGCCTTATGCTTGGAACCGTTGCAGTGTTTCTTAGTTTGGACAAGAAAGAAAGTATTGAGGTGGTGAGTTTTGCTATAGAAAAAAGCATGATCGGGGAGGACAGTATCCGATCTCGTCTTGACAGGAGTCATCCGCCAAAAAATATTATTGAGACCGCACGGAATGCGACTGTTTTTATTCAAACCGAATGGGGTGCTTCAGGCGCAGGGTTTATTGTTGATAGTGATTGCCGTGTGATCACAAACCGCCATGTGGTTGATTTTAATGTGAGTCGGCGTATAGAAGATGCAATTTCGTCTTCCCTGTTTATAGAGATTTTGGCCACCAGGCAAAACGAGTTACGCGTACGAATTTCGTATCTTGTTTATGAATATCGACTTAACGTGGCAGAATACGGGAAGAACTCCCCCAGATCTGAAGAACTGAAGGTTGAAATAGAAGAGCTCAAAAGCGAGTTCGATGATCTTCCTGAAATCATAAGAAAAGAAATAGAGAAGAAGCTAATGCGCGAGAATGAGAAATACAGGCTTTCAAGTATTAGGGTGTCACTCGTTGACGATTCTGAATACACGGTCAAGCAAATAACGATTTCGGACAAATACGACCTCGCCACATTTAGATTGTCAGGTGTTGATTGCCCATTTCTCACCACTGAAGATCCTCAATATTTGGCTCAAGGAACGAGTCTATTTACGATCGGAAATCCTTCTGGATTGAAGTACACGGTGACCTCGGGGATTTTCTCAGGTTTCCAGAGTGAGGACGGTGAGACTTTTTTACAAACAGACGCACCTATAAATCCTGGGAACAGTGGTGGGCCATTGATTACTGAGGAAGGTAAAGTGGTTGGCATCAATACAATGGTATTGAGAGATGCTCAAAACATTGGTTTTGCGATTCCCGTGACCGCGATTCAGGATGCATTTTAACGCGAATTTAATCTGACACCCTTTGTGCACGGAGAGACTGACCTGAACCGGGGAGGGAGGGTGACGCCACATTTAGCTCGTGGCCCTCGAGACCTGAAATAACATCGCCCGATTCACAACATCATGGCCGACCTCGATCTCGCGTTCGCTCAGGTGCGCTGAAATCTCCGATAGACCAGCAAGCTGAGCACACCCAAACACACGAGCGAAAGGCCCGACGGTTCCGGAACGGGCATTGGCGATAACACAAGAGAAAGCTCGCCGAAGGAATTCAGTTGAGTCACTGTATTGTCAAGGAACAAGGTCGGCTGAACCAAGCTCAGGCTGACGTACTCGATGGGCGTGGGTGGCGTTCCAGAAGAGAAGAACTTCACATAGGGAGCTGAGCCTGTGGCGTATTCCGCATAGGGCCAGAGAAGTGCTCCACCGGCGGTATCCCAGAAGCCAACACGCGCTCCCACCGTGCCGGTTCTCCACGAAAGTCCAGCATGGTTGGCAGAATAGCTCGTGCCAAGGATGACATTTACCGAGCCAAACTGAATGGATCCAGAAAGTGGAATTGGCCCGCCAAACCCCGCAGGAACCGACAGGTGATCCAGCAGCGCAGACTGTGGGGAGAGGGAATAAATGCTGGGTGCTCCGTTGGTGAGAGTGCCCGCCAGGTTATTGACATAGACGGTGGCAAACTCCGACCCCACCGGCAGGTAGCCATTGAAAATTGATAGGAGTCCTGCAGGAATGTTCACTGCCGTGACGACGGTGCCAGACTCTGTTTGGTCCAACCCTACATCAACAGTCATTCCCACATTGAGAGGTAGCGTCACCGAAGACACTTCGAGGCCACCGAAAGTAACCGGAATGTGTCCCCAATTCCGTTCATCGATAGAATTATTGGTGCCACCTAGATGAAGTTTGAAATAGGATTCTGGAAGAACATACATGGGTTGGGCGAAGGCCGCCCCGGCAAAGCTGAGAAGCCCGAATAGTACAAGAAAATGTCCAACGAAACGCATCATCCTCGACCTCCATTCATGTGGGGAATCTAAACATGGAACTTGCAAATCTCGTGCCACAGAAACTATGTCAATGTATATCATGAGATGTCGCTTGATCGAGCGGGCCTAAGCCGGTGAAGTCCTTTGAATTTTACGGGGCGGAAAGTCGCGCTGCGGCTGGGGGCCAGTCTTGGTTGGAACGTTTGATCTCTGGAGAGGCGCAAAGGATTGCCTGGAAAGGGAACAAAACTGCCCTCTCCCGACCCGGGTTTTCGACTTGTGAGAGCGTTGCCGCGGGACGCTACAAATCAAGACTCGGATGGATAGCCAAGCAAGATGCTTTCTTTGAGTTGATCGTATTGTGGCCCCCAGTCGACGCCCTCGAACGCCCCCCGAACGTCAGGGAATCTCAATCCTGGCCAAACTTTCCGAAAAGCTGCGGACTACCGGGCCGTTGGCTGAATTCGGCACCAGATGTATCACATCCCTCACGATCCCCCGGTCTTTTTCAAGAAGATCAAGATTACTGTGAAGTAGAACGGTTATCCGTCCAGCACATCCGTCGCGATGAGTTCTTCCAGGTAGCGCGTATCCCACCAAGCCAGTTGGGTTTGCTTGGCGCGGCGGAAGTAGAGCTGAATGTCGTACTCAATGGTAAAGCCCACACCGCCCCAGATCTGAATGAACTTGGCCGTGGCATCGCGGTAGCTATTGGAGGCAAAGAGCTTGGCCATGGGTGCCAGGCGGGAAAGGGATTTCCCGTTGGCCGCGGCCCAAGCGGCTTCGTACATCAGCACGCGTCCGCCGTCGATGCACACTGAAGCATCGGCCATGTAATGGGAGAGCGCCTGGAAAGCCGCCAGCGGCTTGCCGAACTGGTGGCGCTCCTTGGAGAATTCCGTGGTGATGTCCAGGGACTGCTGGGCACTGCCAATGGAGTACGCCGCATCCAAGATGATGCCTTCGTGCATTACCTCGCTCCAGGTATCCCAACCCGAACCCGCGGCACCGATGCGATCGGCGGCACTGACTTTGACACCGGCCAAGTCCACGCGGTATTGGGTGTCTCCCGCCAGGCTGTGCAGTTGGGTCAGTGTCACGCCCTCGGCATTGGGATCGACCAGGAATAAGTCCACGCCGTCTGAGCTGCGCGCCAATACAATCAAGCGCGTGGCGGAACTGGCAAAGAGTACGTGGCGCTTGGCACCCGTGAGTACGAAGTCGTCGCCGGAGGCTTTGGCTTCCAGTTGCACGCCTTTTTCGCCGTAGCCATTGTCGGGTTCGATCCAGGCCGGGGTGAGGATGGCTTCGCCCGAGGCAATCTTTGTGAGCCAGGTTT
>PIVT01000151.1 GCA_003353845.1 Pseudomonadota bacterium | reverse complement strand
CACTATTATCAATTCCCGCGACCCAACGCTGACCGCCAGTAAGGAGGAATTGCAACATGGCGTCGCCACCACCATCTTGCTCAATGGTAATACCTCCACCCGTACCCGTTACCGCATCGTCTTGGTAAACGTGTAAAGGACTAACGGGGTTTGCTGTATCACCAACCATAAGCGATAGCGGTATCTTGGCCTCACCAGTCGTATTGATTATGAAACGAGTATCAGAGCCTAGATTGAGGCTTGAGGAAATCTCATAAGCGTCACCGCCAGCATTAGATATACCCGTAACCCAGCGCTGGCCACTTCCACCCAATAGGAATTGAAGGATCGCGTCTCCGGTTCCCTCTTGAATGATCGTCAGGCCAGCCTGATCGCCGGTTTCCGTTGTGTTCTCGGAAACAGTGAAAACGCTGTCTGGCCTGTCATATGTCCCGACAGCAACATTGTTGCGCTCTTTCCAGATAGTCAGACCGCCGCTTGTGGCAATGTCGTCTGCAAAGCCCAAGCGAAACTTACGATCTAACTCAACAGCGTTATCGTCATTGTACATCGCGAATTCGGATTGGTCAGATCCTACATCGCCCTTGTTCATAATGAAGTTGGTGGAACTTGTGCCACCATGTGCCGCAACTTCAATCGTGACTGCTTTGTTCGAATGCAGTCCAACGATGTCAGTACCGGCTGCATATACATCAAGACTATAGCCTAATGTGGGGTCTTTCTTAATGCCAACGCCAGCGTCGGGTGAAAGGGTTATATGTGTGTTTGACGCGTCCGTCCCAATTGTTAGGTTGCCAATTTCACTTATGATAAGACTTTCGTCTGATCCATCGTCATATTCAAGGCTTAGACCTGTGCCACCAGCGGCGGCTGATAACGTCAAAAGAGCAGAGCCAGAAGCTGCCTGAGCCTCAACATCAAGTCGACCGTCAATCGCTCCACGATGTATGACTACCGCAGATTGTAGGTATAATTCTGATTGTCCAGCCTCGGCCTCAATACTGAAAATATCAGTGTTGTCATCGTAAGACATGAACCCTTTTACATCACCAGCGAAGTCTTTGAATTGCAAGGTTGTCGTGCCAAGGACGGTTGGTTTCAGGCTCAAGGTCTTTGTGGAGGTGTCATAGACAAAGTCAGAGTCACCACCAAAGGTGTTGCTGTCGTTGAATTGGACAGAGGTATCCACGCCGCCTGGGTTCGTGACACCAGGGATGGTTGACGCGGCGCTTTGGGCACCTGCAATCCTAAAGCTTGATTGCGCGAAGAATTCTGCCTGCGCTGTGTTGCTGAGGTCAGACGCGTTCTTTGATATGACAAGCGACCCACGGAACAGTGTCAATGGGAGTGGGCTCTTCTCTTCAAAGGACTCAGAGCCAAGCGCCTCAACGGCGACCGACTTGGTTGAGAACTCCTCCTGCCCATAGGCGACAACTGTCTCTCCGTCACGGTTCCTGAATATGCGTTGGATGGTCCAGTTGGAGCCAGATACCGCCTGCAGGACGCCAGAGCCATCATCATATTGCGTTGGGTCAATGAAGGTGGTGGCCGCGCCATCAAAATATACACCAAGCCCAGGGTCGGGTTGGCGATACACCTTGAAGAACGTTGTCGCCGCGTCGGACGGCAACGTCACAATGTCCGCGAGCGCTGGGTCAATCCTGAAGTTGGACCCCAGGATGAAGGCGTTGCCACCTGCGACATCCATACTTAGGTTGGCACCGTTGGCACCGTAGATATTGCCTGCCACGTTGGCTGGTCCAATGATCAGCGCCATGAAGTCCTCAAAGCTGCCTATGCCATCGTAGCCAAGGTTCCCAGGAGAAGTCTGGATTGTGACTAAGGTAGAGCTCAAATGGGTCACGGTGCCAAACCAGATGGCCTCGTGGATATCCTCGATGGAGACAGCGGTCGCCAGCTTCTGGACAAGCGTGCCTGTCGCGTCGTAGCCGAAGACTGTGATGCCATCAGTTGCCAAGTTGTCAGGGGTGAGCCCTGACACAGCGTCCCAAGACACGTCAGAGATAACTGGGTTCTCAGGATCCGCGTAGTCGACCACCTGGCCACGTCCAGCCGTCCAGTCAACTGTGGTGGCGGACGCCTGTGAGATGATGCCGCCCTCGAGCAGGCCAGTGCTCTGCACTCTGTCCGCGTGTTCACGCAGGGCCAGCTCTCGAGACGGACCGGTGTGTATCTCCCCAATCATGTAGGGATCGCCAAATGAGTCACCAAGAATGTTCATGGCGTCTGCAACGAAGTCGACGTCGATTGTCTGTCCGTGCGAGTTTATGATTGGTACATAGCCGAGATAGTGGAGGGAGGCGGTGTCGGTTCCCTCAGAGCCCAAGAAGAACGTGTTGTCTCCAGCCGCCAGGTCCAGTCCTGGGGTGTCGCCATCCCAGGCTCCCTTGGACGGGATGTACCTTATCACAAGTCCTGTGGCGTTGTCAGTCAGTCTCGCCCTGAAGTTGGTAATTGCCGCGCCTGTGCGCAGTGATATCCTGTCCGTCAATTGGAAATCTGTCACTGGGTCGATGTTGATCGGGATTGAGAATGATAGAGGGTTGGAGGTTATTGACACGCTGTCGTCAAGGTTGAAGTTGAAGGTCTGTGGCGCTCCAAAGTCAATGTAGTCTGGGCGATCGGAGCCAGTGGCATCGGTGAAGTCGGCGTTCACAGAGAACGCCATCTGGTCATCCAGCAGATCGGCTATGACAAGCTCGTCACCACCCTCGGACAACTGCAGCGTCTCGCCGACGCGGAGCGACCCACCAGGAACATTGATCGAGTGGTCAAAGGTCCACTCCTTCGTGGTGGAGTCAACAGTCGCACCAGAGTTGATGTAGACCTGAGAGCCAGAGTTGACTGGGACAGCGTCTGTTGTCACAGCGGTGAAGTCGGAGTTGAGGCCCGCGTTGACCATGTCGCCCCAGACTGGGGTGATGGCGCGGAGGACCCAGAAGGAGGTGTCATCCAGCTGCATGGCCACCTTGCCAACGTCGGCGGCGACAAAGCCGGTCGCCGCGAGGCGCTCGGCGGCGTCCGCGTATGTGTAGTTGTGGATCTTGTGTATCGCCGTTTGTTCAGAATGAAATGACATCATTTACCCCGCGTATACTATTGAGCCGGTCTCATCGAGGACAAACTCACCGAGATCATCGTCGACCAGCCAGGTACTTACGCCGATCTCCACGTCCATTGGGACCCAGATACCAAGCACTAATTTTTCAGAGCGGATTACATCTCCAGACTCGTTGTAGAACCAGCGCACGGAGCCATCCACATGATCGTTGCCCTTCAGGAAGTTGGACGTTCGCTCATTGTGGTTGGCCACACCGACGAAGCCGTCACCATACGCTTGATTTAGAGCCATAGGAGCTATCCTTATGTTTCGTTGCACGTGACCTTTATGCTGTAGTAAGTTGCTACATCTATTCCCGATGGGGTGGCCACAACTCGTCTTGTATTCGCGGCCCAGCTTCGTGTGCACGGTGCTGAGGCTTCTATCGTTGGGTCTGGGATTGGCTCCAAGACCGGGCTTGTATTTATAGTTTCAACCTCAATGCTGACAGTTCCGGCGGTCGGGGTTGCCACGGCGGCGCCTTGGGCGTCCGAGTAGAACTGAGCTCCTACAAAGCAGTGAGGCTTCGAAGCGTCTATGTTATCCAAGTCAATGGCCGTAGATATATCAACAATGTCACTTGTGATCAAGGTAAATGTCTTGTTTGTTCCACGACGGCCACTCATTATACAAAGTGCCTCGGCACTTGGCCCATGTAGACCGATAGGGGTTCAATGACTTCGAAACCTGATGGTGCTCCTGTGTTTGTGACATCTGGTGTTGTTGTACCCTGCACGGCGGAGGCGAAGCTGCCATCGCTGGCGGCCATCCACGTTCCTGCAGCGCCGAAGTCGCCACCACTTGATGACGCTCTGGCAATCTCTGTTCCATTGGCCCAGAGGCGAACTCTGCCGTCTCCTGGGCGGATCGCCGCCACAAGGTCGAGTTCAAGTCCCTCGGGCAACTCTCCTCCATTGCTGAACACGGCGCTGGCACCATTCACGGTGCCGTCCTCTCCAGCTCGGAAGTAGATGTCCTCGTCGTCTATCCAGAGAGCCGCGCCAATGGTGCTGTCTCCAAGTTCGAACACGAGGCCACGATGCTCGTCGGCGCCACCTCCTGTGCCAGCCAGGATCCGGATCGCTGTGCGAAACGTCACCAGGGTGTCACGGGTTGGGAATTGGTCGCTGCTGATGTCTGGGACTGGCAGGTCGGGTGTGACATCTGCCTGCCCTCCACCAGCGTACGCGCCGTTGCCAACCGTTCCATCCAACTCGTAGGTGGTCGTGGTCAGCACAGTCGCGGTCGCTGTGGTGTTGGCGGCGGTGTTTCCAGTCACGCCGGAGACTGTTGTTGTCATGCCCGTCACAAGTCCATGGTCAACAGATGTGGTAATTACAATTGGGGTGGCGTTGGTGGCGTCGGTCACGGTT
>PIVT01000481.1 GCA_003353845.1 Pseudomonadota bacterium | reverse complement strand
CGGCCACCTCTGCCCTCCTCTCCTCCCCTCGCGCCTGCAGCTGCTCGCCTCCCGGCTGCCACCTCTCATAGTCTTTAAACCCTCGCGTTCCCGCCAATTTGGCGACGGCGGCGGTGCCGTCGGCGTGCTCTATAGCCAAAACCCCAAAGCCGGCAGAGGCGAGCGCCGCGGCGAACGCAGAGTAAGCCGCGCGCGACCCTCCGAGCCCGTGGCTGAAGACGACGGCGCCGAAAGGAGTTCCCGTCTCCTTCAATGGGGGCGCAGCCCTGCCCGCGTCGGCGCTGACGCGGATTCCCGCGGCGAGCAGCACGCCGTGCGAGACCGCGGCCATCGCTAAAGTTTTGGCCTTTCTGAGGGCGGTGCCGTGGTCCGGGCTCATGCGGGAAGCGAAAGAAACGTAGGAGCGGGTGTGGTAGAAGGTAGGGGACCAGCGGTGGGCCCTTTGTGTTGAGGGGGCGGCTGCGGGGTAGTAGAAGGATCCCACGAGGTGGCGGGAGTGGTCGAGAGGCGGGGGAGAAGGAGAAGGAGAAGAAGAGGAAGGCCACGACGTCGTCGTCGATGACGCTGCTGCTCCGCTGCCATCAATGGGCTCGTAGTCAAGCTCAAAGTCGATTCTGGGACTATGACGAGTATGGCAACATGCTTAAGTTCGTTGATGAGAATGATATCGCAGAACGTTACGAATATTACGAAAAAAATGGTGAAGCAGATTGCCCTGCATCGCCTACTGACATGGTGAATTTCGTAAAATCTCGTACGCTCAACAATGGATCAGAACAGAGAGTGATCTCTTATCAATACGCTTCTCTTGAGGGGCTGAATGGCCATCGTGATGTGGTTCTGAGTTTGGAAGAAGACGTCCAACGCTATAGAAGTCATTACGCATATCAAACTGATACTGGTGAGACTTACTCTTTCGGCCGATTGGCTTCAGTCCAAAATGACATTCTTCATCCTAACGGCACGTATTCTGCTGTTTCTCACTATCGCTATGAGTTGGATAGCGATGTCCTTGAAGAACACGAAGAGCTGACCTGTCACGACAATACGAAAACCAATCTTGCGGTTGGGCACTACCTTGATATTGGAGAACTCGCGCGTCATGTCG
>PIVT01000480.1 GCA_003353845.1 Pseudomonadota bacterium | reverse complement strand
ATCGATCATGCGTTCCACGGAGCTAAGCCGCCTTCGTGCAGCACGGACAACCGTGCTTAGCCTTGGGTTTGGCTCTGTGCTGTCCAGAAACACGAGCTTGATTGATCGCACACCCCCAACGTAGGTGTCCTCAAGATCCCCATTTCTGTCTGTGACGTACTGGGTTATGTTGGCCATGGTTCAAGTCCTCCGTTGATAAAGGGGTGCGGGGCCGAGCACTGGGAGGGAGGAAGGCGTCCCGGCTCAGGCCCCGCTTCCGCTCTAGTGGTGACGAGCCACTTAGAACGGAATCTCGTCGTCTCCTGCGTTCTGCTGGTCGAACGCGGCCTTTGCCATGCCGCTTTTCACCAGGTTGTGGAACTCCCTGCCCTTCTCCAGAAGGTCAGCCTCTGTGTCGGGATTGATCAGAGAATCAGACCATGTGGTCTTCAACGGATCAATCACGAAGTTATAAAATGTCTCATTGTTCTTGGTCTGCTTCACGGTTCGGATGCGTGCCCGATTGGCAAAGAGCGGAGGCAGATTTTTCAGTGAGCGCATAGCCGTAAGCCAGTCCTTGCACGGCTTGAGCTTTGTCGAGGTGAAAGCCAAGACAACGAAGCCACCGGAAGGCGCAGCGCCCTCGTTATCGAGCAGAAGACAGTAGACGTAGACCGTTTCGATCAGGTCGTTGTCCCCAATCTTCAGCTTACCGAAGACGTTACCGTCGCTGGCCATCTTAACGGCCTTTGCCGCAGCAACCTCCGGTCCCTCCGGATCATGCATCCCGACGAACCCGCCTCCGGTTTTGCGTGGAACCCATTCCACATAGGCCTTTTCGCGATAGCATGGAATCACCACAACGCCCGCCTTCTCCGGGTTGGCCGGATCTTGGATGGCCTCGGTCAATTCTCGCGTGACCGTGTTGAAGAGCATTCCGCACTTCGCACCGTCCACCGTCCCATCCAGCACTTGTGGGCTGAGCGGTTGCAAGATCGCTAGAAAGGAGACTGAAAGATCATCACCTTTCAGATCCTCGAATCCAATCCCGGCGGCATCGCCGTAACCCGTCGGTGTCATCACGTCAGTGCTTCCCACCGACGTGACCGCAGTTCCTTTTGCTTTTGTCAT
>PIVT01000479.1 GCA_003353845.1 Pseudomonadota bacterium | reverse complement strand
TACAATTTAAGAGATTTTTCCAAATGAGGTAACATTGGGTTAAATCAAACTGATTGACATTCGTACCAGGAGAGTGCTATGAATACTGTTGAAACGACACGTAAATTTGATGTTAGTGAAACAGAGGGGCAACCGACATCTGCCCCCGCCAAGATAGATTTACCTGTGGCAAACCAGGTTGAGAAGTCAGCAGACAGCATCTTGTCTGTGTCAATCAAGGAAGCGGTTCTGGCTTGGTTTGCCCATCAGGGAAAGCCTCAACGGCCAGATGTGACCCTGTTTGACCGGTTGGAAATAGCGGGTCGCTTTTGGGACCCGGAGCGAGACCGGGGGACACCGGTCAACCTGGCTGAAGAATATGACCTCAGCCGGACGAGCATCTACAACATAGCCAACCACATAGCTCCCTTTTTCCAGGCCCGTCGGCCTGGTCCGGTGGCGGGCCTGAAACAGATAATATCGCCGGCAGAGCCGGTTGTTGCCCCGAAGGACGATGTCCAGTTCGGTTTGGAAGAAGAAATCAAGCGGTTGCGGATGCGGCTGATTTTGACCAGTTTGTTTCCAGGTGGAGTGACCATGCGTCCCCTGGAAGATATTTTGGCCGAAGTGCCGGGGGTGGGTCGTTCCGATAGCACCATCTGGCGAATAACGAATGAAGAGGGAGCCAAGGCCAGCCAGATACTGCAACAGATTGACTTCAGCAAGCTGGCCCTACCCCGAGTGCTGGTAGACATTGATGAAACCTTCTTTGATGGCCGGCCCATCTTGTTTGTGGTCGAACCGATTTCATTGACCATTTGTGGGTTTCATGTGCCGGCCGATGGTAACCGGGCCGCCATCACCTGGGAACCCTTGCTGCTGGTCTTGCAACAAGACCAACATTTGGATTTTGAGGGCGGGGTAGCCGATGGGGCCAGCGCTTATCCCGGTACTTTCAAGAACTTGTTGGAACGAGATGACCGGCTGCAAGAGGATGTTTTCCATCTCAAACGAGATATGCGCACCCTGGAACGCAAATTGGAAAACAGCGCCTATCGGGCTATTGCCGCCGAGGATGAGGCCATTGCTCTCGACCATAAAGAGAGGACGGCTAAAACCAAAGCCAAAGTC
>PIVT01000478.1 GCA_003353845.1 Pseudomonadota bacterium | reverse complement strand
CCTCTACTATGAGTTGTTCCGACTGCCGTGCCGCCATACCTCCGCCTTGCCTCTTCGGCTTGTTGGAAGCTTCCGTTGGGAGCGACACGGCTCTCCCAAGTTCCGATGCAAACCGTTGGATGACCTGCCACGGACTCGGACCCCGGCCCGGTATGACACACTCACCAAATCGCCTGCCATGCTGCTGGCTTCCAGGAAATGAAACCCTTGGCCCTGCGGCGACGTTGAGAATTTCGGGGCTCAATACCTTCACTTGCGTTGTGGCCGATCACCCGCCATCCCTCTGGCTTCACGCAGTTCGTTACCTCCCTGCATGCAAAGTTCTGTTCTGACCCGGTGGTTAGCCTTTGGCCAGGCTGGATTGTCCAGCTGATTCGCACCAGCTTAACTTGGCGCACGTCGAGTAGACATAATATGGTCTCCTTCTTTAGGTATGCTTTGTGTTCCCTGTTTCTCTTCTCTTTCGATCGGAAGAGTGTCACAATATTCAACCATGAAAGGCGACTTCAATGCCCCTCACAGAACCGGACTTGTGGATTTCCCACATCCGGCTCTTCAGTAAACCTCACGGTACGGGCGATAGGGTGTACAGGTTGTGAACGATGCGAGGCTGCGGCAGCGGGTAGTGCTCCAGATACTTGTAGAAGCCCTCCCAACTGAACGATCGGCGTTGGCTGCGGCGGTTTAACCACTTCAGGGTCAGACGCATTGCCAGGCGATGGTATCGCTGCAAGCTCGGCATGTTGCCGCTGACCCCGTAGTACTGGTAGTGCCCTCGCAGCTTGGCCGCCAGGATCGGCCACCACGCTTTCACCGGCAGGAAGTTCCGTGTGCGTTTAAGCCACAGATTCAGCTCTTGGCACTTCTTGCGGAACTTCTTCCGGCTCGTCCTTCGTCCCACGATGAACTTGCCCCGGCGGCTTTGGCCGCAGAAATGGGTAAAGCCCAGGAAGTCAAAGGTTCCAGCGCGGCGATTCTGACGCCTGGCGTTCTCTCGTTCATAACGGCCGAAGCCGATCACGCGCGTCTTCTCCGGATGTAACTCCAAATCGAACGCAGCGAACCGTTCTCGCAAGGCCCGCTCGACGTGCCGGGTGTCGTCCTGGTACTGAA
>PIVT01000477.1 GCA_003353845.1 Pseudomonadota bacterium | reverse complement strand
GGTTCCAGTACGGCGGTGGCAAGGAGCTGTATGACCGCCTGTGGGATGAAATGGGCGTGAACGTCAAAGGATTCATGCTGCAACCAGTGGGCCCTGAAGCACTCGGTTGGTTCCCAAAGCCGATCAAGTCGATGGATGACTTCCGTAAATTGCGCTTCCGTGCACCTCCGGGCATGGTTGGTGCCGCATACGCTGAAATCGGTGTTCCAGCGGTTGCTATGGGCGGCGGCGATATCCTGCCAGCGCTTGAGAAAGGCACGATCGACGCAGCCGAGTGGTGCTGCCCCAAGCCAGACTCCGTGTTTGGTTTCCAGAAAGTGCTAAAGCACTACTACCTCCAGGGTCTGCACCAGGTGACCGTGAACGCGGACATGTATGTGAATGGCGATTTCTACAAGTCGCTGACCCCGCTTGAGCAGAAAGCACTGGAAGTGGCGGCAAACGCGTCTCTGTCAAAATCCATGTCCTACCGAATCTTTGAGAACGGTAAGGCACTGAAAGATCTGACGGATAATCACGGTGTTATCCTGGAAGATACTCCAGCGGATTACTTCACAGAGTACATGGCGGCCGCTAAAAAGTCGCTCGAAGCCGCTGCGGCAGAAAACGAGTTCTTCGCAGAAGTGTGGCAGTCCCAAAAAGATTTCGCCGACACGGTAGTGCCATTCTGGGCGGGTGCACAGACCTCAAACGCAAGTTTGGGTCGCGCACACGCAGCAACACTCAAGAAGTAAACAAAAACTTCGTTGCGAGGCCCATCAAGGCCTCGCTTCGAAGTTTCTGTAAGGGGCCTGGCCCTGTTTAAATAATTAGAGCCCAAAATGGGCACAAACATAAAGGGGAGAAGGGGCATGGCTGAAGAAGAGGTAAATCCAGAAGATCTCGAGATTGCGGACGAACTGATTGCGGAACGTCGTGCCGAGGCCCCCGGTGAAACGCCAGAGGATATGACAGCCTGGCAACGCCCGATAACCGCAGTGATTGACGTCATTAATTACCGGGCGGGCCAGATTATTGCCCTGCTCATGGTACCGCTCATTGTCGCAGTGGTGCTCGAAGTCCTTTCCCGAAACTCCTTTGCGATCTTGCAAAGTGCAGGATTCGAAGATCCCGCC
>PIVT01000476.1 GCA_003353845.1 Pseudomonadota bacterium | reverse complement strand
GAAAGATCATCACCTTTCAGATCCTCGAATCCAATCCCGGCGGCATCGCCGTAACCCGTCGGTGTCATCACGTCAGTGCTTCCCACCGACGTGACCGCAGTTCCTTTTGCTTTTGTCATTTCGACTCCTTGGTTGTTTCAATCCGCCTTGAGCGACGGCGCTATGCTCTACGGCCTTTCGACAGTAGAGGATCTCTGCTTAAAAACCCCGAAAGGCTTGAAGGGGATAGGCACCCCTTTGTTCAGCATCTCGGTAACGAATGCTCTCAACGTCGAGTGGTGAACGCTCTTCTCTTCCCGGAACTGCACACCTAGCTCCTTCATGGCGCAGCCAAACTCATGGAGCATCTCATCGTCTCCGATGCTGACTTTTGCCGTTTGGGTAATCAGCCCACCGTGCCCGTTCTCGGTAAGCCACCTAAAGGCTTCCTCTGGGTTCGACTTCGGGATGCGTGCTCGGATGATGTCTTTGACCGAAATCTTGATTCCACCTGTAGTCGTGACCTCTTCAACTCCGGCCTCATCCATCAGTTGAGGAAGCGCATCTTCCTTGATCGTGCGCAAAGCCTCCGTGTCCTTTTCTAGAAGAGCCTTGCTCTGGGCAACCTTGTTTTCAGCCTTCACCTGCTGTTCGGCCAATGCACCAAGCCGCATGAGGATGTTATCACCTGGTTTTGGTCGGTTTCCGTAATCATACTCCGTCATGTTCTTCTCCTGCCTTGATGCACAAGTCCCGATAAAGCCCGTCCGGAATGTCGAAAGGCCTCCCGTTCAACGTGGCAGCCATGTCCCTGATTTCGCCGCCCTCCGGTGGCCAGCCAGGCTCACCATTGTGCCCATACACCACGCCCTCAAAGTAATCCGTAATCGATGCCTCGACGATCAGCACTCGACCATCATCCAAGGCATGTGTAAATTGAACAGTGCCTCCTGGCGTCATGCTCCGGCCTCCGCTGTGCCGCAACCCTTTTGTATCGCTCGATTCAGCATGCCAGTCAGGCGGCCGTTCTGTCTTAGTGTGATGCTGTCCATTTCTGCACCAGTATAATTTCTTTTCAGGGCACACACCTCAGCCCTTGCCGCTTTCCATGCGGCGGCACACGCTGTGGACCACGG
>PIVT01000475.1 GCA_003353845.1 Pseudomonadota bacterium | reverse complement strand
CACCTCAGATTAAGAGGGGAGAGGGATGCTGATGGACCGAAGGGGATGCACCTGGGTGTGCCAACTTCTCATCGTCTGACCACGAGGTTGGATCCAGAAAAGTTTGGCATCGCCCGATCCCTCATTTTTTAAGAGAAAGATCGGTTTACACTTTCAGGGCAAAAGGGGCAATTATGGTTACCAGGCAAACGACAATGTCTCGGCCAAAAGGTCGAGTTTAACAACTGAATAAATTGGCCCCAACAGATTGTTGAGGAGTGAGCTATTGCAGCGGTGCATAGCCCAACAGGGTCCGCCAGTCCTTGTGGCCCAGGTCAATGCCCAAGATTTCAAAAGGACTTTTATCTTTTCGCTTGCCCTCTTTGAAAACTCGCATATTGTGCCACAGGACAAAGAGAGCGACAAAGTTGTGAGCGGTATCGGAGTTGGCGAAATGTTTCTTGCGTTTGACCAGGGGTTTGAAGATACTGTTGATATTCTCAACGGCTGAACTGGCCCGTTGAACCATTTCCAACATGGTATGGAGTTGAGAGGCCCATTGTTCCAGGAAGGGGTCGCCTTTGATCCAGAGGTCCATGTCCTCTTTGGCTTGTGCCAGGGCCGGGCGAAAGCTCAGACGCTGGTTGCTATTGACTTCATGCTCCAGACGCCAGTGGCGGGCGACTGAACGCAAGACGACCTTTTCGAGGTCGGGGTCATTGAGATAGAGGTGTAGCTCGGTTTTGAGAGGGGGTAACTGTTCGTCAATCCAGGTCAGGTAGGTTAGCAGGCGGGGTTTGCGTTTGTCCAGACTGTCACTCATTTTGACCACATCGGGCTGGTTCACTTGAGCCATAGCGGCAATGGCCGTCTCCAGCAGCCACTGGTTGGTCTGGCGGTCCCGGATTTCACCGCTGGACAGGTCAACCACTTCCAGAGCATCGGCGACCCAGGAGCGGTACTCGGCGAAAGCATCATAACTTTCGACCAACCGTTCCATTTCAGCCTGGGCTTGAGTGACTTTGGCTTTGGTTTTAGCCGTCCTCTCTTTATGGTCGAGAGCAATGGCCTCATCCTCGGCGGCAATAGCCCGATAGGCGCTGTTTTCCAATTTGCGTTCCAGGGTGCGCATATCTC
>PIVT01000474.1 GCA_003353845.1 Pseudomonadota bacterium | reverse complement strand
TGCCGACTTCCTCTACCGAAATTGGTCGGCAAAGACACAGGCGACAGTGGACGCATCACTGTACCTCTTGTTCTTTATGCCTTCGATGATCATCTTCACCATCGTGGCTTCAGAGTTCTGGTGGCTTGCCTTTTCAACGGGTGAAACCATGCAGATCGACAGTGCCTGGGGACCACTTTTGTGGCCCGCGCGCCTGGCGATGCCAGTCGGTGCCTTCCTCTTGATGCTGCAAGGCCTGCCTGAGATTTTCCGCGCATTTCACAAGATGGGTAAAGAGCGAGAGCGCTGGTTCGTACGGGCCTTGCCTGTCTATATAATCGGACTGATATGGATCTTTCTGGCTATCTTCCAACCGGACATGGTCCCCGGTGGCGAATGGTTTTCTGACCTCATGTCCGCCCGACCGAACATGGACAAGGCTACCATCGGATTGATCATGCTGGGAGCCATGCTCTTCGTGATCTTTATCGGTTTTCCAATTGCGTTCACGTTGATCTTCCTTGCCTTTGTCTTCGGTATTTGGGGCGCCAACTTCAAGCTGACCACGCTGTTGATGACGCTGAACACAAACTCCACCATGTTGAACGATCAGCTCATGGCGGTGCCGCTCTTTGTCCTGATGGGGATCGTGATGGAAGCGGCGGGCTTGATGGACCGGCTGTTTGCGTCGATCCAGATGATCATGTCGCGCGTTCGCGGCGCGTTGTTCATCGCCGTACTGATCGTATCCACGATTTTTGCAGCAGCCACTGGCATCGTGGGTGCTTCAGTGACTCTGCTTGGGATCATGGCTGGCGCGACCATGACCAGATCAGGCTATGACGTCAAGCTTGCGGCCGGAACCATCACCGCCGGCGGCACATTGGGCATTCTGATACCGCCCTCAATTATGCTGATCGTCATGGGACCTGTTCTGGAAGTTTCAACCCTTGACCTCTTCCGTGGAGCCTTTATTCCCGGCGCCATGCTGGCTACCCTCTACCTGCTCTACACGCTTGGACGCTGCTGGCTGAATCCCGACCTCGGACCAATTTTGTCTGAAGAGGACCAACCTCAAACGTCCGCTTTTTATGGCGCTGAGGTCGCGCTGATTTGTCTGGGTGTTTTGACCGTTTGCCGAGTCTTTG
>PIVT01000473.1 GCA_003353845.1 Pseudomonadota bacterium | reverse complement strand
GAGATGGAGGCCATACTGGCGCTCTATGAGGATGCAATGGGAGACGAGTGATGAAGCGAGCAACCGCGAGTTTTGACAAGCAGAGCTGGATGCTGTCTATCGGCGTCAGGCATGACCTGCGCGACCTGTGTTGGGTAGCGATGATCGTGATCGGTCCCTTCAGCTTTCAGTACCGGCTCTGGGCCGACAAGTGAGCAAGGCCGGTGACGTCGCTGAGGCCCTTCTAAGGGTGTTGGTGGCCCATGCGAAGAACGCTGACGTCTGGGAGACGCACTATCTGAGTGACAAGCCCACGACGGCGCAGCACCGAGATTTAATCGAGACGTCTACAGGCCCGTTTCTGGCTTTGTGTAAGCGGGAGGGGTTCCGCTATGCAGAGATCCTTGAGATCATGCCTGTGGCGTTTAAGACGGATCACGCAGAACGCGAAGAGATCCTTGATGACCTGCGCGATCATGTGTGGGACAACTATGAGACGGATATCCCGTTCTGAGGAGGTTACATGACTGACGAGATGGAGTTGCCGAGGGCGTGGGGCCTGAGTGAGCAACAGGATTTTATTATCGGCTCCCTGGCCGATGAACCGGCGACGTATATTTCGGCCTTTGACTTCTGCGAGGAGCTGTACGGCGAGGCCGAGCCCGGTATGCCAGCGCCAGCCAAACTGCGGGTTTTGATCCAGCGGTGCCGGGAGATCCTGCACGATGAGACAGACGGGCGGGTGCTTATCGAGGGTAAGCGCGGATCGGGCTGGTACATGAGCCGCAAGAGCGTCGTAAATCTGAGAAATATAGTTGATCCTGATTGACGGGCGTGTTAACGCTCTGAGATGAGTACAGGAACCGCCGTCAAGAAATTCCACCAGGTTACGTCAGTCAGCAATGGTGAGCTGATAGTAAGCGCAGGGAAGTATTCCAGGGCGGCGATTATTGCAGCGTTCGAGATGAATGGTGGGGTCGCAGCGTTTGCCGAGTGGGCAGAGCTGAACAAGACCGAATTCTACACGAAACTGTTTCCGAAGCTCATAGGCCGCGAGGCCGAGGAGAAAGCGCCTGACAACGTCGAGGATCTGCTGTTTGAAATGGACAGCGAAGACGTCGAGGATGCTGACTTTGAAGATGTACCGGA
>PIVT01000150.1 GCA_003353845.1 Pseudomonadota bacterium | reverse complement strand
CCGGACAAGCCGCCCCTCTTGGGCCTATCCGCCCTGTCCCTGGGCATCTATCGCGGGGAGGCCGATTACCGTCAGACCTTGTTCCTACAAAGCCAGGACACATTGGTTGTGATCGGAGTGCATGACAAGGATGCGTCGTTCAGGACGGGCGCGGGCGGAAGCATCCTTCTGAACCAGGGTGGCGACGCCAAGTTCATTGGTGTCGGCAGCGCCGGACTTGGTGAGATGCGTCAGGCCCTGGAAAACGACAAGATGGAAGCGTCCAATCGCAGCGGTGACATGGTCGATTCAACCTCCCGCGCTAAGGAAAGCGGGGACGCACTTCGGATCAGGGTTGCAGCGAGAGCAGCGACATTGAACCAAGTCGCATTAACGGCAGCCTTTGGCCTGGAGCAATCGCTTAAGCAAGCCGCTGTGTGGGTTGGTGCAAATCCCGATGAGGTGATTGTTGCTCCTAATCTGGACTTCGTGAATGACACATTGGGTGGCGAGGAACTGGTCAAACTGGCCACGGCCAAATCCATGGGCATGCCGCTTTCCCTCGAATCCATCCACGCCATGATGGCAGAGAAGAACATCACCAAGATGACCCTGGAAGAAGAGACCGCCGCAATCGAAGCGGAGGCTCCGTTGCTTGGTTCGAGCATGGCCGAGGATCTGCCGGACGAAGATGAGGATGAGTGATGGATTACAAAGTTCCTCCGGGGTGGCTGCTCGATGATTATTTGGAAGAGCGCGGGTATTCCGAGGATGCGTTTGCCAAGATGTGCGGGCTTCCTGCGAAGCAGATCAGCCAGATTGCCGAAGGCAAGGCCCCGATCGATGCAGGGATAGCTGAGACGTTCGAGAAGATCCTGGGTGTACGTGCCCATATCTGGCTGAACCTGGAAACCGCTTATCGTGCCTAAGACCGCCAACGAAGAATTCTTCGATGCCATGCTGCGTCATCAAATCGGCTTGACGCGTCTATCCGGGTCAATCCGCAACGAGATCCTCCGCATTCTGGACGCCACAGAAAAGGACATGGTCGAGTTGATCAATCGCAAGCTGGCCAAATCCACGGGCCTGGTCACAGATGCCGACCTGAATCGCCGGAGATCCCTGTTCATCGCTCTCAGGAAAACCCGTCTGAAAGCGTTGAACGACGTCACTGACACCTGGGTCCGGGAGATGGTTGATCTGGCGAAAGCGGAACCTTTGTTCGTGGATGCAGCCCTCAAGTCAACGATGCCAGTCGTTTTTGAAAACATCATGCCCAGCACGAGCTTGCTGAGATCGATTGCTCTTTCGCGCCCGTTCGAGGGCCGGACGCTCAAGGAATGGGCAAAGGGCTTTGCAACCAGCGACCTGCAGCGCATTTCCGATCAGATCAATATCGGGCTGACCCAGGGTGAAGGATCGCAGGCCATTGCTCGGCGGGTGGTTGGAACGGCCCAGTTCAACGGGGTAAATGGAGCGACGCAGGTTTCAAGAAGAGCGGCAGAGACGATAACTAGAACGGCAGTGAACCATGTATCCAATGAGGCAAGGCGGGAGTTCTTCCTGGAGAACAAAGACATTATAAAGAAAGAGAGATACACCGCGACTCTCGATTCTAGAACCACGGTAATTTGTGGTAGTTTAGACGGGAAGCTTTTCCCGATTGACGACGGACCGCGTCCTCCACTTCATATGCAGTGTCGTTCTATTCGTGTGGGTGCTGTCACAGAGGAAGCCATCGGCAATCGACCGGCAAGAGCCTTCACCGAGCGTCAGTTGCTGCGGGAGTTTACAAGCAAGAACAAACTCCCTGGTGTGACGACGCGGGGCGCCCTGCCGAGAGGCACCAAGGGCAAATACGACACGTTCAGTCGATCACGGATGCGGGAGATGACTGGCACGCTCCCTGCTAAGATGACCTATCAAAAATGGCTGGAAGGTCAGTCCGCAGCGTTTCAGGATGACGTCCTTGGGAAATCGAAGGGAGCCCTGTTCCGCCGTGGCGATTTGCCGCTCGATCGGTTCGTGAATCGGGCCGGGGATGAGCTGACCCTTGCCGAGCTGGCTGTCAAAGAAAAGTCAGCCTTCGCCGCTGCTGGGCTTGATAAATAATCCCCCTTGCTTTTCTATTGACCACTTGATATATGTAGTATCAATCCCAAGAGCATGAGCTAATGGGTAATGCCCGTTGAGCGGGCGCACATAGGAGAATGAAACGTGGACCTTAAAGCGGTTTATGAGAACCTAGAGGAATTTGAGGCAGCTGTTGACGAAGGCTTCCGGGGACTATATTCGGAACGAGACGGGAAATACGAACTGACCGGGATAGCCGGGGTTAAAACGGCAACAGACGTTGATACCCTTAACACAACCCTGAAGCGGGTTCGGGAAGAGCGTAAGCAAGTGAAGCTGAAGCTCGCCAAGTTCGGCAAACTCGACGCCGAACAAGTTCAATCAAACCTTGACGAAATAGAAGACCTCCGAGCGAAGCTGGAAATCGCGGAAGCAGCGGCTGGAGATGGCAAGGTTGATGATGCCCAGATTCAAAAGAGGGTTGATGCCCAGACGGCGGGTCAGTTGAGGCCGGTCGAACGTGAGCGCGAAAGGCTGCAGAAAGAGACCGAAGAGCAGAAAGCAGTTATCGCCCTTCACGAGCAGAACAACACCAACCGCATGATCACCGATTCCGTTCGCACCGCTGCAGGCGAGGCGAAGATTGTCGTTTCGGCAATGGAAGATGTGCTCATGCTGAGCGAACGTGTGTTCGAGGTTACCGAGGATGGCTCGGTGCTCACCAAGGACGGCATTGGTGCAACCCCTGGGATTGATCCTGCGGTATGGTTGACCGAAATGCAGTCCATGCGACCGCATTGGTGGCCAACGTCCGTTGGTGGCGGTGCCAGTGGGGGGAACGGCACGGGGGTAGGAATGATCGATAACTGCTTCAAGCCTGGTCCGCATTTCAACATGACCAAACAGGCTGAGCTGTACAAGTCCGACCCGGTGAAGTATGCGAGTATGAAGCGGTCAGCTGGCGTGTAGCAAAATATTCCTTGCCTCTACACAAATGAGGTTGTACAATCCGACTGTATAGTCTTGGAACTGTGTTCCGGGGCGCCCCATACCGGACGTGATGCTCGGCTGAGGTTTTTTTCAAACCCTTCGCAGGAGAGCCATCATGGCCACTGGACCCTTGACCCAAGTATCAGACATCATCGTACCTGAAATTTTTGCGGACTACCTCCAACAGGAGACTCAGCAGAAATCTCGACTAATCCAATCCGGTATTCTGGAAGTAAGCCCGGCCCTGACTGCAAAGCTTGGCGGTGGCGGCCTAACTTTCAATGTTCCCTCATTCCAAGATCTGGACGACGACGATGATAACGTCTCGACAGACGCGGTTGCCGATCGAGTCGGCATGACCGCAGGCAATCCATTCGGAACCATGAGCGCTTTCGACGCGGCTATGGGCAACGATTCTGTCCCCGCGAAGATTGAGACCGGCCTTGAGATTGCCGTCCGGCTTTCTCGAAACAAGAGCTGGTCGAGTGCGAGTTTGGCTTCTCAGCTGGCCGGGGCAGATCCGATCCAGGCCATTACCTCGCGAATGAGCAAGTACTGGGACCGTAAACTTCAGAAGGTGCTAATCGCGATTTATCAGGGCATTTCGAAGGACAATGGTGCCGAAGACGCTGGGGACTATGCCAACGACATTTCGGGCAGCACCTTCGTCGATGGTGTGACAAACTTCTCCAGTGAGGCATTCATCGATGCCAAGGCGACCATGGGCGACTCGGCGGACCAGCTCACCGGTATCATGGTTCACTCTCTTGTTTACGCCCGAATGCTCAAGAACAACCTCATTGATTTCAGACCAGATGCCTCGACTCCCGATGGGATCGCGACCTTCATGAATGCGGAGATCATCCAGGACGATGGTGTGCCGACCGGCACCGATGCGGTGTTGGGTGATGGTACTGCCGGAGAAGCTGGGGTATTCGAGTCCTGGCTGTTCGGCAGAGGTCAAAGCCAGTTTGGCGTTGGCTCCCCGGATGTTGCGATGGAAGTGGAGCGCCTGCCCTCTGCCGGCAACGGTGGCGGTCAGGATGTTGTGCACTCCCGGGTGGAATGGTCTATCCATCCGACCGGGCACGCCTATATCGGAACCGCCCCTCCCGGTGGCCCTGGCAATGGCACAGCTGCCAACAACCTGAACAACGCTGCGTCGTGGAATAGGGTTTACCCCGAACGGAAGATGATCCGTTTCGCTCGCCTCGTAACCCGGGAGTCTTGATCCATGGGAAAAGGCCTCCCGTATTCCCTATCACGTAGGGATAAAGGTCGCGCCCCCGCTGTCAAGAACAGTATCAACTTGACAGGCCGCACGGTTACCGTGTCGGCCACGGGTGCGGCCATCGGCTTCGGCTCGGTCATTATCAGTGACTTTGTCGAGGGTAACATCCTCGTTCACGGAATCGGTGGGACCATTGGGTTCTCCGGTTCTGGCTCGGATGCCAACCTAAGCGACACCTGGAGCGGTGATTTCGGGATCGGGACCACCCCCGCCTCCGACGCCACGATCACCGGGACGGACGTCAATATCCTGGCGTCTACCGCG
>PIVT01000472.1 GCA_003353845.1 Pseudomonadota bacterium | reverse complement strand
GATGTGGACACGACGAATCCGGACGAGTACCAGGTTTCCAGTACTACGGGGTATCAGGTTGGGGACCTCATCCAAGGTCAGAACTTCACCAACACCCCGAACAACGCGGTCAATCTGGTAACCGCGATTGTGTCGGATACTTCGGTTGAGGTACTGGACGGACAGCTTGTCGATGAGGCCAGCCCCCCTGCCGATGCGCGGATTGTCTCGATCGGCCATCAGGCCACGTCCGGAGACCTGGACGTTGTGACTACCGGCACATGGCCAGTTATCTTCTCGAACGGAACCCTTGACTTCACCACCCTGGGCTTAATCCCAGGTGAGTGGGTGTATGTCGGAGGCGATGGGGCTGGGGAGGAATTCGCGAACGAAGAAAACAACGGCTTCAAGCGCGTTCGCTCAGCTACCGCCACGGAATTGACGATCGACAAATCCAGCAGCGCTATGGTTGCTGAGACTGGAACCGGACTCACCGTCAACCTGTACGTTGGGCGTGTGCTCAAGAACGAGCTGGGATCCCTCATCAAGCGCCGGACGTACAACCTGGAGCGCACCCTGGGTGCCCCGGACAGCGACCTCCCTGCCGAGATTCAAGCTGAGTACCTGGAGGGAGCGGTGCCCAGTGAGATGAAAATCATCGTTCCGACCGAGGACAAGATGACGATCGACCTGTCATTTATCGCGGCGGACAGCTCCACGATCGACGGCCCAACAGATTTGAAGGATGGGACCAGGCCGAGCTTGGTGAAAACGGATGCTTTCAACACAAGCTCTGACTTCACTGAAATCAAATTGGCCGAGGTTATCGAGGGCAACGAAGCTCCGGACTCCTATTTCAGCTTCATGCAGTCAATCGACATTACGGTCAACAACAACGTCTCGCCGGTCAAGGCCGTTGGAGTCCTTGGTGCTTTCGAAGTGTCCGTAGGCAACTTCGAAGTCGGCGGGAGTATCACAGCATACTTTTCGGATGTCGGAGCAATGGGCGCCGTGCGAGACAATACGGACACCTCGCTGCACATGATTTCGGTGAAGTCCAATGCCGGAATCGCCCTCGACCTTCCCTTGATGGCCTTGGGCGATGGGCGCCCGAACGTGGAACAGAACGAAGTCATTACCCTACCGCTGGACAT
>PIVT01000149.1 GCA_003353845.1 Pseudomonadota bacterium | reverse complement strand
TTGTAAGCTTGGACATGCAGAAGGCCTTTGGTTTTGCTTAAGGGTGCGTTAGCAACACCTTTTCTAGCAGAACAAAGGCCTTCTCGCGTTTTGCCTCATGAATTATTCAGGCTAAAGGAGGACTGTGTCGTTCTGTTCGAGACGGAATCCGCATTCAAGCCCGATGCAGATCAACACCTGAATAAGATATACGACCGTTCCTTTTTACCTCAGTATCTCAAGGCACTCTTACTGTACGAAGAATTGTTCCCCGGCATGGAAGAGTCGTTGCCTGATCGAATTGAACAGGCTGTAGAGCTACTTCTCAACAATCGAAAAGAGGGCGTCGCGGCCTGGGACCGATATGCCCAAGAGGGCGATTTCGCCATCTATCAAACAGAACGAGCAATCGAAGCGCTCTGCCGATACATTGAGTTTGTCACTCCCTCCAGTGCTCAGCAGGCTCAGGGAAATGAGCACAATTTATCGGTTGTGGAGATACCCGTTTCGTTAGATGCCTTGTCCCAAGTAATGAAGGGTGTAGCTCCGCTGATTGCCGAAACCGTAGCCAGGAGGGCCGTGACACTGAACGTTAACGGTAAAGCCGCGGAATCTCTAATCAAGCGCCAAGTCGAACAAGCTTGGCGAGAGCAGCGTGCAGGCTTCACCGAGGAACTGCAAGGGATCCTGACGGAGGTGCACAGTGCCTTTACAAAGCAAGCCAAAGTCCTAGTCGAGGCATTGGGGAGCGGTTCAGACATGAAAGCTACGGAGAAGACCATTGACGACTTTTCAGAAGAGTTTAGACGTATGAACGAGAAACTATTTAAGGCAGAAATAAAGGACGAATGATGCAATCAGAACGAGGAGTCGTACATACCTTTTTGTCCTATAAGGGTGGTACCGGCAGGACAGTAACCTGCATGAACGTCGCCTATCACTTGGCTAGAGCGGGCAAGAGAGTCTTAGTTATCGACCTTGATATTGACGGGCCCGGCTTGGCTATATTGGCCAACGTCCAACCGGAAGAATTTGATGGTAAGTCAATCCTCGACTTCTTCAAAGCTTCGCCCGACACCTCGCCCAAGAACTACACCGTATCTCGATCCTTTGACACGCCGGAGTCCTCGACGGTTACGATTGACCTTGTCCTGGCGCCGATATCATTCGATCCAAATCAGGCTCTTTCCACTCATGGAACAGAGCTTAGTGCCAAGATGGCGCGCATTCGGGATGAACTTCCATATCTCTACGATTTCATTCTCATCGATTCCGCCTCCGGCATATCTGACTATTCGGCACTGGCCGTGTCCATCTCTGACTTTGTAACGGTCTGCTTCCGGTGGTCCCGTCAGCATTTTCTGGGGACAACGCGCTTGATCCACTTGCTCTCGGCAATGGTTAATAGGCCTGCGACGAACTACTTTCTAGATGATTTCTTTGTCTTGGCGAACGCGGTCCCCGATCCAGAGTCAGCAGAGGAATTCAAGCGTCGTGATGAGGTGCTCTCTGGGATGAGGGAAGTCGTGAACCGATTGAAGGTTCGCAATGGTTCAGAAACCGAGGAAATCATGACTATCTCCGAGTCAATAGAACAAAAATGGAGTGAGAGGGTTATGACATCGGAGAACAGGCTGTTCCAAGAGTACGAACACTATGCCCAGTTTTGCCTCGGATTAAGGAAGACACACGAGATGGGGGGCTAAGAGGTGCTCGCCAAGGGGGGTATCGGCCAGAGAGTCAGGGCACTCATCGAGCAGAGGTTCTTTGCCTGGGCCGTTACTGTAGCTGTTGCAGCCATACTTGCGATCGCCTTGCTAGTTCAAGGATGGGTGGTCAATCTGGCTACCAGCAACACCTACGAAATTCAGGACCGATTCGCCCTTTCGACGTTCGATGAGTTTGAGCTCATACTGGAGAGCATGGATATCGAGCTCTATAAGTCCTTGGATACATCCTGCGACGGCACGAGCGCTTTTGAGACCAATGGCCCCCACACGTTGTTAACTCTAGCCCTCACTCCGAAGGCGGGTTTGGATACCATAAAGTTCCGCTCATCTGGCAACCGTGCCGCAATCGTCATCCTCGATAAAGCAATGACCAAACCGGAGAAAGTTTGCTTTTACCAGACCGGAAGTCTTGTTGCCCTGGAGGGTCTAGATTTGGCTTCGGGGGAGACGTTGACTATCTCTATTCTTTACGAAGGTATTCTCCGCAGTTTCGATATTCTCGGTTTTACCAGGAGCCTAGATCGACTTGCCTTTCTTTTTGCCAGCGGGATCCTGATATCCATGCTAATCGCGATCGGCACCGGGGTGATACTGGGGCGGGTCATAAATGACCTCATGGAGGCTAGAAGGAAGATTGACTCAAATATCGAGAAGATCGACCACGTAGAAGAGATAAATGCGGAGCAAGATCAAAAACTTGCGAATGTAGAGACCATCAATCTCGGGCAAGATCAGAAACTTCAAATCATCGCGGCAAGAATAGACCGTATAAAGAGGCTTGTAGAAGACCAATACGGCCCCGCGCCTTCCTCTGTAGCTGGGCTCGATGAGGAAAGGAGACGGGCCGAGCTAGTAACTACAACGCCCATGCCTAAAGCGGAGATCGACCAAAGGCTCTTATTCGAGACTTCAGAAACATCGGATACTGCCAGCTCTTCGAAAGGCCTCTGGTATCGGTTAGCGGCGTCAGCCAAGGGGGCAGATGCTTAACCTATGCTAATTGACATAGAACCGTGCCACATCTACCTCAGGTCGTTCAAGGAGCAGGGTGGCCTGACCGAGGGTGATATTGTCTCCATCGACCGGGCGCAGCAGAGAGAAAAAGATTGCGTCGCCAATAAGCATGGCTTTCAGTACTCGGTCATGGTCGATGACGAGGAAGGCAACTACTCTCACGATCAAGATCTCAAATTGATCGGAACAGCTATCGAAGGACAGGGGGTTGCACTCGCCCGCCTAGTTTACGAGTCCTCTCTTGCACGTTTCGCGGAAACCCTGCTCGCAAGCATGCGCCCAAACGCTCTGACATCGGATCAGGACCACGTGTATCTGAACATTGCCACAGACGACCGGCTTCTCTGGGCTGACGAAAATTTGCGCCAGATAAAGTCAATTAAGCGGATATTCCTTGAAACGGTGCAAAATCCAGACCCTATTAGTCCCCAACAAGATGGTGATCGCCATTCCTCCAGGTTCTGGATCCCTCTGCGCTCCATAGACCCAACAGGAGCGCGCATCTACAGCTGTTCGCTTTTGACGGCGACTTGGTATCTTCATAGGCTGGGGGTCGAGGGCTTCGTCGATCAGGCCCAACCCAGACCTAACGAACTCTTGAATATCCTCCCGCGAAAATATCTGAAGACGGAAGGGATTGCCCTTGACATACTCAACCTTTCGTCAAGAACACGCATACGTAAGGCGCGGAAAAAGATAAACTACGTATTCGTATAACAAATCGGTAATCTCTCGATAAAGCGCCAGATGGCCGGGAAACCGACCCGGATCGGGCCAATGTTCTCGTTATTTCGCGTTTTCGTAAGTAATCGTTCCCGGCCCACCGGCAGAGCGCAATGCCGCCATCGGGCTCGAAGCCCTGGGAAACGAGTGCTTCGCGACACCTCGGGGGTGTTGATCTTCCCCTAGTTCCGTAGACGCCTCCCAGGTTAAAATGGACTTCCCCCAGGTTCGTGGACACTTAGAGGATCGGAAGCGTCTAAGAAACCGGGGGAAGATCAGTGATCGAGATCAACTCCTGGATCGACTCCTCACTACCAACTATCAAACCCATCTTTATCCTCTGAAACAGGACCTCCAGCTCGGCGTCCAAATACGCGGCTTTGACCCTTGCACTATTTATGCAGCCGGTTCGAAGCGATAAGACAAGCTCCTCCCGTCCGACCTGTGAAACGAGAGGCTTAGGAATCCGTCTGCGGAAATAGAATCGACTCTTGCGAAGCTTGAGATGTGATCTGTGGTACAAGCGTGGACCTCTCGTGTGGTACAAGAGTAAGCGCTCCACAAACCGCATGGGCCTCATCGCTTGACGTGCGCCGGGATCTGATCACGATCAATATTGAAGGGAAGCAGCTCGTCGATTTCTTCGACCGTCGTCACCTTGGGGAGCTCCGTGAAGACGTGTTTCAGGTACGCGTAGGGCTCGACCCCATTTGCCTTGGCCGTCTCGACGAGGCTGTAGAGGTTGGCGCTGGCTTCGGCGCCGTGCACGGTGTCTGAAAAGAGCCATCCCTTACGCCCGATCACAAAAGGACGAATCGCGTTCTCGACGAGGTTGGTATCCAGCCGAAGGCGGCCATCCTCGAGAAAGCGAATGAGCTTGGGCCATTGCTTGTCGAGATACGAAAGCGCCTTTCCCGTCAAACTCTGTGGAGGGATGAGGGGCAGGGATTCATCCAGCCAGTTTCGAATCTCGTCGAGCCAGGGTTTCGAGTGCTCTTGGCGAAACGTATGCCGCTCCTCCGGGCTCATCCCCTTCGTGCGTTTCTCGAGGGCATACAACTTCTTGATGTATGCCAGGCCCTGCTTCGCGCGGCTCACTCGTGTCGACCGCTTTCCCTTCTTCTTGTTCTTGGGTTGCGCCTTCAGCGCCTCGTCGAATTT
>PIVT01000148.1 GCA_003353845.1 Pseudomonadota bacterium | reverse complement strand
TCGCATATCGGCGCGCCTGAATGAGCTAAATTGAAGCGCACAAGAGGCGCGGGGTTCCAAGTAAGATCACATCGATTTGTGAGCAAGTGATGTTAAAATATCATTCCTAAGGCCACAGTTTTCGGATACAAGCGACAAAAGTTGTGAACGAACCGTGTTTTCTCAATCTTTATCGCCAATGTATCGGCATTGGCTATAATAGCTTAGACCTTTTCTCAGCGCGCGCCAGAGAGAGACCAACAGCTTCTTGGTTGGGGCCCTTCCCCTCGATTTGATTTCCGTTGTTCTTCATTCCGAAGGTGAGCGTTTTTAACAAGCTTGATTTTGATCGACGCCGCTTCCGAGCGCGCAGCCCTCGCCGATTCCGACAGCAGAAGGCGAAGGCACCGGGGAGATCATGTGATCATGGTGGATGCCAAATTCATTAAACATATTGGTTTCGATAAGCAGGCGGCTCGGCTCGGCTCTGCCGACTGACTTTTTTCTACACACGCCCCCTTTAGGCGCATTTAGGCGATATAGGGATTTTCAAGTAGCCAAGCGACTCCCGTACTGGGGTTTTCAGATCTCAGTAATAAATCAACATAGTCATGTATCGTTCCTACCGAACGCATATTCGTCATGAAACCGCATTTTTTTGTTTTTCTGAGCTCCTATTATATAGAGGTTCTTTTTTCCGGGTGCGGACTTCCTATATGTTTTGGGTTTTCAGTTTCGAAGTTGGAAGATATCTACAGCTGTATGTGGCCTCTTTTCATACAGCTGTGCATCGACACGCCAGCAGTGGGCCACGATTTCAATTCTTTGATGACTTTGTTTTTTAGTCATCATCATTTCATCATGGCCGATCACCTTTCGTCCATTCTAGCTCCAGCTCTCCAGCTCTGCCTCTCGCTGGTGTGTGCTCTTTTAGAAAAAGTTTGACGTGAGCGCGCGGGTTCGTGTTCTTTGCGAGAGAGAACAGGACAAGAGGGAAGTCGAGAAGAGGACAAGAGGATGGGCAGCCGGCACGCCACGGCACGGTTTTCCCTGGTGCGAATCGAGGGAAACTCGAAGAGCGCGCGCGCAGAGGGAGGGAGGATGGCCGGCCGGTACACGGCGTTTTATTTATGAGCTAAAAGGAATCGCGCAGAGGGAGGATGGCCGGCCGGTACACGGTGGTTTATGAGCTCCCAGAAGTGGGCGGAGGCAACCCCTACTGCAAAAGAAGGCGAGTCCAGGTCATCGCAGGCAAACCGGGCTCTGACTCTCGGCACCAAGTCTTAGTGCACGTGGATGGAGATTTCCGAATGCCGACCTTTTGGAAGACGGTCCCGAAGGGTGGTGATCCTCCAGAGCTCCGAGAGGCCATTGAGCGCGCTAATCAGGCGGCAGAGGCACGCGCGCGCTCTTCTTGGGCACAGACACCGACACAGACACAGAGCGAGCGCCACTCCGTGCTGCGGTCCGCGGAGCAGAAGCTGCGCCGAAACACCCTCGACCGGCTGCGCCGTGAGTCGAAGCGGTCCGAGTTACGGAAATTTAAATTCGCAGAGCGCGAGCGACTAGAGGCGGCAGCGAGGTCCAAAATCCAAGCCGAGCTAGACCGGACGCGTCTGGGCGTAGTAAACGGGCTTCATTTAGGGCTGCGCGACGTTCGGGATTGGGGAGCAAGCGACCTCACGGAGCTCGCCACGCGAATCGGGAGTCGAAACGCGGCGGAGCGCCTCGCCGCTCGCGCTTGTGAGGCGGCCGACGAGGGGGCCTGTGAAGGGATCCTCAAATTCTGGCTAGCGGGCCGTCGTTTGGGTATGAGGGGGCTCCGGGATGAGATCACCCAGGCGGCTGCCGAGGCCTTCCCCAGAGAAGTCCAGACCACACTAACACCTGACGGCTTTTTTGTCCTCGATCTGGACGCGTCCTTGCGGCGGCAAGTCTGGAGGCGCTTCGGCGGCCACGCCGGCACGTGGTTCGAAAGCGTCCGAGTCGGCGAGTTGGTTGAAGTCGAACCGCAAGAAGGCGCTTCGGCGTTTCTCTCCTGCTACCCCGGCTGGTGGACATTCCCCAAGGTGTTCGCGATCCGGCTCAAGAAAGTGGTGGATTTGGTTCGAACCCCGGAGCACCGCAGGGCCCTTCGGAGAGTCGCGCGCTTGGTCACAAAGCTCTTCGACCAAGGCGGCGGCGGGCGGGTGCGACAGAAAAGGGAACAACTGATGGCACAGAGCAAAGCTGAGGTTCTTTTGGCCGTAACCTCGAAAATCGAGAGGCAGCTTGAACTCATCGCGATGCTCGTGGAGCTCCTACCAAAAGTGTTTCACGGCGGTGGTTGGAGGATTTCCCTCAAAAACGGTGTTGAAGTGAAGAAGACTGCGAGCAGCTCGGACAGAGCAGCATCTCCGTTGGTTGGCTTGGGCGACTTCGGCTTTGGCTTCGACGCCGGCGATTCACTTGGCTCCGACGAGGGGGGGGAGGAGGAGGTCTGGGTCGCGTGGGGGAACCCGCAGCGGCACTTGGACCCCAAAGGCCGTGTCTTTGTGGACATCTCGACCCATGAGACGCAGGGAGGCGTGGAGGTGGCCCGGTCAGACGCCATTGCGCTGTGCCGCCGTTGCGAAGAACTGAGCAAAGAGCTTTTCAAACTCCTGAACCCGCTCGCGTCTGGGCCGGACTTTTCGTCCCGGCCGGTCCGCCCCGTGGAGGAGGGCGACCAGCCTGGCCACGATGCGGCTGTAAAGACCCTGAAGGGCGCCAGCAAGGAGCTTGGTGAGCTCCGAGCGGCGGCTTTCCTCGCCGCACACCCACGGGCCCAAGCGAGGTACCGCGGGGATCTCGATTTCATGCTAGGGCCGGCGCCACCGCCGGAAGCAGGAATTCCGCCGAACACGCCGACGCCGCCGACGCCGACTGGCGCTGCCACTGCTGCGGTGGACGGCCCGGCCTGTGGGGGAAACTAGTTTGTCTAAGCTTTGACTAATAAGCATTGCCCCCAAAGCTTGAAGTCCCTGCCATTCGAGTCTGGAGCGCCCTGGGTCGTAGTACGAAGCAATCGACGAGCATTGCGCGATAATTCTAAGCTGGCTTGTGAAGCAACCAATTTCGATTTTTTCTAGACGCAATGGCCCAAGAGTGGAGGAGCTGCGCTTGCGTACCCTCGTCCCGAGAGTAACACACGAGAGTAACACACAAGCCCTAGCTAGCTTCACTGGGTCTAGCTTCACTGAGTATGATGAAAGCGGAATTGAGAGTTGTGCCTTAGCGCCTCCTGCCATCGACCGCCCATCGTCACGTCAGAAGAAGCTGACCTTGCGGGGCGCCGCAGCCTTAGACGCGCCGCCACCAAGTAGGGATCGAGAAGGATCATTTTTTCAATCTAGTTACACATTGGAATCTACCCATCAATGCCTTTCCCGCTCTGATCGTCAAATTCGGCGTGTTCTAGCCTTTGGAGCAAACTCGACAAATGGCCAAGTTCGGGAAGAGAAGCACGTCAAAAGCCGCGCGGAAGGCCATTCGATCGAAGAGGAAAAGCGAGGCCGGTGCCCGGTCTCATCGGGCTCCGCCGCATTCGGCCCCACTTCTTCAGCCGTCTCCAGAGGCTACGGAACCGGACTCGGCGGCCCCGGCCTCGGAGGGATTGCGTCGCAAACGGTATAAGCCAGTTGCCATCTACGACGCCGACGCTTTCCCTCCGCCCATGGTTTGTCGGAAGCGGAAGCGGCCCTTACCGCGGAGTCCGAAGGGCGCCGCGGCTGAACGCCGACCGCCTCCACTGCAGCCCGTGCCGCGCACCGGGGTGCTCGGCAACGACACCAACGACACCGACACGCCGCTCGCCGACGACGACACCGAGACCGTCGACACGCCGCGCGCCGAAGCCGGGGACCCGCGCGCCGAGACGCGCGCCAAGGTCGCCACCGACAACACGCCGCCGCCCCGGCGAGTTAGCGCTAGACTTCGAGAGCAGAAGACCGCCGCGACGACGGACCTTCCGCCAGATCCGCCACTTGATGAAAAGGCGATGATGGCGAGAGAAAACTGCCTCCTCGCTGCGAGCCTCGCTGCGGAACTGCCCGGGGTGGCCATGGTGGACCTCTTGTTTCATGCAAAGAGCGACGAAGAAACGCAGGAGATTGCGCAGCGAGTCGGCATGGGAATGCGAGATGCTTTGAAGAGTGAGGACCGTGACTCCATTCTCAATCAGAAACCCTTTGCCGGCTTTAGCCAATATGCAATCACCCTCAAGCCGCACAACAGCGACGTGCAATCTCGGTTTACTCGGCGACTCTCTGGAAGGCAGCAGCTGGAGAAGCTCGATGATAAATTCGAAGGACTCTCTAAGGTGGTTGATTCGGCGACCACCTATGCAAATCAGCAAACAGGAAACCGCCGCGCGTTCAATCCCGAGTTCCTAGTGGAGTCCCACATACTTTATCAGTGCGGGGAATCGCTCGCGGGTGCCTCCTTCGGGCCACACCAAGACGACGATGCCCTGGGGTCGCACAATTCAGACCAGAAAACCCCCGGCTACACACTCATCATTGCCTTGTACCTAGGTACGTGAAAAGTGGTACGCCACGCACAGGCGTGCGCGTCTTTGGCGAGAAAGAGAACGAGGCTGCGGAGTACGAGACC
>PIVT01000147.1 GCA_003353845.1 Pseudomonadota bacterium | reverse complement strand
GACATATAAAATATTAAAACAGACATAACAACGATATTCTTATGCTTCTGACAAACGCCAAACTGGCAACAATGGACAGCAGCCTAACCTATGGCTTGTTGGAAGATGGTGCTGTTTGGCTTGAGGGTGAATCCATCAGTTGGGTTGGCAAGTCCAGCGATACGCCTGCACGAGCCAAGTCTGACGCGATCATTGATTGCGAAGGACGACTAGTCACGCCAGGTTTGGTGGACTGTCACACGCATATCGTTTTTGGCGGCAATCGTGCTAATGAATTCGAAATGCGTCTGAACGGCGCCAGTTATGAAGAAGTGGCGCGCGCCGGTGGCGGCATCGTTTCCACCGTCAGCGCAACGCGCGCAGCCAGCGAGGCTTCGCTGTTGGTGGACGCTCTCAAGCGGGTCGATGCGTTGATTGGCGAGGGCGTAACTACGATTGAAATCAAGTCCGGCTATGGCCTCGACACTAGTGCCGAGTTGAAGATGTTGCGGGTGGCTCGTGAAATAGCTTCGCAACGAATGATCGACGTCAAGACCTCTTTCCTTGGCGCCCATGCGGTGCCGGCAGAATTCTCTGATCGGCCCGATCACTACATTGATAAAATATGCATCCCTGCGCTGAACGCTGCACATCGTGAAGGACTGGTGGATGCTGTCGATGGATTTTGTGAAGGCATTGCGTTTCAGCCGGAACAGATCCGCAGGATTTTTGAAAACGCAACTTCAATGGGGCTGGCAGTAAAGCTACACGCTGAGCAGCTTTCCAATTTGGGCGCCGCTCAATTGGCGGCTGAATTCAGCGCGCTTTCTGCCGATCATCTGGAATATGCCAATGATGTCGATGCAGCGGCTATGGCCGATGCAGGAACGATAGCTGTCATTTTGCCGGGCGCCTATTACACGTTGCGGGAAACCAAGCAACCGCCAATCGATACGTTCCGCAAACACAAGGTCGCTATGGCGTTGGCAACAGATTGTAACCCCGGTTCTTCGCCGATAACGTCTTTGCTGTTGACCATGAACATGGCCTGCACGCTTTTCAGTATGACTCCAGAAGAGGCGCTTAGAGGCGCTACAAAAAACGGGGCACTCGCGCTTGGCTTGAAAGATCGTGGCGCGATTGCCGAAGGCGCACGGGCCGATCTGGCAATTTGGGACGTGGAAACTCCTGCCGAACTATCCTATCGCATCGGCTTTAATCCGCTCCATAAGCGCATTTATGCGGGAGCAGTTGCATGATCTTGCTTGTTCCCGGCTCCGCGACCCTGCAAGAATTCGAACAGATCTGGCGCGAGGGCCTGTCAGCGAAACTTGACAACGCCGCTTTTCCGGCAATTGAGGCTGCGGCCGAAGTCGTGCAAAAAGCTGTTGCAGGTAATGACGCCGTCTACGGCGTAAACACCGGTTTTGGCAAACTTGCCAGCATCAAGATTAACCCCTCTGATACGGCGACACTTCAGCGCAATCTTATTTTCTCCCATTGCTGCGGTGTGGGCGAAGCGTTGGACATTCCCACGACGCGCTTGATGATGGTGTTAAAATTGCTTTCGCTTGGGCGGGGAGCTTCCGGTGTTTCAGTTGCGACCATAAGGCAAATTGAAGCCCTGCTAGAAAACGATGTTGCGCCTGTGGTGCCCACTCAAGGTTCCGTCGGTGCATCAGGCGATTTGGCGCCGCTCGCCCATATGGCAGCTGTGATGATCGGCGAGGGTGAAGCCTTTTATGGGGGAGAACGTCTACCGGCGGCATCTGCGCTGGAGAAGGCTGGAATGAAGCCCCTTGTTTTGGGTGCCAAAGAAGGGCTTGGCCTTATCAACGGAACTCAATTTTCAACAGCCTGCGCTTTAGTCGGTTTGTTCGAAGCAAAGCGCAATGCGCTGGAATGCATGGTGTCGGCGTCGCTGTCCACTGATACGATCATGGGATCAACCGCTTCCTTACTGGATGAAATTCACACCCTGCGCGGTCATCAGGGCCAAATCTGCGTGGCGCGTGCCATGCGCAGGTTGATGGACGGATCCGAAATCCGCGAAAGCCATCGTGACGGCGATACCAGGGTACAAGACCCCTACTGCATCCGCTGCCAGCCCCAGGTGACGGGCGCGGCGCTCGACCTTCTCAACTTCGCGGGGCGGACACTTGAGATCGAGGCCAACGCTGTATCCGACAATCCCATCGTCTTGGCGGATGCTGGCGTAATCGTATCCGGCGGCAACTTTCACGCAGAACCGGTGGCGTTCGCAGCCGATCAGATTGCACTAGCTGTAGCCGAAATCGGCTCCATCGCTCAACGCCGCGTTGCTTTGATGGTTGATCCAACCTTATCGCACGACTTGCCACCATTTTTGACGCCGGAACCGGGGATGAATTCCGGTCTAATGATTGCTGAGGTCACAACCGCTGCACTGATGAGCGAGAATAAGCACCTCGCCAACCCGTGCTCTACGGACTCAACGCCGACATCAGCAAATCAGGAAGACCATGTTTCCATGGCCGCCCATGGCGCGCGGCGTCTGATGAAAATGAATGCAAACCTCAATGTCATCATCGGCGTTGAATACTTGTGCGCGGCACAAGGTGTAGAGTTTCGCACACCACTCAAAACCAGCACACCCCTGCAGTTGGCGCTGGACTTTATCCGCTCTCGCGTATCTGCACTCAAGCAGGACCGCTACCTCGCAGGTGACATCGCGACAATTGCGCAGATGGTCAAAGCAGGGAGTATCTCAAAGGCCGCCGGATTGCCCGCATTGATTGAGGGGTTGGCGCCATGAACCCGGTTGAAATGAAACGCGGCGACAGTCCGCTCGTACTAGGCTTGCCCCATACGGGCACATTTGTTCCCGAAGGGATATTAGAACGTTTGACCCCTCTGGGCCAAACACTCAGCGATACCGATTGGCACATTGAGCAGCTGTATGATGGCCTGTTGCCCGAAACGACAACTGTTCGGGCAACGTTCCACCGCTATGTGATCGACGCTAACCGCGACCCTTCCGGTGTCAGCCTTTATCTCGGCCAGAACACAACTGGGTTGGTGCCGCTTACTGATTTCGATGGCGAACCGCTTTGGACGTCCGATCCAGACACTCATGAGATTGAAGCAAGACGGCTAGCCTATCACGCGCCTTACCATCGTGCGCTTCAAGCTGAACTCGAACGCATTCGCGCCCTGCACGGCTATGCAATCCTCTATGATTGTCATTCCATCCGCTCACACATTCCGTTTCTTTTCGAGGGCAAGCTGCCGGATTTCAATATCGGTACAAATAACGGAGTGACATGCAATCCCATCATTGAACGGACAGTCGCGGATGTTTGTTCTGCGGCCAAAGGCTATTCCAGAGTTCTTAATGGGCGCTTCAAAGGTGGCTGGACGACCCGGAACTATGGCCGACCCGCCGAAGGCTTCCATGCCATTCAAATGGAACTCGCCCAGTCCACGCACCTCACAGAAGAGGCTCTGCCGTTTGTTTATGACGAATCAAAGGCGGATCGTCTCCGAGTACATTTGAAAACTATCCTTAAATCCATATCCGTCATCAAGCCCTCAGACCACACAGTCCTTTTAGGAGGAATTTCGTGAACATCCCCCCAGTCAATCCGCGCCACAATCAGCGCGATGTTTATCCGCCGACCGGCACCGAAATCTCATGCAAAAGTTGGCTTACTGAAGCACCCATGCGGATGCTCATGAACAACTTGCATCCTGATGTGGCCGAAAGCCCGCACGAACTGGTCGTCTATGGCGGCATTGGCCGCGCGGCACGGACTTGGAAAGACTTCGATATGATCATCGCCAGTCTGAAGGAACTGAACGAGGATGAAACACTGGTTGTCCAATCCGGCAAGCCAGTGGCAGTGGTAAAAACCCACGTGGACGCACCGCGTGTTTTGATCGCCAATTCCAACCTTGTTCCGCACTGGGCCAATTGGGATCACTTCAACGAATTGGATAAAAAAGGCCTAGCCATGTACGGTCAGATGACTGCCGGCTCGTGGATTTACATCGGTACTCAGGGCATTGTTCAGGGTACTTACGAGACCTTCGCCGAAGCTGGTCGTCAGCATTATGATGGAGATTTAACGGGCAAGTGGATTCTCACTGGTGGCCTTGGTGGCATGGGTGGCGCACAGCCGCTAGCAGCTGTGATGGCAGGTGCTTGTTGCCTCGCGGTTGAGTGCAATCCCGACAGCATCAATTTCCGATTGCGCACCCGATACGTCGACGAAAAAACCGACGATCTCGATCAGGCTCTTGCGATGATCGACGGTTGGACAAAGGCCGGAGAGGCAAAGTCGGTCGCTTTGCTAGGGAATGCGGCTGATGTTTTTCCCGAGCTGGTTGAGCGTGGTATTCGCCCTGACATTGTGACCGACCAGACCAGCGCTCACGATCCCATCAATGGATACCTGCCCCAAGGCTGGACCATGGCCGAGTGGCGCGAGAAGCGCGAAAGCGATCCCAAAGCCGTCGAGAAAGCGTCCCGTGCAAGCATGAAAATCCACGTCAAGGCGATGGTGGATTTTTGGAATGCGGGTGTGCCAACACTCGACTACGGCAACAACATCCGCCAAGTCGCAAAAGACGAAGGTCTGGAAAACGCTTTTGCGTACCCCGGTTTC
>PIVT01000471.1 GCA_003353845.1 Pseudomonadota bacterium | reverse complement strand
TCGATTTGCTTGAGTAACGTGTGGCTTTGTTCGATGAGCTTGGCGTGATCCAGAGGTGCACTGAAGAGCGTCACAAGCCGCGCGGCACCGGGCCCGCCGGAGATGTCTTTTGTGGCCGTCGTCAGCCAGGCCTGAATGTCGGCGGCCGACTCGGGGTCCACCGGGTTCCACTGGGGACCATATTTCGCGGCGAGGTAGACCAGGATGGCGTTGGAATCGCGAATCACCACATCGCCATCGATGAGCACAGGAATTTGGCCGAAGGGATTGAGTTCGAGGAACTCTGGAGCCTTTTGCTCGCCCTTGCGCAGGTCGACGTTGATGTTTTCGTATTCCACGTTGAGCAGCGACAGTAAAAGCCGTGCGCGGTGTCCGTGGCCTGAGAGGGGGAAGTCGTAAAGCTTGATCATGGGGTTATCCTTTGCAATTGGTTTGAGGAGACAGAGTTGTCTATGTGAGGCCATGGTAGGGAGACAGGTCTGTCTATGTCAAGATCATTCTGAAAAAAATTGATAAAGAGATTAAAGAAGCCTGTTTTTATCTATTAAACCAGGATATTATGGGTGTGCGTGATTTTCCTCGTCATTTGCGGCGCTCTTTTGACCCGTTTGGGTTGGCAAAGATAGAGACAGATCGGTATATTCAGGTTTGAGCCAACAATGGAGAGGAAGGCGAAGATGGCCGTTAGCCGCAGAGACCACCTGGTAAACACCGCGATGAAGCTGTTTTGCAAGCACGGGTTCCGGGCTACCGGTATCGATAAGGTGCTGTCCGAGTCCGGTGTGGCCAAGAAAACGCTCTACAACCATTTCAAATCGAAGGACGAATTAATCATCGCCGTTCTGCGAAAGCGCGATGAGGAGGTTATGAATGTCTTTCGTGAGGGCGTCGCCCGCTTTGCTCCAAAGCAGGAAGGCGATCCGCGTAAGGGTCGAATCTTGGCGCTCTTCGACACCATTAATGAATGGGTGAACTCCGACAACTTCTCGGGTTGTACGTTCATCAATGCATCAGCGGAATATCCGCGGCGCGAAGATCCAATCCACGCGGCCTGTGTGAATCACAAGAAGCTCGGCGTCCAGTACATCGAGGAACTGATTTCGGAACTCAAACTACCCGACGCCCACCGCATCGCGCGGG
>PIVT01000470.1 GCA_003353845.1 Pseudomonadota bacterium | reverse complement strand
GATTCTTTATTTTAGAATGTACTGGGCCGAACGCCCCCTGGACAAGGCGTAACGGTGGCAAAGATGGCTAATCCGACTTGTAGTTGCCATCAAAAGTAGTCGGCCGAGATTCTTTATTTTAAAAGGTACTGGGCCTAACGCCCCCTGGACAAGGCGTGACGGTGGCAAAGATGGCTTCTACGGAGGTCATAGTTTGTGTACAGTCGGGTGGAATTTTCGTTTCGAACGGCCGCGAAATGGTTGAAATTTCCCAACCCCCCAGCTCGGTTTGCAGGTGCGGTACCGCCCGTGCCATACTTAAAAATTTGCCGCAGCGCTTCTGCATACCCATCTACAACCAACTAGGTGCCAAGAGCCAGTGTTTGGTGGGCGTTCGTGTTGAAGGCAGCTCGCCGCGCCTCGGTCTCGGCCTTGTGCTGCGCCATGCAGCATTAAATTCTGCACCACTTGATCAGTATTATTATATGTCCATTCAACAACCGAGTTACTCGAGCGGTAATTCCTCATCCAACGACCGCAAACACGACTCTTTCATTGCTTTTTGTCGGCCCCTCGGTCTCCCTTCTTGCGCTTCATCTCACCGGCCTGAACATACCTGCTGACGACGATGCCCCCCACCCCACCACAACCGTAGTGCAATCATCTGGTGTTGGATGAACCGCCAGGCGCAAGGGCGAATGCTAACCGATCGAAACGGCGCGCGTCGTCGCCTTCTCGTCGTTAAGCCGCCGGAGCTCCACATCTCCCGACGCCGCGGAGCGTACTATGTCACGAAATTTCTGGTTGCGGAAGTAGACGAGGAACTTCGGGATGATCGCCGTCCGCCTTGTCGAATCATGCGCTGAAAGAACCGCTTGTCCGCGCTCAGCTGGTCCGTGGAGCTCTTTCAAGGGTTGCTACTGGCGTATATTTCGCTGCTTTCCTCGTCAGAGTCGACGAGACGGAAGCGAGTTATCATCGTCAATTTCCTCCTCAAATTGGACGCGGATAGCTCCAGAGTCGTTCGTCACCGTGATCAGCGCCTTGAAGAGGAACTTGCGGTGGGACCGGACGCTATGTTTGGACGCGGCTGCAAAGGTGGGTAGGGATCTTTCAATTTTAACTTTTGAAGTTTGCGAAGTCACTCGAGCTTTTGCCCCT
>PIVT01000469.1 GCA_003353845.1 Pseudomonadota bacterium | reverse complement strand
GAGTTGGCGGTCTCGGCTGGCTAGCCCAGGGCACCCGTCCCGACCTCGCCCCCGTCCACAGTTTCCTCGCATCCCACCTCAAGCACGCCGGCACCAAGCATTGGAAGGCCCTGCGATATGTTGGTCACTACCTCAAAGGATCCATGGATTACGGAATTCATTTCTCGTCTCGTGGCAACCCCGGGCTGGAAGGATACGTCAAGTTCCGCCCATCCGAGGAAACGTCAGCCCTCGCCGATCTCAACTCCCCTTCCACTCTCGTTCCGTTCACCGACGCTAACTGGGGTCCTCAAGACGGTTCGGCTCCCAATGCATCCAATCGTAACGATCGCATTCCCATGAAGAACCTTCGATCGATGTCCGGTTGGATTACCTTTCGGACCGGCGGACCAATCACTTACGGCTGTGTTCGCCAGAGCGACACTGCTCAATCGTCCTGTCAAGCTGAGGTCCACTCTATCAATGAATGTACCAAGGACACTCTTCACCTCCGTCACATCACTGATGATCTCGGCCTTGATGATTCTTCTCGCCCCACCCGAATGTGGAACGACAATCAAGGCGCTGTCGATTGGTCTGCCGGCCACTCAAACCGGAAAATGCGCCACCTCAACATGCGCGAGAACCTCATTCGCGAGAACGGAGCATTAGGTACCAACGCTGTCTCGGTTTCCCATGTCCCTGGTAAGACCAATTTTGCTGACAACTTTACCAAAGAACAGAAATGCATTTCCACATTTACAGAATCTAGAGATTCTTATATGTGCTCTTTAGCCGATGGGGGGTGTTGGAAGGTCTCTATCCCTATCCCTAATCGGGAGTAGTGATTCCATACTCTTCCGGGTTTCGGCTTTCCGAGTGTCGCTTTACTACTAACTCATAATCTCAACAATTACCTATTACGACCATGAGCATCTAGCCCAGCTCCTTTCTTCTTTCGTCGTGCATGACTATCCGTCGGATATTCAATCATTCCTATAGGTTATGAGCTCCTTGCCGCCCGGTCCAGACGGCGTTCCGCCATCTGTCCCGGCCGACGTTACTATTAGCGCGTCGGCCGCGTCGTCGTCCTCGACTGCCGCGGCCTCTATTGCTATTATGGTGGCCAAAGGGAGGGCAAAATGAAACTCGAAACGTGATGTG
>PIVT01000013.1 GCA_003353845.1 Pseudomonadota bacterium | reverse complement strand
TCGACAATGAAGAAATCATCCGCAAGATGCTCATCCGCATGTTGCAATCCGACGGCCACGAAGTGGAGCAAGCCGACGGAGCAGCCCAAGCCAAAGCCATCCTCGAACGCAAGCCCATCGATCTGATCCTCATGGATATCTACATGCCCGAGATGAATGGGTTGGCTTTGATGAAATCCATCAACGAGACATACGCCGGTATCCAAACCATTCTCATCAGCGGACGCCATAGCATGGATGCTGAAGAAGCAGCTCGACGCTTCGGCGCCTACACCTTTCTAAAGAAACCGTTTACGCGCAGCGAATTGCTCGAAATCGTAAAAAAGGCACTCGAGGATCAGAAAAAAAATTCCGACGACGAGTAAAGCCCGCCCTCCACTTCCCCGCTCGGTTTTTCCAAACTCCCTGTGACCCGATTTGACACATCCTTCCTTCATAACTTAGGCAGTTCAAATGCCTATTCCCGAAGGAAGATTCTATGCCCCTGCGCCACCTCTCCAACCCCTCCAGCCCCGTTCCCTGTCCCCAGAGCGAGCAGACCCTCCCCTGGATCGACTACAGCCACCTCACACCAGGTCGAGCCACACAAGCCCAATGGGATGAACTCATTCAACGACTCCATTGTTCTGGAAAGACCCTGCGTATCAGCCGTGAGACCTTCCGCTACCTGCTGCAGGCTCAACCCTGCGCCCGACCCCTTTCTCCCGGGGTTTGGGTTCGCGACGGCGAGGGGCCAGTGATGGAATTTCGCAGTCGCTGCGCGGAGGGTCACTGGATCTACACGGCGCGAATCCACTCCTCTCCATGAGTCAAGTTTAATCCAGCCAAACGCGCCCCTGTCACGCCCCTGCCACGCCCCTGCCACGCCCCTGCCACGCCCCTATCACGCCCCTGCGGGCCTACCTTTGCGCCACGCCTGGCATGTGCGAACATTCATTTCCCAGTGCAGATCCCCGCCAGCGAAAACGGGGGTGCGGTACAAGACGAGAAGCATAAACTGAGAATTGAACCATGAGAATCAAGTTATGAGAAGTCGACCATGAGAAGCAGCCTGCCTGAATGGAAAGCCCTATGCGCTCATTTCGAAACTCTGACTCCTTGCTCCCTCCAGGAATTGTTTCAGAACGATGCCAAGCGAGCGTCGAACTTTAGTTTCGAAGCCGCCGGCTGGTTCCTCGATACCTCTAAAAACCTTTGGGATGCCCAAACCCTTGAACTTCTACTCGCTCTCCTGCGCGCTTGTGATTTAGAGGAAGAGCGAGAAGCTTTTTTTAGCGGAGAACGGATCAACCGCACGGAAAACCGATCGGTCCTACACACGGCTTTGCGTTCTCGCAGCGATGACCGAATTGAGGTTGACGGCGAAAACATCGTCCCACAAGTGCACGCGGTGCTGCAGCAAATGGAAATCTTCGCCGAGGCAGTTCGCGCAGGCCAACGCTTGGGCTACACGGGTGTTCCCATACGAAACATCGTGAACATCGGGATCGGGGGCTCGAACCTGGGCCCGGCCATGGTCACCGAAGCCCTGGCCTCGTATTCGGATCCCAAACTTTGCTTCCGCTTCATATCCAACATCGATGCCACGGACTTCAGCCAACAAACTCGAGATCTCAATCCAGCAGAGACCTTGTTTATCGTGGCTTCGAAAACCTTCACGACGCAAGAAACCATGACCAATGCCCACACAGCCCGTGATTGGATCATTCAAGGGTTGGGCTCAACAGATGCCATTGGCAAGCACTTCGCCGCACTCAGCACCAACTCCCAAGCCGTAAAGGAATTCGGCATCGATCCCGAGCAGGACATGTTTGAGTTCTGGGATTGGGTTGGCGGGCGCTATTCCGTGTGCTCAGCCATTGGTCTGCCCTTGATGATTTCCATTGGTTCTTCCGCCTTTGCACAATTCCTTACGGGCTTTCGGGACATGGATACTCATTTTCGTGAGAGCCCTCTGGAGCGCAACCTGCCTGTCTTACTGGCGGCCATGGGCATCTGGTATCGCAATTTTTTCAACGCCGAAAGCCAGGCCATCCTCCCATACGATCAATATCTGCAGCGCTTCCCTGCCTACCTGCAACAGACCGACATGGAGAGCAATGGAAAATCCGTCAACAGGCAAGGCCAGCCCGTGGACTACGCGACCGGCCCCATTATCTGGGGTGAGCCCGGCACCAATGGCCAGCACGCCTTTTATCAATTGATCCACCAAGGAACCTCCTTGATCCCTGCCGACTTCATTGCTTTTGCTCGCTCCCGCAATCCTCTGGGCGACCACCATGACAAGCTCATGGCAAATTTTTTCTCCCAAACCGAAGCCCTGGCCTTCGGGCGCTCGCCCGCCGCTTTACGAACGGCTGGCGTTCCCGAGGAACTCATTCCCTTTAAAACCTTTTCCGGGGGCAAACCCACCAATAGCCTGCTGGCAGAAGAACTCACGCCACATGCCTTGGGAGCATTGATCGCCTTGTACGAACACAAGATTTTCGTGCAAGGAGTGGTCTGGGACATCTATTCCTTTGATCAATGGGGCGTCGAACTGGGGAAAGAATTGGCACATGTTATCCTCCCTGAGTTGCAAGCCGAGAAGGAACCAGCTCTCGGGCACGACGCATCCACCAACGCCCTCATTCAGCGCTACCGAAACTTCAAAGGTTAGCCAGCAGAAAGTTCAAGTCGTAAATGGCCAAGAAGAAATCCGCACGTAAGTCGCCCACCTCCAAGCCCAGGTCACTGCGCGTTCAAGAATTGAACTGCATACAAGTGAAGGGAGCCTGTGAGCACAACTTAAAGAACATCCATGTCGATCTACCGAAGAAGAAGCTCATTGTCTTCACCGGGGTTTCGGGATCGGGCAAGTCGAGTCTGGCCTTCGATACGATTTTTGCCGAAGGCCAGCGCCGCTACGTGGAATCCCTCTCCGCCTATGCTCGGCAGTTCCTGGGACAGATGGACAAACCAAAATTTGACACCATCCGCGGGCTCTCCCCCACCATCGCCATCGAGCAAAAAGCAGCCAGCAAGAATCCGCGATCTACAGTGGGAACCATCACCGAGGTCTATGACTACCTGCGCGTGCTCTTTGCCCGAGTTGGCGTTCAGTACTGCCACAAATGTGGGAAAAAGGTGGGACGTGGCGATGCGGCCAGCATGGTGGAACAGATCCTGACCCTCTCGCCAGGCAGTAAGATTTTGGTTCTCGCCCCCATCATCGAAAATCGCAAGGGCGAGCATCGCGACTACTTCGAAGAACTGCGCAAAGAAGGCTTTGCCCGCGTGCGCATTGATGGCGTCGTGCGAGAACTCAGTGACGTTCAATCTCTGGCCAAACACAAGAAACACAATATCGAGGTGGTCATCGATCGACTGGTGGTCAAATCCGGAGCAAGTTTTCGCCAGCGCGTCACGGATTCCGTGGAAACGGCTTTACGCATGGCCCATGGGCAGCTCATTATTCATATGCTCGGGCGCGAAGACATTCGGATGAGCGAAGCGCGCTCCTGTTGTGGATTCGCTTTCCCCGAGTTGGATCCACCGCTCTTCTCCTTCAACTCGCCCCAAGGCATGTGCCCGAGCTGCAATGGTCTGGGCAGCGTGTTGGCCATGGATGCCAATAAAGTCATCCCCAATCCCGATCTCTCCATTCGCGAAGGTGCCGTGGGCCCCTGGCGCAACAACTTCGACGGTCAAGGCAACGAACGCGAGGGGTCTTGGGGACTGGAACTGATCCTCGCCATGGAACGTGAGTGGGGTATTGATTTAGATCTTCCCTGGAAGAAGATCCCTGCTGCGAAGCGCAAGCTCATCCTTCATGGTTCCATGGGCAAGGGTGTAGAGCTCACCACGAAGTGGCAGGGAAACTCCGGCTATTCCGAATGGACACGCGAATACGAGGGCCTGCTCAATACCCTCTACCGTCGCTTTCAGCAAACCAAGTCCGATAGCATGCGCACTTGGTATTCCCGCTTCATGTCATCCCTACCCTGTAAGACCTGCCATGGAATGCGTCTGAAGCAAGAGGTGCTCGCGGTACGTATCGAGGATCATTCCATTATTGATACCACGCAGCTCACGATTCAAGAAACCCACGCGTTTTTGTCTTCACTGAAACTCAGTGGCAGTCAAAAGCTCATTGCACAAGAGCTGCTAAAAGAAATCATCAGTCGATTGAGTTTCTTATTGAATGTCGGCCTCTCCTATCTCAGTCTGGACCGCAAGGGGCCCACGCTCTCTGGCGGAGAAGCACAGCGCATTCGACTGGCCTCGCAAATCGGGTCCGAACTGACAGGGGTTCTATACATTCTGGATGAACCCTCCATCGGCCTGCACCAACGCGACAATCAAAAACTGCTCGAAACGCTTTGTCACCTGCGCGACATTGGAAACACCGTGCTCGTCGTGGAACACGATCAGGAAACCATGGAAAGCGCCGATTGGATCTTGGATTTTGGTCCGGGTGCAGGACACCTGGGAGGACAGATTGTTGCCAGTGGAACACCGGCTCAAATTCGGCGCGACAAGAACTCGCCCACGGGCCGCTATCTTTCCGGCAAAGATCAGATCGCAATCCCCAAAACTCGTCGCATCCCGGATGACGGTGGGAACCGCTGGATTGAAGTCCTAGGCGCCAACGCCAACAATCTAAGCGACCTCGATGCGCGAATTCCCGTGGGCTTGTTGACCTGTGTGACAGGTGTTTCCGGTGCGGGAAAGTCCACTTTGATCAATCAAATTCTCTATCCCGCCCTCGCTACAAAATTACACGACTCCACACGTGAGGTGGGGAAGCACAAGCGCATTAAGGGATTGGCTTACTTGGACAAGGTGATCAATATCAGCCAGGCTCCCATCGGGCGCACGCCACGTAGCAACCCCGCGACCTACACGAAATTGTTTGACCCCATTCGCGATCTCTTTGCCATGCTTCCAGAGGCCCGCACACGCGGTTACAAGAAGGGCCGATTTTCTTTCAATGTGAAGGGTGGACGGTGTGAACACTGCAGCGGTGATGGCTACATCACTGTGGAAATGCATTTTCTCGCTGACGTCTACGTTCCGTGCGACGTGTGCAAGGGGCGCCGCTTTAATAAATCTACATTGGAGATCGTTTACAAATCCCAATCCATTGCCGATGTATTAGACCTCTCCGTGCTTGAAGCCTATGAACTGTTTAAAAATCATCCCAAGATTTCAAAAATTTTGCAGACCTTGATCGATGTCGGCTTGTCGTATGTGAAATTGGGACAAGCCGCCACCACGCTTTCCGGCGGAGAGGCTCAACGGATTAAATTGGCGCGGGAGTTGGCCAAGCGCGACACGGGCCAAACCTTATATATTCTGGACGAACCCACAACGGGTTTGCATTTCGCCGATATCGAAAAACTTTTGACTGTCCTGCAACGCCTGGTCCATGCGGGGAATACCGTTGTCGTGATTGAGCATAATCTAGACGTTATCAAGACGGCCGACTGGCTCATCGACATGGGTCCTGAAGGCGGAGACGCTGGCGGTTTGATCGTCGCGGAAGGATCGCCGGAAACCGTGGCAAAATCCAGAAAGAGCCACACCGGTAAGTACTTACATGAGATTCTTTAAGGGTCCCTTAAACTTTCCCATTCAGGCAACACAGGGAAAAGATACGGTAGTATTCCGAAATGACTGACAGCAAAAACACAGAAGAAACAAAATCCAGCGCCAACGGCAACCGCAATAGCGTGATCGCTCCCCTGATCTGGATTGACATGGAGATGACTGGCCTCGAACCCGAGACCTGCGTCGTTCTGGAGATCGCAACCATTGTGACCAATGGGGAACTCGAAGAGATCGCAGAGGGGCCAAGCCTGGTGATTCATCAACCCGATGACATACTGGAAAGCATGAATTCTTGGTGCATACGACAACATGGTGAAAGTGGTCTGACTGAGAAAGTGCGCTCCTCCAAGATCAGCTTGGAGCAAGCAGAGGAAGAAACCCTGGCCTTCCTCAGGCAACATACCAAGTCGGGCGCCTCCCCCTTGTGCGGTAATTCAGTTGGACAGGATCGCCGTTTTATTGATGTCTACATGCCGGGCTTGGCGGAATACCTGCACTACCGCACCATCGACGTCAGTACGATTAAAGAACTCTCCAAGCGCTGGTATCCCGACGTGTCCAATTTCGGGAAACAGGCCGATCACCGCGCACTCGACGACATTCGCGAGTCCATTGCGGAATTGCGCTACTACCGCGAAAGCGTCTTCAAGTAATGAAACGAACCTTTTCCATTCCCCTTCTCCTCGCCCTGCTCTTGCTCGCGAGCAGTTGCTCCACAAACCGCAAGCCGCAGGAAGTCGACCCTCAACAAAAGCAACTTGAAATTTTGGGTGAGGCCATTGAACTGGAATGGAAACACGACAAGCGGGTGTTTACCTACTGCCCCAATCAAACCTGTTTACGCTTTTTTATCCCCGCAAGAAACAGCACGAAAGCGCTCATCGATTTTTCGTACTTGTACCTGTATGACGTTCGAGAGAGTGGCGACGACCCTCAGTTAGAGGCTTTCAGGGCCTCCGTCACCTCCGAGGAGTTGCGTGAGGTCGTCTTGCATCGTCAGGAGGACTGCCTGGCCAACGCTGAAGACCCCATCGATAGCGGCACGATCCGATGCGTACTGCGAAAAATGATTCCTCGGCACGAGATTCGTGCCGAGGAAATTCGTATGAATGAGCGCGGTACCTTCTCCAGCGAACTCAACCTGCTGGAAATGCTGGATTCGCCCTAGGAGCACACTCCTAGCTCCCTTCTTTGCCCAACCATTCTTGGATGAATGCGTCATTGAGCCGATTGGGATGCCCACGCCAGACAATTTTTCCATCCTTAATCACGGCGGAGGCCGGAACACCTGAAATGGCAAAGCGCCTCGACATCAGGCCATCCTTCTCCTTGGCCGTGGGGTAAGTCAATTTATTGTCTCGGATAAAGGCCTCGACTTTCTCGTCCGTGGAGGTCTTCGACACCTTCGTCAGGCCGATCAAGTTGAGCCCGTCACCCTTGAACTTCTGGTAGGTCGCCTCCAACTTGGGCACCTCGCGCTTGCAGTGAGGGCACCAGGATTCCCAAAAAACGAGAATCGTTAGCTTGCCATCGGAAATCTTGGCATCTCCGGAATACCATTTTTCAACATCAAGGGTTCCAGCGTCCTGGCCAATGATCGCTACTTCACGCTGTAGTTGCTTGGCAGAACGCGCTGATTTTGACCTCGGATAGGTCTTTAGAAGCTTGTCGAGATCCTTTTTCGCATCCTCATATTTTCTCGACGCGACGTTTCGCTGAGCCGAGGTATAAATCTGGCGGGCCGCGACTTCCTCTTGGGCAAGCTGGGTATCCTTTTTGGGTCCCACCTCAAGAGCCGTCAGGCGATCCTCCAGGACTTTGACTCTTTGCTCCAATGCATCGGCTCGCTCTTTTTCAGCGATCAGTTCCTCTTGCGAGGCACAACCCGACAACAATGCGAACAGCGCTACGGAACAACAAGAAATTGCTAATGACCTGAACTTCATTCTCTACTCCAATATGGTTGGATTCATCAAAAAGGTATCACCTATTCCACGCCTGTCATTCCTTCGAGATAGAACAACAAGGCAGTCAGATCTTCTTCGCGCGTCACACCCGGCCACACCATTCGGTTCCCAGGCAACACGACATTGGGTGCACGAAGAGATATGCGCAGCCTTGCCTGATCCCAGTTGTATTCGGTATTCCGGAGAACTTCTGAATAGGTATAGCCGCGTGCCAACCGGGCAGGCGAAAGGCCTGCTTTAAAGTCGGCTGCCGGATCGCTACAGCTCGAAAGCAGCAGTCCCATGAGTATCCAGAGCCCGGTAAAACCACGGGAATTCACGAATTCTCCTGATTGACCCGTTTCACGTCTCTACCGTGCAAAACTAAAGCCCCGAAGGGGTTGACCGATAAAACGAGAGTCATCTGAAATCTGCCGGCTTGGCCGGTATGGGAGAAACGCCGATGAGACCGCGAGAAGATCGCCGCCAGGACGGCCGAGTCAAAACCCGTTTTGAATCCCTTATCTCTATGGGGAGTTCCGAAGGAGTTGGTGTACTCGCTGATATTTCCTATTCGGGTGCCTTCATCGAAGAGGTAACCGGCGTGCCTAAGATGGGTGAAAAGATTCGCCTGTATGTTTTCGTTCAACCCGTGAGCCCTTTTCACGTGGAGGGAAAGGTGGTGCGCCAAGGCGAATCAAGTTTCGCCATCCAGTACGAGAATTTAGACCCAGAGGTCTGCCGACTGGTCGATGACGCAGCCGCAATTGTCAAAGTTCCCAAGAAATAAGATCAACTCGTCCCCAAGAAGCGAGTCGTAACGCTGAGTCCTTCGGCTTTGGATCGATCTTGCCGTTCTTCAAAAGTTCGTTCATACCCCGTGTGCTGGAATTTCCACTCACCATTCACTTTCACGTATTGATCATGGTAAAATCCAGCCCCGTGCAAAATAAAGTCAGCACCTAATTCGGGTGCACCGCCGCCTACAGTGATCACGTAATCCTCTAAATACCAAATCCCCTCAGCGTGTTCGCTATCCAAAATGGTGATCTCGGGATGATGGCCTTGATGCAGGGATACGATGTTTGTCGGTGACAAGGACTTGGAGAGGAATTCCATGATGGCGGCGCGTCCTTCGAAGGCCCAACGGCCGCCGCTGTAGGCCGACACGGCATCCTCTGTAAAGCAATTGCCCAGATCCTCCCACTGCTTTGAGTCGAGGAAACGAAAGTAGCGGTATTTAAGTTGTTTGATCGCCTCGATGTCTTCCCAATTGGACAAGAAACACTCCTTCGGTTTGGCATATTGAACCATTGAGGCTTCAGGGTACCAACCAAACCAAACTCTTCAATCGCAACGTTTCTCGTCATGTGCGTGATGGGCGCTCGCTTGCGCCAAATCGAGCAATTCGCGCAGAGCCACCGAAATAACTGCGAAATCCGAAGAACCACCCCCCTGCAATTCCGTCAACATGGCCTGCCAACGAGTGATCAAAGTGCCGTAGCTCGCCATCCAACGCTCCACACCGCTTTGCACGGTTTCATTCTCGGCAGTGGATTCGAGAACACTCACCGTAATGGCCCGCTGCTGCCAGTCGAGATCCTCCAGGGCAGACTGCCTTGCCAGGGCCTGCCAATAGCTCTCTACCGTCATGCCACTCACGAGCTTGACAAACCAATGCAACTGTAAGCTCTCACCAACGGCAAAGAAAGTTTCCGTCACGCGCTCGATACTCGCTCCGGTGACGCGCCCCGCCTCGACGATGCCCAGGCAGGAATGAAAATGGGGTAAGCTGGCAAGATCGTGTGCAAGATCCTCCGGGATGCCACTCTCCAGCATCTCAGCTTTGCCAATTTCCCAGTCCTCTTTCAGAACTCCCTTCAAAACGTCGGGAAGTGTCCGCAGAATCAAGCCTACTGGCTCTTGAAACTGTTTCACTTGATCTCCCGCGTCGAATTCACAGCGGTGATTACGCAGGCACCAACGACTACTGCGACGAAGCAGTTTCATCAGGCGCAACATAAGTTTCAACTTACAATCGACGCCGACGTTGCCATCGATCTGCTCGATACGCTTCCAGACACTGCTCAATTCAAAAATGTCGCGGGTCGTCACATAAGCACGTACGACCTCTGACACTGTCGTACCCGTTGACTCCATCAGTCGATGAACAAACGTGAACCCCACGTGGTTCACCAAATCGTTTGCGAGTTCGTTAGCGATGATCTCCGTCTTTAAGCGATGGGCGTACACCTGATCGCGAAATCGATCAAGCAAAAGTCCGGGGAATGCAGTCTCAATCGCGCGAGAGAGATAAGGGTCTTCCGCAATATCTGTCTTTACGAGTTCCTTCTTCAAGAAAACCTTGCTGTAGGACATCAAGACAGACAATTCGGGACGAACCAACCCCTTACCCTGAGCAAAGCGCTCGACGAGCGCCTCATCATCGGGAATAAACTCCAACTTAGGATCAAGCGTTCCCGAATTTTCGAGTGCCCGGATGAAGCGGCGGTACTCACCCATTCGCAATAGAGCCTGCTGCTCGGCAAGGCTGATCGCCTGGCCCTGATGAAAGCTATTGCCCAAAACCAGGTCAGTCACACTGCCCGTCATGGATTTGAGCAAGGTGCGCCGATTTTTTTCTGTGATGGTTCCGTCAAGCACAGTTTGGTTCAACAGGATTTTAATATTGACTTCGTGATCAGAACAATCCACGCCGCCGACGTTATCAATGAAATCTGTATTGATGGCTCCACCCGTGAGCGCGTACTCCACTCGTCCGAGTTGGGTCAATCCCAGATTCCCACCCTCACCCACCACCTTGCAGCGCAGCTCGCTACCGTTCACACGCACAGCATCATTGGTCTTGTCGCCCACATCTGCGTGTGACTGCTCACGGCTCTTGACATAGGTCCCGATGCCGCCATTCCACAAGAGATCAACCGGTGCTACCAGAAGGCGCCGAATCAGACCATCGGGTGTCAACCTGTCGTCTTCGATGGCGAAGCATTTTTTCATTTCGGGACTGATTGGAATCGATTTGGCGTTTCGTGAAAAGACACCTCCGCCCTTGGAAATCAGATCCGCATTGTAATCCGTCCAGTTTGAGCGAGGCATGTCAAACATCCGTTGCCGCTCATTAAAACTCTCGGCGGGGTTGGGATCCGGGTCGATGAGTATGCTCAGGTGATTAAACGCAGCAAGCAACCGTATATGTTTGGAAAGCAACATCCCGTTCCCGAAAACATCCCCCGACATGTCTCCGATACCCACCACCGAAAAATCTTCCTCTTGGATATCTACACCGCGTTCGGAAAAATGTTGGCGCACCGAAACCCATGCACCGCGAGCCGTGATCCCCATTTTTTTGTGGTCGTACCCGACACTGCCCCCTGAGGCAAAGGCATCCCCCAACCAGAATTTCTTGGCAATCGAGATCTCGTTGGCGACATCAGAGAAGCTCGCCGTTCCTTTATCAGCGGCGACAACGAAATAAGCATCATCCCCATCTTTTCGAACCACATTTGTGGGTGCAACCACTTCCCCATCGACTCGATTATCCGTGATCTCTAGCAAACCCTGAATGAAGGTCTGGTAACAAGCCACACCTTCTTGTTGAATCTCGTCTCTCGTTCCATTGGCCGGAAGATTTTTCGCAACGAAGCCACCCTTCGCGCCCACAGGCACGATCACCGCATTCTTGACCTGTTGAGCCTTCATCAAGCCCAGAACCTCGGTGCGATAATCCTGCATGCGATCGGACCAACGAAGCCCTCCACGTGCGACGCCCCCACCTCGCAAATGAACGCCTTCCACACGTGAGGAATAAACAAAAATTTCATACTCAGGTCGTGGCAAGGGAATCTCCGGAATACTCATCGGCGTAAACTTGAATGACAAGTAGGAGTGAGGTTCACCTTCGCTGTTGGTCTGAAAATAATTCGTTCGCACTGTCCCCTTGATCAAGCTGAGGTACTTACGAATAATCAGATCCTCATCCAAGCTGGGCACATTCTCTAGCGCAGAAACAATTTCCTCTACGCGTTCTGCTTCCGCAGCTGATTGAGCAACCTCATCCCCTGCCAAAGCAGGATCAAAACGGGCCACGAACATGCCCACAATCGCCTGAGATATCTCTATGTGCTTTGAGAGCGTATCCGCGATGTAGGTTTGGCTGAATTGAAAATTCAGTTGCCTCATATAGCGCGCGTAAGACCGAAGAATTCCGACCTTTCTCCAATTCAAGTTTGCGACCAAGATCAAATGGTTGAATGCGTCGCTTTCGGACTTGCCATGCCAGATTTGCTTGAAGGCCTCGCTGAACCCTTTCCGGACTCGCTCGATATCGAGATTCTCTGCATTTTCGAATTCCAGACGGAAATCATAAATCCAAACCGTCTTTCCGGAGTTGTATTCAATTTCATAGGGGTGCTCGCTCATGACCCGAAGCCCCATATGTTCCAACAGGGGCATCACATCCGATAAGATCAGGCGCGTTTCGAGTTGAAAGAGGCGAAGCCGCAGGCTACCCGGCCGTGAGCCAATGGGCCGATAGAGATTGAGCTCGATGTCAGCGTCAACCGACAATTCGTGAATCGTTCGAATATCGTTCACTGCAGCTCGAGGATCCACTTGTGACTCATAACTGGCGGGGAAAGCACCTTCGAATTCACGGCTGATGGAGGTGCCCTGCTCCTCACCAAACCCATCAATCAAGGCATCCAAGAATTGGTGATGCCAGGTACGTGTGACATCGATGATCTTTTCTTCCAAGGACCGCAAGTCGCAATCAGGGCTCGTGGCTGGATCAACGCGCAGAGTGAAATGCATTTGGGCCAATACCGACTCGGACAGGCGCACCGTGTACTCAGACTCCTGCGCTTCAAAGGCATCGGCGAGAATCTCATTCACCTGTTTTCGCACAGAGCTGTCGAATAAATCGCGAGGAACAAACAACAAACACGAGACAAAGCGACCATAGATATCCCGACGAACAAAGAGACGAACTTTGCGGCGCTCTTGAATGCGCATAATGCCCATGGCCGTACGCCGCAATTCATCCTCGTCACTTTGAATCAACTCATCACGAGGGAAGATATCAAGTACATGTTGAAGATCCTTCGCCTCGTGCCCCTCGGCCCGAAAGCCGGAAGAAGCCATGACCCTCTCCACCTTTTTACGAACGAGGGGAATGCGATAAGGGCTGACAGCGTAAACTCCTGAGGTGTAGAGACCGACGAATCGTACTTCGCCAATGGCCTGCCCCGACTGATCAAAGCGCTTCACGGTGACATAGTCGGGATACACAGCTCGGTGAACTCGCGAACGGATCGAGGACTTCGAGAACACCAAGGCCTCTGAAGACAACAAAGCTCTCTCTGCTGCGGGCTTCATTTCGTGGAAGGGAAACATCACACTCGGCCCGTCTCGCTTGCACATCAAGCCTAAACGAGCCTCTGGATCTTCAATCAGAGACCTGTTTCCCTCCGCGTCGTCCGCCACCCGGTACTCTGAAACGCCAAGAAAAGTAAAATGGTTATCCAAGAGCCAATGAATAAAATCGCGACTCTCGTTGATATCGTCGTCGTCGCATTTCTTGGGACAATGTGCTTCCAACTCCTGCACGGCAGAACGCATTCGTTCGCGCATGGAGTGGAAGTCCGCAACCACACACGCCACATCATCCAAGACGTCGCGCAGGCCTTCCACGATGTCTTCTCTTTCGTCAGCCGACGAATGCCGACTGATCTCCAAGTGTATAATGGCCTCGCGTTGAGAATCCGGGGGCTCTTCACTCCTGGGTATCAAATCGATGAGGCGATGCTCTTTATCGCGGGCAACCGTGACGACAGAACTGTGAATGGTGTGGATGTTTATGGACCGACGATTGAGTTCCAACCGAATGGAGTCTACAAGAAACGGCATGTCTCGGACCAAGACCGTCACAATGCTATTGGTTGACAGCCACCCGTTTTCTTCAACGCTGGGATTAAAGACCTCGACAAGAGGGACTTGTGGATCGTTTTCCTGTAAGCGATTCCACCAATGGAAAAGTGCGCCGTAAACATCGCCGATCAAGATCCCTTTGAGTTCATCCAAGGGGAAATCTCTGAAATGGGCCCTGGAGAGGCCTCGCAACAACTCACGGTCCTGACCCTTTAATCGCGAATCAATCTCACGATCTAGTGCCTCGAAGAAATCTTTCACGTTCTCAGTTGGTACTAAAGACATGGAATCGCCCTCTCCCGAACCCGTAGACTATGATCTTCATTTGTCGGGCTTGTTGACAACCCTCAAATTGACCACCTAACGATAGCCATCTCACTACTCTTCGGCTGTTCCCAGCCAAAAAATAAACAGACCTGGTGAAATTGTTTGGAAGCTGGACCCGATAAGCTCGTTATACTAGTTCTCCAAATGTCGAAGGCAGAATCTTATGCTTGAGGGAAGCACCGAGTGGAGCGAGTTCGACAAGGTCGACCGCCAGATTTTATTTTTGCTTGACGCCTCCAGCCCCTTTGAAACCAACCTGCTGCGCCTCTGGATCAAGTCAGCGACTACCAAAACTCAACGCAGTTCAGGCTCCATCGAAACTGTGAACATCCCCTCCTCCCGTCGCGTGGCCAAGAAGGACGCGAGTTCTGCCCGTTTTCAAACCTGCCTCGACAACGGTGAAGATCCCTTGATCGCCCCCCTGCGCATTGCCTGGTTGGCAAAAGAGCGACAGGGCATCCGAGCGGCACGCTTGATCGACTTATTCTTATTGAAGGGTGATCCACGTGACCCCGGTCGATTAAGGCAACGTTGGACGTACTATCTCCACCCCGATCGCTGCCGCATACTCGTTGGCCAACCCGCCCCCCTTTCCGAACTTCAAAAACGCTGGCAAGCCAACTGCGCAATCGTGGATCACGAACCCCAAGGGTTCTCCGAGTTTGTCACACGCCAAGCGGCGATCACCCTTGAACGCGAAGAACGAGAACTTCGAGGAGCGCGCTATAAGGTTCCGCGCTTTGTCGCCGAAAGCATCTCCTCCAGCGCCAGCTTTCAAGAAAAACTGCAGGAGCTAGCCGAACAACAGGGGACCACGCTTCATGCCATTCGACACACCGCCAGTGGTTACCTGCGTGAGATGGCCGCCACCCACAGCACCTACGTCATTGACCTCGTGGCACAAGTCATTCGACTTCTATACAGCTTGGGCTATGGAAAGGCCTTGCACTACGATCAGAGCAAACTTCTTGAGATAGCCAACCTCTCGAAATCCAATCCTTTGGTATTTCTGCCCTCGCATAAATCCAATTTGGATCATTTGGTCCTTCAATACGCCTTGCATGAAAACGGCATGCCGCCGACCCACACCGCTGGCGGTATCAACATTAATTTCTTTCCTGCTGGCCCTTTGTTACGCAGGGCAGGAACGTTTTTCATTCGCCGCAGCTTCAAAGACAACGAGCTTTATAAATTTGTCCTTAAACGATACATCGATTACCTGATTGAGAAGCGTTTCTCCTTGGAATGGTACATCGAGGGCACCCGCTCCCGATCAGGAAAATTACTTCCTCCTCGCTTCGGATTATTGTCCTACGTGATCGACGCGTTTCAACGAGGCAAGAGCAGCGACGTCATCCTTGTCCCCGTCTCCATCGCCTACGACCAGATCCTGGACGTGGGGGACTATATTTCTGAACAAGCAGGAGGAACTCCCGAGAAGGAAAACCTGGGTTGGATGGTGAGGAAGATTGCAAAGCTCAAACAACCTCGCGGTAATATCCATATCTGCTTTGGCGACCCTCTCTCGCTGAAAGACAAACTCGGAACGGGGCAACTTGATACGGAAGACAAGCCTCAGGAGTCACACAACACGCTGCAGAAGCAAACTGAAGACGTCGCTTTCGAGATGGGCCTCCGCATCAACCGCGCCACACCGGTTACCCCCATCTCCTTGCTTTCCCTTGCCATTCTTTGCAGCGGAGACCGCTCACTCAGCGTGCAGGAGGTTCAGGAGACAACGCGCGAACTACTCAACTATGTCGAAAAACGAAAATTGCCTTCCACAGGCGCAATTCGCCTGGATAGCGATGCGGGTGTCAAACTCGCTTTGGATACCTTGGAGCGGAGTGACGTTCTGACCTGTTATTCCGATGGGCCGCTTCCCGTATATGCCATTGGACCGGATCAAGAGCTGGCCGCCGCTTATTATCGAAACACCATCATTCACTTCTTTGTCAACACCGCCATCCTTGAACTCGCCCTCTTGGCCACCGCCGAGCAACATTCGAATTCACCCAGAGATACTTTTGTTGAACAGGCACTGCACTTGCGTGAATTACTCAAATTCGAATTCTACTTTGAACCCAGGGAGATTTTTCTCGCCCAGATCAAGGAAGAGCTCGAGCACCACGCACCCGAGTGGCGGCAGGCATTCGACGACCGACAGGGAAAGGTCCATCTCGAGCACCGGGACCCTCTTCGTCAATTGATCCAGCGCTTAACCCCCCTCGTTTCCCCTTACGTCCTGCGTTCCATTTTCGAGTCCTATCGCGTCGTAGGCGATAGCTTGGAGCAGCTGGATCCAACGAAACCCGTAGACCCTCAAGAACTGCTCTCCAACTGCATGGCCTTGGGGAAGCAACTCTTACTTCAGCGACGCATTCAGAATAAAGAGTCTCGCTCAAAGACCGTGTACGAGGCCGGAATTCGCCTGGCGGAAAGACGAGGGCTCTTGGACACAGAAACAGAAGGGGTTGTTGAGCGGCGGCAAGCCTTTGCTCAAGAGATTCGGCGGATTCAACGTCGCATTGAAGCCATCTCTGCCCTGACGGCAAGCCGCCAAGCAGGTTTCCATTAAGCCGTCGGTTCCTTCCCGGCCAATGTACCCGCCCTATCTCAGGACTACGCGATTGCGGCCTCCTCGCTTAGCGCGATACAGCGCTTGATCAGCGGATTTGAGTACCTCATTTGGCAGGACTGTCGAGTTCGAAGACTCCGAGCAGCCGATACTCACAGTAACGCCAAGGCTCTTGCTTGAGCGTTTGCGCCTGGCCTTGGTTTTCGTGGGTTTTTTGCGCGGGCGACTCCAATGGCGAGGCGTAAAGCGACTTTCCTTTATCGTCGCTCGCAACTCTTCCAAAAAAGGGGCGGCCTCTTCTGCGCTCAACCCCGGGAATACCAGAGTGAACTCCTCGCCTCCGAAGCGATAGGCCGTACAGCCGCCACGGGCGTTTTGCAGCCGCGCCCCAACCATGCGCAGAAGTTCATCACCCGTGTCATGTCCAAAACGATCGTTAAAGCGCTTGAAGTGATCAATATCGACCATGGCAATGGCATAGTGCCGCCCCAAGCCACTCAACTTTTCTTGCAGTGCTCGCCTGGACAAAAGACCTGTTAGTTCGTCCCGGTAGGCAATGCCCTGAAACTGTTCAACCATGGCGACGAACAATACGATGCCGGCTGCTGTGTAAAAAAGATCCGAACAACCCATGAACCAACCTGTTTTTTCACTCAACAAGGCCAACAAGGACAAGATCATGGTCCAGAAAAAACCGGTTTCGACCTGCGAGCGCCGACGAACAAAGCACAGCGACAGGGACAGAAGAGCCAGCAGAGCGGAACAAGCAATAACGGGGCGAATGGAACCCAAAGGAGGAGTAACGAGGATCTCTCGTACGAAGGGAACGCCCAGCAGGCCCCGGTCGACCCAGCTCAACCCATTGGCAAGCTTGTCGCTCGAAACGGAATTCAGCAGCGTGGCAACGGGCACGCCAACCCAAAAGAACCCCATGAGCCCTCTTCGACTTGTGCAACCGCGATCACGCAGCCAACAGATCAAGCCCAGGGCGAGAGAGATAAAAACAGCCAAGGCCTCTTGCCGGAAGACGAGCTCTGAACCCTTCAAGGAAAGCTGAACCTGCCAGGAGCAAATTGCCCAACTCCCAACTACAAGAATTCCAATCTGGGCAAAGCGGCTGCGTTGGAAACGCCAGGCCAGCCACAGAACCGCGAGGAAAACCGGCAGTGGAAACAGTTTCAGCCAGGTGATCCCCAGTATTTCAGATCGCAAGTTGAGGGCCAGGAAAAGCGCCAGGGCAAACACAAGCCCTGATGGAAATACCAGCAATCGCAAAACCCTGACCAAAGCGCCTCCCTGCCTCGCTTCCAGCGAAGCAACATCTTACCCGGAAAAGCTTCTCCATGAAGCCGGTCGCCACCCTACACAGTTTTATACTGCGACAAAAAGTCCATGGAAAATGTAGCGTTTGGCGTCCTGTCAATAGGGGTTGAATCCATGAGCGTGTGCTAATAACCTAGCCGCCGACAGGAACTGGTCCGCTCCCCAAGAGTGGTCCGACTCCAGCCGGTGACACCAACGATCCAATCGCGTATCAACACATTGTTTTGGCTGTCCGGCTGGCTGGCCAAAAGTTGTTCTACCAAACACATTTTCAGGGAAGTGACCCCAAGGCGATGGCAATCCACAAGATCAAGAAAGGCCTCGACCTGCCCCTCTCCGGCTCACCCGTGCAAGTCATTCGAAAAGAGAACCGCGGTTCCTGTTCTCGTATTGCTGTAGTTGCAGATGACTTCGTCGGGATGAAACCAAGAATGGAGGTTGAGGAGGGCGATCTCGTCAAGCGCGGACAACTGCTTTTCGAAAACCGAAAAATTGCAGGCGTCCGCCACACCGCTCCTGGCGCTGGCAAGGTCGTCGCCATTAACCGTGGCGCTCGACGCGTGCTGCAATCCGTGGTCATTGAGCTCAGTGAAAACGAGCGCGCTGGCAAGCCTCAGGAAAGCGATCTCCAGCCTTTTTCTAGCTACACAGGCAAGGTCCCCAGTGATCTGTCCCGGGCCGAGGTTCGCGACTTGTTGCTGGAATCGGGTGCATGGGTCGGTCTGAGAACACGCCCCTTTAGCAAGGTGGCCGACCCTGAGGGCCAACCGCACTCCATCTTCGTTACGGCCACCGACACCAATCCCCACGCCGTTCTGCCTGAAGTCGTCATTGAAAAACGCCGCGGCGACTTTGATCACGGATTACAACTGATCTCCAAACTCACCGAGGGCACGACTTACCTGTGTGTCACCCCGAACTCAGGAATCGAAAAGGGCCTCGATGCCGAAGTCCAGACCGAGTTCTTCAGCGGACCGCATCCCGCAGGTACCGTCGGTTTGCACATCCACCGACTCGATCCCGTGAATCGCGAGAAAGTGGTTTGGCACATCGGCTACCAGGACGTCATCAATATCGGGAGCCTCTTTGCCACCGGCAAGCTCGTTGTAAAGCGCGTAATTTCCCTCGCAGGACCGCCGCTTACCAATCCGCGCTTGATCGAAACCCGGATTGGTGCCTCCATCGACGAACTCACGGCCAAGGAGAATTTTGGAGAGGAAGAAGTTCGATTGATCTCCGGCTCCGTACTCTCCGGCAAAAAAGCCTCGGGTGAGATCTTTGGTTATTTGGGACATTACGATCGCCAGATCAGTGTATTGGCAGAAGGTCGGGAACGAGAATTCCTGGGCTGGCTCGCTCCCGGGTTCAAGACTTTCTCCACCATCCCCATCTTTATTTCCAGCTTCCTGAAGCCCAAAACCTGGAAGTTCAACACTTCCACTTACGGTTCTTCAAGGGCCATGGTGCCCATCGGTATGTTCGAGCGCGTCATGCCCATGGACATCCTGCCCACCTTCCTGCTGCGCTCCCTGTTGGTGGGTGATGTGGAGCAGGCTGAGAAACTGGGCTGCTTGGAGTTGGATGAAGAAGACCTCGCCCTGTGCACCTTTGTCTGCCCGGGCAAGGAGAACTATGGCCCCGTATTGCGCAGAAACCTCGAGCTGATCGAGGAGGAAGGCTGATGAAGTTTCTTTTAGACAAACACAAGAAGGTGGCCCCGCTCTTTGAAAGGGGGGGGAAGTTTGAAAAATTCTTCCCCATCTTCGAAGCGCACGACACCCTGCTCTTCACGCCGGGTGAGGTGACCAAAACCAGCTCTCATGTGCGCGACGGTATCGATCTCAAGCGACTCATGATCACCGTCGTGGTGGCCTTGGTGCCTTGCATCTTGTTTGCCTTGTACAACACCGGCTACCAGATTCACTACGCCTATCTTCACGGTGCCTTGCCCCTCGATGATTGGCAGACGAATCTCTACCTGTGGATTGTCGGTGCATTGGGTCAATCCAGCGACTCGATGAATCCGGTGCTTCATGTGATTCACGGGGCCTTGTACTACATGCCTATTTTCATCGCCGCCTTTGCATCCGGCGGTGTGATCGAGTTGTTCTCGGCCATTGTTCGCAAGCACGAGATCAACGAAGGCTTCCTGGTAACAGGCATGCTCATCCCCCTCACCTTACCGCCGACCATTCCCTTGTGGCAGGTCGTGTTGGGTGTGGCCTTCGGTGTGATTTTTGCCAAGGAAGTGTTTGGCGGCACGGGCATGAACTTCCTCAATCCCGCCCTGACATCGCGCGCCTTCTTGTTCTTTGCCTACCCGGCTTATATGAGTGGCGATAACCCTTGGATCGCTGCCAATTTCCAGGGCATCGATAGCTTTAGTGGGGCCACCTTATTGGCCCAGGCTGCAGCAAGCGCAGGCGCCCTGGCCGATGCTTCCTGGTGGAACGCCTTTGCCGGCTTCATTCCAGGATCCATGGGAGAGACCTCGACCTTGGCCTGTCTGCTCGGTGCGGTACTGCTGATCATTACACGCGTGGGTTCTTGGCGAACCATGGCTGGTGTCGTACTGGGAACCGTGGCTGTCACAGTCCTCTTTAATGCCATTGGCTCCGAGACCAACCCCATGTTCGACGTACCCTTCTACTGGCACATGGTGCTGGGCGGCTGGGCCCTGGGCACCGTCTTCATGGCGACGGACCCCGTTTCCTCGGCCTTCACTGATCTAGGCAAGTTCTACTACGGACTTGGCATTGGCGTCATGGTGGTTCTGATACGCGTCGTCAATCCCGCCTACCCGGAAGGCATGATGCTGGCCATTTTGTTCATGAACATGTTTGCCCCGCTCATCGACCACTTTATCGTTCAGGCCAATATCAAGCGGAGAATGTCTGGCTATGCATGATACTAAATACACAATCTTCTTTGCGGCCCTGGTCTGTTTTGTCTGCTCGATCTTCGTAGCGGGCTCTGCGGTGCTATTGAAGGATCTACAGGATGCCAATGTTCTGCTCGACCGGCAGAAAAAAGTACTCGATGTCGCTGATCTGGTTGAGGAAGGTCAAAAACTTTCAGCAATCGAAGTCAACGCGCTGTTTGAGGCGAACATCCAGGCGGTTGTCGTAGACCTAGCAACGGGTGAAACCGTTACTGACATCGACCCCGCCACTTTCGACCAAGGAAAAGCTGCCAAAGATCCGGCGACAAGTAACGCGGCCGAAGAGAATGCAGCCAAAGTCCGGCGTGTCCCCAACAACGCTTTGATATACCAGGTCGTCGTGGAGGGGGAATTAACCGCCATCATCTTTCCCATTGAAGGCGCAGGTCTCTGGGGAACCCTTTACGGATTCATCGCCGTCGGCCCCGACCTGCAAACGGTCAAAGGGATTACCTTCTACCAACACAAAGAGACCCCGGGCCTCGGTGGCGAAGTGGACAACACTCGCTGGAAGAGTCTTTGGCAAGGACGCCACCTATTTGATGAGGGTGGCCGCATTGCTTTGTCTGTAAATAAAGGACAAGCCGGTTCAGTTGAAGAAGATCCTTACCATGTCGACGGCCTATCAGGAGCAACACTGACGAGTCGTGGTGTCACCAACTCCATACATTTCTGGTTGGGCGAACAAGGCTTTGGCACCTACTTGAAAGCCGCTCGCAATGGAGGCTCAATCTAATGACGAACCTTCAGAGAGATGCACTCATCGATCCACTCTTCAACAATAACCCCATCGCCTTACAAGTGCTGGGTATCTGTTCGGCCCTGGCCGTCACCACCAAGATGTCGACGGCCTTTGTGATGACGTTGGCCGTGATTTTCGTAATTTTGGCCTCCAACACAGCTGTGAGCTTGATTCGAAATTACATCCCATCGAGCATCCGAATTATCGTGCAGCTAACCATTATTGCCTCGCTGGTGATTATCACGGACCAGGTCTTGAAGGCTTTTGTCTATGACATCAGCAAGCAGCTTTCGGTCTTCGTTGGACTGATCATCACCAACTGTATCGTTATGGGACGAGCCGAGGCCTATGCCATGCAGAATCCACCCGGGCTCAGTGCCATCGACGGTATCGGAAACGGTTTTGGATATGGCATCATATTGATGGCCGTGGCTTTCTTCCGCGAACTTTTTGGTTCGGGAAAGCTTTTCGGTCTAACTGTTCTCACACCAGTGAACGAAGGTGGCTGGTACGTCACCAACGGTCTCATGGTTTTAGCCCCAGCGGCTTTCTTTTTAATTGGATGCTTTATTTGGGCAATCCGCGGTTGGAAACCCGAACAAAACGAGGAGGACTTCAGTGTTGGAACATTATTTGAGCCTGGCCACGAAGGCAATCTTCGTTGAGAACATGGCCCTTGCCTTCTTCTTGGGCATGTGTTCATTTCTCGCATGCTCCAAGAAGGTGGAAACGGCTATTGGTCTCGGCGCGGCCGTAACCTTTGTACTGGTGGTCACGACACCGCTCAACGCGCTCTTGTACCACAAGCTTTTGAAAGAAGGCGCGCTGGGCGAAACCATCAATATCGAGTTTTTGACCTTTCTGACTTTGATCGGAACCATTGCGGCCATGGTACAGATCGTCGAGATGACCTTGGATCGCTACTTTCCGGTCCTGTACAACACCTTGGGGATCTTCCTCCCGCTCATTGCCGTGAACTGCGCCATCCTGGGAGCTTCCCTGTTTGTGGCTGAGCGCGATTACACAGTGGCAGAAGGAGCTGTCTTTGGTATCGGTTCGGGAATTGGTTGGACCTTGGCCATTGTCGCGCTTGCCGCCGTGCGTGAGAAACTGCGTTACAGCAACGTGCCGAAACCCTTGCGCGGGTTAGGTGCTACTTTCATTGTCGTCGGACTGATGTCTATCGGCTTCATGGCCTTCTCGGGCATCCAGCTCTAAAGCGCCCGGGTATAGAGAGAAGAACGTATGATTATAACAATCGCATCAGGTGTTATCGCCTTTATCGTCATCATCCTGGCCTTAACCGCCGTGCTGCTCTTCGCCAAATCAAAATTGGTGGCCAGCGGTAACGTGAATATCGGAATTAACGGCGACCTCGACAACACTCTCACGACGCCCGCTGGAGAGACGCTTCTCAACACCCTTTCCTCCAATAAAATCTTTATTCCCTCCGCCTGTGGCGGTAAGGGAAGCTGTGGTGTTTGCACCGTTACCGTGAAAAGTGGTGGTGGATCCATCCTCCCCACGGAGTTCAGCCACATCACCCGCGGCGAAGCGCGCGAGGGCTGTCGCCTGGCTTGCCAGGTGAAGGTCAAGGAAGACATGGAGATCGAGATTCCGGCTGAGGTCTTCAGCGTAAAGAAATGGAAGTGCAAGGTGCGTTCGAACCACAACGTGGCCACCTTCATCAAAGAACTCGTTCTTGAAATTCCTGATGGCGAGAGCGTACCCTTCCGGGCCGGTGGCTACATCCAGATTGAGTGTCCCCCCCACGAGATTGCCTACAAAGATTTCGAAGTCGAGGAGGAGTACCGAGAGGACTGGGACAAATTCAATCAGTGGCAGTATGTCTCCAAGGTGGATAGCGAAGTAACGCGTGCTTATTCCATGGCCAATTGTCCGCAGGAGAAGGGCCTCATCATGCTGAATGTGCGGATTGCGTCGCCCCCACCCCGCTCACCTGAGGGCACACCGCCGGGAATCATGTCTTCGTATATTTTCAGTTTGAAACCCGGTGACGAAGTTGTGATTTCTGGGCCCTTCGGTGAGTTCTTTGCCACCGAAAATGACTCGGAGATGGTGTTCATCGGTGGTGGTGCCGGTATGGCTCCCATGCGTTCACATATCTTTGATCAATTCAAGCGCCTCGGCAGCAAACGAAAAGTCAGCTACTGGTACGGCGCCCGCAGTCTGCGCGAAGCCTTCTACATGGAAGACTTCGATGAGATCGCGGCCGAGAATGAAAACTTCACATGGAATCTCGCCCTCTCCGATCCACTAGAAGAGGATAACTGGACCGGCCTGACAGGCTTTATTCACCAAGTGCTGTATGATAATTATTTGAAGGACCACAAGGCGCCTGAAGAAATTGAGTACTACATGTGTGGTCCACCAATGATGAACGACGCCGTTCAAAAGCTACTCTTGGATCTGGGTGTAGAGCCTGAGAATATTTTCTTCGATGACTTCGGGTGAACCACCCGCGCACCCCAGTCTGGAGGCTGCGCAATGAATACCGGGCCAGTTTTTGGCGGCGGACACGAACTGAGCGGCAGAGCCAGGTGGCTACTGCCGCTTTTCCTCATTGGTTTAGTGGGCCTTACCTGCTGGCGTTACCAAAACGCGCCGCCCCAAACCATCCATGCGTTCCGTGGCAAGACCATGGGCACAACCTACACCGTAAAAATCGCCGCCGAAAAAATCAAAAGTGCTAGCCGTAAAGAAATCGAAGCCGTCATTCAACAAGAACTCGACGCCATCGAGAACTTGATGTCGACCTACGACCCCAAATCCGAACTCTCCGAATTCAACCGAATTGGCGCAGGCATTCCTTTTGCGGTTTCGCCCGAAACGCTGGAAGTGTTCCTGGAAGCCCAGCGCGTTTCCGAAATGAGTGGCGGCGCCTTTGACGTAACCATCGGGCCTCTCGTCGACGTTTGGGGCTTCGGACCGGGAGAATTCAGTCAGGGGGTTCCAGATGCGGCCGAGTTGGAGCGCCTGCGCGAATCGGTCGGCTTCAAGAAAATCCAGATCAATCGTTCCCTGCGAACGTTGACCAAGACCAAGCCCGGTATGGTCTGCGATCTTTCTGCCTTGGCCAAAGGTTACGGCGTTGATCGTGTCGCCGAAGCCCTGAGCGCGCTTCACTTCAATAACTACCTGGTTGAGGTTGGCGGTGAGTTGCGCGCCAGCGGACAAAAGGTCGATGGCAGCCGCTGGCGAGTTGCCGTCGAAAAACCGGAGTCCAGAAGAGCCAAAGCCGTCAAGCTCATCTACCTGAACAATTTGTCCATGGCGACTTCGGGGGATTATCGGAACTACTTCGAAAAAGACGGTGTCCGCTACTCTCACACCATCGACCCACGAACCGCCCTGCCCATTCGACACAGCTTGGCGTCGGTTACCGTTTTTCACCGTGAGGCCATGGCCGCCGATGCCTTGGCAACCGCCTTGAATGTCCTCGGTCCCGGTGAAGGAATGGCCCTGGCTGAGAGGCACGATCTGGCCGCGCTCTTCGTACTGCGGGATGCCAACGCTGAATTTCGAATCTTGGAGTCCCCAGCCTATAAACGCTCCCTGGAGACCGGCCCTGAATGACAGGTTCACGCAGTTGGCCATTCCGACTTACCAAGTTCACCCGACCGAGTTAAGATCCCGCCGATGGAAACCTTTCTTCTCACCTTTCTGATTTTCAGCACGATCATGCTCCTCATGGCGCTGGGCGTCCTGCTCTCTGGACGACGCCTCAGGGGCTCCTGCGGGGGCACCGGTAGCGATTGCGCCTGTGATGACGAAAAACAGAAGAAATGTGCGACCCGCAAACAGGCCGCTTAGCAGCGTTTTTGCATCTGCAGCTACAAGGTTCAGTCTCATAGTTATGCTGCCCCTTCCCGCTTGGAAGGCTTCTAAATGCCCCTGGAGGCCCTTAGGGGCGGTCTCGTTCCAAGCTTTCCTCCTACGCACCCTTCAGGTACCCTTATTACAATGTCTCTGTAGCGCAGGTCCTTGGGGGTAAGTGCGACAATCCGTACAGTTTAGGTTTGACCATTCCCAACAGCTGATGAGAGACTGGAGTTTAAGCTTAAATAAGGGGGTCGTTATGCCAATTCAACACCATCCACTCCGCGTATTAACAGCGCGCGATGTAATGTCCAAAGCACCCGTTCACATCCACCCCGATGCCTCCATTTTTGAAGCCATCAACATCCTGCTGAAAAACAATGTCACCGGTATGCCCGTCCTCGACCGGGAACACCACCTGGTGGGAATCCTGTCGGAGTATGACTGCCTGCGAGTACTCGCCTCCTCTGATTTCTATGAAGCCAATGAGGCCTCCACAGAGCAGGTTTCGCAGTACATGACAAAGCAAGTAAAAACCATTGATCCCGATATGGGCATTTACATGGTTGCGCAAGAGTTACTTTCACAAGGCGTTCAGCGCCTGCCCGTGATCGAAGACGGTTTGCATGTGGGAATGGTGACACGGGCTTCCGTACTGCGCGGTATTGAACAGATGCGAAAGGATCGCTTGCCCAAGAAACACTTCCCAGAGTTCCGTCTGCCACTTCGCAATACCAACCGGCACGTCGACTGAGGCTGTAATCGCAAGCTGATGACGAAACGGCTAGTTTCCCTGGCTTATCTAGCGGGGAGCGAAGCATGCCTGAATCTCACCAGACCTTTCACCATCCGTTTGAATCTGAAGAGATTCACGAGCCCATCAACGAAACCTGGGCCGAAAGACGACGCTTGTCTCGAGCGATTAAACGGCTGACGGAAAACCTGGTCACCAGCGATCCCGACCCGGCGCTCGTCTCAAAGTTAGCCGACCAAGTGGAAGCTGCGGCGGATCAACTCGAAGACTGCCCGCGCTACTACGGCCGTGTAGCCTTCTCGGACACTGAGGAGCACGGCAGTTACGGCTTCATCAGCCACGAGATCAATCCACTCATCGGGCACGGCAACCCCATCGCGCCACCCATCAATATGTGGATCGACGGAGACACTGTGCGTGGTACCGTGAGCCTGAACTGGTCTTACGAAGGCCCCCCCGGTTGTGTGCACGGCGGTATCGTCGTCGCGATCTTCGATCAGTTCCTGGGTTTCACGCAGGTACTAACGAAACAGCCTGGTGTCACGGGGACGCTGACCACGCGCTTCGAAAAACCAACACCTCTCAACACAGAATTGCGACTTGAGGCTAGAGTCGACAAAGTGGAAGGACGCAAGATTTTTATTACAGGGGAGATGTATGCGGGCGAGAAACGCACGGCTAGCTGCCAGGGCCTGTTCTTGTCCATTCCCAACGAAACCTTTCGCAGCTTGGGTCAACAGACCTGAGACTCGCCTGTCAGGCGAATCGCCTTAAAAAAAGCAGCTGCGACAATACGAGACCTCTCGCCCGGTCGAAAAGTGCGCCATAATGGGTCCTTTCCTCCCCTAGGGCATTGAACAAAGGAAGTGCACGTGTCCCCAAACAAATCATCCGGTCCCGCGACTTCGGAACCCTTTGACGTCGATTTCGAGCGACTGGAAGAGGTGATCCCGCGCTATGACGCCTCAGGGCCTCGCTACACCAGTTACCCCACGGCACCCAGTTGGAATGACGATTTCGGGGTCGAGGACTACCGCTCTGCCCTGCAACGCACAGCTGAGCGCACCAGCAGCGAGGTCGCCCTTTACGCACACGTTCCCTTCTGCCGCAGCCTGTGTCATTTCTGCGCCTGCAATCGCGTCATCACGCGAAAAGAAGAGTTGCCCAAGCGCTACCTCGAAATCATCGATAAGGAAATTCGCGCGGTGCGCGAGTCCATCCCGTCGAACCCGACAACCTCACAATTGCACTGGGGGGGCGGCACTCCGACCCATCTTTCTCCGGACCAGATTCAAACACTTTTCCGTTCCATGACCGATGCCTTTCCGCTGAGCGAAGGAGCCGAGGTCTCCATTGAAGTCGACCCGCGCGTCACGACGCAAGACCAAATCAACACCTTGGCCGATTGTGGTTTCAATCGAATTTCCATGGGTGTGCAAGATTTGGACGAGAAGGTTCAGGAAGCCATTCACCGCATCCAACCCCTTGAGCAAACTCTTTTCATCGCCGACGCCGCGCGCAAGAGAGGCATGGAAAGCGTCAACCTGGATTTGATCTATGGCCTTCCATTTCAAACGGTTGATTCCTTTTCGAACACCTTGGACAAAGTGCTCGACGTCAGCCCCGACCGCATCGCTCTCTACGCCTACGCTCACGTAGCCTGGAAAGCCAAGCAGCAACGCAGTTTCGACGAGAAGGATTTGCCCGATCCCACGACTCGCCTACGCATCATGCTCATGGCCATCAAACGTTTCATCGACGCTGGCTATATCTACATTGGTATGGATCACTTTGCGCGTCCGGACGACGAGTTGTGCATCGCGCGCAACGAGCGTTCCCTGCGCCGCAACTTCATGGGTTACACCACACAATCGGGCGTAGACCTACTGGGCTTCGGACCCAGTGCCATTAGCGAATTGCACGATAGTTACATCCAATCCTCCCGCGATCTGCCCGACTGGGAAGCGCGAGTGGAGGACACGGGCTTTGCCACCATGCGTGGTCATTTGCTCAGCGATGATGATCAGAGACGACGCTGGATCATCGCCAATCTGTTCTGCCACGGTGAGCTACGCAGCGAGGATTACGAGGCCAGGTTCGGGGGAAATTTCTCAAGCTTGTATGCCGATGAGTTGACTCGCTTGGAGCCCATGCTGGCCGATGAACTCATTGCCATCGAACCCAATGGAAGCATCACACTGACTTCAGTGGGGCGCTTACTGGTGCGCAACGTAGCCATGACCTTTGACGCGTATCTGGCCGAACAGCAAAAGTCTTCCCAGCAGTTGTTCAGCAAGACCATCTAAGTTCCCACTCAGCAACCTTTGAAATGGGGCGGACGCTTTTCGAAGAAGGCGCTCACGCCCTCTTTCAGGTCTTCGCTTTCGATGAACGCTGCGTTCCAAGTCGCCACATAGTCGAGCCCGTCCGCGGTACTTTTCCCTTGGCTGTACTGGAGCACTGCTTTAGACCCTTGCACTGCCAAGGGTGAATTCATACTGATATTCCGGGCAATTGAGAGTGCTTCTTCATGCAATGCCTCAACGCTGTCGAAGACTTCATTCACCAACCCCATTTCCTGTGCACGCGAGGCGCTGACATCTTCACCCGTGTAGGCGAGCTGACGCGCCTGTCCTTCGCCCACGAGTCGGGGCAAGCGTTGCAGCGTTCCCAAATCGGCCACCATGGCCATGCGTGTTTCGCGAATCGAGAAAAGGGCCTCGCTGGAAGCCAGCCTGAAATCACAGGCGGTAATCACATCCATGCCCCCACCTAAGCAATATCCATGCACCGCGGCCAGCACGGGTTTCGGGCATTTCTCGATGGAGGAGACCGCGCTCTGAAGCCTTATCACCTCTTCACGCAGGCCCAAACGCCGGCCGACTCCCGCAAGTGGCGCCTTCTCTCCTTCTTGTTTCAAGGTTTGGGCCAGGAATTCTAAATCGATCCCCACACTGAAATCGCGGCCGCGAGCCGCCAGGATGACAACGCGAATCTCCGGGTCTTCAGCGAGTTGCTGCAAGCGCTGGGGCAATTCCGCAAAGAAGGCCTCTCCCAGTGCGTTACGGCCCGCTTCGTTGGCTAACCAGAGCGTGGCAATGCCCTGGTTTTCACCGTTTCCAAGCTCGATTTCCAGGGCTTCACTGCGCGTCATTTCCCTATCCTCATCCCGTTAAAATTCTGCTACCTATCCGCTCGAAGTTGAACGAGCTCGAGCAGAGCTCCCGCGATAAATAGCCGTAACGGCGCTCTAAAACGAGGGTTTTTAAACTGGACAGATCAGTCAAGTATTGTAGCCTTAGCACTGAATCCTCATGAGCTGCAGCTCCCACAGCCACCTCATGTCAGTTTTTGAACGGCTACGAAGCCTGAAACACCGACCTCTCTTCTGAGAGACAGCATTAACAGTTAGGAGAACGCAGCATGACCACCCCTTTACTTGCCCTGGAAGAACTCGCTGAGAAAAAGATCCGGGAAGTACTACTCGAACGTGATGACGACAGCGTCATCCGCGTGCGCGTTACCATGAAGGGCCCCATGGCCTACCACTACGGAATGCAATTTGTCGATCGGGCCGAGCAAACCCCCGAGGACGAGACCATCGACCACGACGGTGTAATATTTCTCGTCGATCCCGAAAGCTGTCCTCTCCTGAAGGGCTCTACCCTCAAGTATGTGAGCGACGATAGCGGTAGCGGGTTCACCTTCGAGAATCCCAACAAGACTCCACTCATGGAAAATCCCGTGGCCGTAAAAGTCCACGAAGTCATCCAAGAGCAGATCAACCCCGGCGTGGCCTCTCATGGCGGCTCCGTGGATCTCATCGACGTCCAGGGCGACAAGGTTTTTATTCGCTTCAGTGGAGGATGCCAGGGTTGCGGGCAAGCCGATGTCACTTTGAAGGATGGCGTGGAGAACACCATCCTCACTGCGGTTCCCGAGATTCATTTTGTCGTTGACGGTACCAATCACGCCGAGGGCGAGAACCCTTACTTCCAGTAATCGCACGGTCCAAGGAAACAGCAATGCGGCCCACCGACACACTACAGCGCCCACTGCACGATCTGCGCATCTCGGTCACAGATCGTTGCAATTTCCGCTGCGGCTACTGTATGCCACAGGATGTTTTCCACGAAAACTACGACTTCCTACCCCGTTCCAAGATCTTGCACTTTGAAGAGATTGAACGCCTGGCGCGTATCTTCGTCGAGTTGGGGGTGAAGAAACTGCGCATCACGGGTGGCGAGCCCTTGGTACGCGCGCAATTGCCGACACTGATTGCCAAGCTCAACCAAATTCCCGGCGTAGAAGACATCGCTTTGACCACCAACGGAATCCTGCTGGCCAAGCACGCCCAGGCCTTGAGCGACGCCGGCTTAAAGCGAGTCACGGTTAGCCTCGACAGCTTGGAAGATACCATCTATCGGCATCTCAACGGCGTGGACACCCCGGTCTCACAGGTCCTGGCGGGCATTGAAGCGGCCGAGAAAGCGGGGCTTGCACCCATCAAGATCAACGCTGTGGTGCAACGCGGCGTCAACGATCACACCCTCATCGACCTGGCTGGGCATTTCCGCGGAAGCGGGCACACCTTGCGCTTCATCGAGTTTATGGACGTGGGCAATAGGAACGGCTGGGACTTGTCCCATGTCGTGCCCACCAAGGAACTCATCGAAAAAATCAACGCCGAGTTCCCCATTGAACCCGTGGACCCGAACTATCACGGAGAAGTGGCCCGGCGCTGGCGCTATCGAGATGGACAGGGCGAAGTGGGCTTCATCACCTCCGTCACCGAACCCTTCTGTGGCGAGTGTTCACGTGCCCGACTTTCCTCGGAGGGACGGCTCATTCCGTGTCTGTTTGCCTCTGAGGGCGTCGATCTCAAGACCCCCATTCGCCGCGGTACGAGCGATGACCACTTACGCGAAATCATTGCAAGCGCCTGGGAGAAACGAGCAGATCGCTATTCCCAATTGCGCACGCAGAAAACAGAACAAGACGCAGCCCAATCCAATGGTCGAAAGCTTGAGATGAATCACGTCGGTGGGTAAATAGGTGGGTGATAGGTCGGGCGACGCCGATCGCTTCTAATGGGTCTTGATGGCTGAGTGATGCCTGCTCAGCCCTAACAGAAATAACAGCGCGAGCATCACGGATTCTAGTATTTGGATGCTCGGTTCAGGGACGAGGGTGGGTGGAATCACGGAACTAACCAAACCTGGGTCTTCGGTCTTTTCGTACACGAGGGCACCGTTGGAACCAGCCCAGATCTCCCCTCCTCCGAGCCCGATATCAACGGTCACCGTCCCCACGCGAACAGGACCCGCTGAGAACTGGCCTGGAGCAGCCTTCGTCCCAGAGATCCACCAGCCTTCCGGATCAGATGTATCAGCAGGTGAACCGTTATCAGGGGTCCAAGAAACAACCTCAATTTTGTCCGTAGCTTCTAGGATCCATGAATAATTAAAGAAGTACACATAGCCATCGCTATTGGCTAGGCACAGATCCAACGCAAGGCCAGTTTGATCCGACTCGATATCGAAGGCCACCTCATTCAGACATCCATCATAGGCGAGATAAAACTCAGCCGCGTTGGCTTCACGGCCTGTGCTGAGACTTAGCAATACCGCTACAAGCAGGAAGAGCAACGCAACTCTGCTTCGAATAAAACTCCAACTGAACTGGCTCACTCTGATCTCCCCAAATCTTTGACTTCGCTTGCTTGAGTTCCCCTGCCTACCCCGAGTCCTTCTATCTAAACGGCGTGTACCACAAGAAGGTACCACACTTGTCTTTATACTCGAATAGCACTATTCCTGCGCAAAAGGAGGAGGCAACTCATTAAATTTTCATTAAAAATCCGTTAAAAACATGCCAGATCAACAAGCGTATTAAATATCCCTCGGTGGAGCTGGGAAGGCTTCTAGCTTCCGAACATCCACAAGGATGCCCGATTGATGCGACATGCCGGAGAGAGCTTCGACGTTGGCGCTGCCATCCCCGGACAACAGGTTTGAGTTTACGCCCGGGTGCTTCTGCGCATGGGGGAGGCCATCGGCTTTGCCATGCCCCCAGCACTGGGGGATGGCAATGGTGCGCGGCATGAGTGCGTCGGTCAGGCGGGCCGGGATTTCAATGCGGCCAAAGGCAGATTCGACCTCCAGGATCTCGCCATTGCTCACACCCAACTTCGACGCATCCTCGGGACAGAGATAGGCGTAGTTGGTCCTGTCCCTCACCAACTTTTCGGAGTTACAAGAAGAGGTGTTGATGCGGCTCATCTCGCGTTTGCCGATGAGTTTAAAGCGCCCGGCATTTTCGAGTTCTTCCTCGTACAGCCTTTCCGCTTGAGCTTCGAAGCTGCTCGCAATTTTCGAAGGCGCGAGATCCACTCTTCCATCCTCAGTGAGTACGCGATCACTGCCCAGGAAGTTTCCGCCGTGGTTCTCAGGCATCAGGATCCCGTGTGGATGATCCCGAGTCATTTTCTTGCCGCTCGGCAAGCCGCCCTTCTTCATCATTCCGTCAAACAACAGATGAGGCAGAGAGATGAAGCGCCCCAGAAAGGTCCCTTCCAGGCGTGCAGCCAACTTGGCAGCCACGCTTCCCAGGCGGTGGTTGAAAAGCCGCAGCCCGAGTTCATCAGCCAGGCGCACGAACATCCACCACTCGTGTCGCACGCCCGCAGGCGGCTTGAGCAATGCGTCGGCGTAGATCATATAGGGCGTCGGAGTACACGCCGTGAAGCTTTGCAACGCATAGGGAAACTCTGGACGCTCCATCCAGTTGGCGGCTGGGAGAATGTAATGTGCGAGGTTGCCCGTCTCGTTGCGGAAAAGATCAATACTGATCAGTAGCTCAAGCTTCTTGAAGGCCTCCTCCAGACGTCCGTTGGGATTGGGACAAGTCAGCAAGGGATTGCTGGCATCCACGATCAGAGCCCGTACGCGCTCAGCGTCTTCACGAAGAATATCGTCGGCCAACATACCTGCGGGCTGCTGGCCAGCGACGGTGGGAAAACTGTCGTCCCGGTCGAAGCTCAACATGATTTGGGGGTTGGTCATCACCTCCTGAGCCATGTCGATGAGGCCCTCGCCCATAAGTGTGCCGCCCACGCGATCGAGATTCCCCGAGATGGCATTGATGCACTCAAGCAACCAGAAACACAGTGTGCCACTTCGTCCCTGGTTCACTCCCGTCGCCATGTACAACGCCGCGCCCTGGGCTGCGGCGTGACCTTGCACAAGCTCGCGCAAGCTGTCCGCAGAAATTCCCGTCACGGCCGCTTGTCGCTCTGGCGTCCAAGCGCTTACCACACGTTCAAGCCCCTGAACATTTTTCATGAAGGCGTCGACGCGCTTGGCATCAACGTGCCCTTCACGAATCAACTCATTGCAGAAGGCGGCCAGGAAAAAGAGATCCGTATCGGGGCGTATGAAGTGATGTTCGCCAACGCTTGAAGTTTCGACGCGACGTGGGTTGATAAACACAGCCCTGCCCCCGCGCGCCACCAGTTCCTTGAAACGGCGCTTTGCATCGGGCAAGTGATAGAGCGTATTGCCAGAGATCGCGGGATTCGCGCCCAACACCAGCATGAACTGACAATGGTTGATGTCCGGATAAGCGAGCCGCATGGGCGATCCGTACATGTCCTCATTCACTCGGAACTTATTCATGGTGTCGCAAGTGCCAGTTCCATACATGCGGCTTGAACCCATGGCTTCAAAGAGAGCGCCACGGAAGATGGGAGACAGCACATTGGCGCCCGAGGGCGATCCGGCGAAATGCCCGACACTGTTCGGTCCATGCTCATCCATGAGTTGGCGGATTTTTTTGGCGATCTCAGAGAGGGCTTGCTCCCAGGATATTTCCTGCCACGCCTCGCCGACTCGCTTCAAGGGTTGGGTTAGACGATCGGGGTTGTGCTGGACGGATGCATAGCGCGTGCCTTTTACACAGGCATAGCCTTTGCTGACTACGTGCTCGGGATCCGGTTTGATCCCGAGGATTTTATTGTCCTCAATCTCCACCTGAAGCCCGCAAGTGGCTTCACAGAGTCGGCAAAAGGTAATCTTGGTCTCAACCACGGTGCTCCCCCAAAAGAAGTAGCTTTCAACTGTAACCCAATCCAGATCCGGTGCCCCATATCGACCCGACCCGTTTCAACTCCACTTCATTGTTTCTGGCCCTATCGTGAATTTAGCCGGGTTGGATGCTAAACAAAGTGATCAGCGCTCACAGAACGAATCCGTATCTGAAAAGGGGCAGCCATGTCGCGTCGAGACTTTTTAAAAGGATTTGCACTGGCGGGAGGCGGAGCCGGTCTCGGCTTACTTTCCTTGAACGTGCTGAAGCCCTCCATGCTTACGACGGCAGTGGGTGACGGCACCGAGACGGCTGAGGCCATGCGCGAACTCATCGAGCTGATCAGTCTCAAGGATGCGAGTTTTGAAGACCCCGCCTGGCGCCTCCTCGGCGACGAGGACACCCTCGCCGAAGCGCGACTTCTACTCTTGCACACCATCAACCACACCCTGGATGTGTGGCTGTCGGCCGACCCCATGCGACCGGCCTTCAAGCGCTGGCATTACCCGGACAAGAAACTTTTCGGAGACAACCCCGACGCCATCTACTACGAGGCATCCGTAAGCGCAGAGCAGATCTACCGCATCAAAGGCAACACCGACGGCGCTACGTACACTTCATTTTCCGTTGAACTCACCAAGACCAAGGAAGATCGAATCGGAAAGCTCGGCGCCACCCTCAACGATACCGAGTTTGAAATCGACGCCCATGGCAACTACGAAATCATCGCCAGCGCCACTCCGCACGAGGGCAATTGGCTCAAACTGGCCCCTGATGCCGTAAGCATTACCACCCGTCACTACTTCGAGTTAGAAGAGAGCGTGGCCTTGGATCCCCTTCGCAACATCCCTTTGGTTATCGAGCCATTGGAGCCTCCAGCACCGGCTCCACCGCCTAGCGATGCCTCGGTCGCGGCCAGTATTCGCCGAGCCACGCAGTGGCTAGATCGCAGTGTCAATCCACTCGGGGAAGACATGTCCTTCTCCTGGGTGTCCAGGATTCCCAATAAACTTCCGGCGCCCTCCTTGGAAAGAAACAACGAAGACATCGGCTACGCCGCCATGGACAACGTCTACTCCATGGCACCCTTCGTCATCAAACCGGATCAAGCCTTGATCATTCGCGGCCGTTGGCCCGAGTGCCGCTTCGCAAGCCTTGTGCTGTGGAATCGGTTCCTGCAGACCTTTGATTACCGCTATCGCACGATCTCCCGCAATCGCAAGCAAACCACGCTGGAAGAAGACGGTAGCTTCAAGATGATCCTGGCTCACAAGGACCCCGGGCTACCCAATTGGCTGGATAGCGAAGGTCGGTTGTTCGGTCTCATGTTCTGGCGTTTCCAGTTGCCCGAAGAAGAAATTGAGCCACTCATCACCGAGGTGGTGCCTTTTGCATCGCTCAAGAGCTAGCGGCTAAATGCGGGTTGGATCTTTCGTAGGGAATGGAGAAGCGTTCGCGGTAGAACATCAAACGCTGGTCGACGAGGTCTTCATCCAAGCCAAAATCAGCCAGGCTGTACTTGTGGACCCCGTGCTTGTGTTGATTGTTCCGATCCAACCAGGCTTGCATCCCTAGTAGCGCTTCATCCGTAAGCTCCATTCCAAGAAAATCGTAGATGCCCTGTATGGATTTTTTCCAATCCGCAGCAATATCAGCATAAAGAACGTCGAGTTGGTTTTCTTTGGCCATCTGGTGTTCACGAATCTCCAGGGTCTTTTTCAACATACGCTCAGTCTTGCCCATCCACTCCTGGCCGATCCATTCGGCGGTCACGGAATCGGTGTCGCGCACGATGGCATTCCAAGCCATGGAGCAGGTGGAACCCATGACTTTTACCGGGTCACGATGCGGACAGATGATTTTTGCATCCGGGAAGACCTTGATCAGGGAATCGAGATCCTGCATGTGCTGCGGCGATTTTAGAATCCAGGTCTGGTTTTCTGGATCCTTGCGAAACCAGGAGATCACTTTCAACAAGACCACCATGTGCTCGTAGGCGGCATTCTGGTCGTGGGTCATCAGCCATTCGGCAAAGGAAGGGACCTTGCCGCACACTTCAAAGACCTGACTCGAAAATCCATGCTGGATCAAACCGACTTCTTCTTCGATCTCGTGCGCACCGAGGGGATGCACGGCGGCAATTTGTGGACTCATGTAGAGCACCGCTTTCAGGGCCTGTTCGATGTTCGTCATGCGCGGATCCACATCACGTTCAAAACTCTCTGGATAGGGTACCGGGTTGACGGATTCCCAGGCCTTGAGATGTAAGAATCCATCATCGGCGGCCATTAGACGATGGAGACGCGTTGTCCCCGAGCGAGCCAGTCCCACAATGACCACTGGGGGAGCGATTTCGCGTTGGAGGATCTCGGGATTTCGCTTTAAGAGATCTTCTAACAAAAGCCGGTGCTTGAGAATTCGCAAAATGGACTGAGCCGTCAAAAAGCGCCCGAGCGGATTGAGGTCAGCCTCTTCTTCCAGTGAGTTCAGCAAAACGCGCATGGGCACCAGGAAGGCTTCGTCACCAAAGGAGTTGAGGCCCGTCTGTTTTCGCGCACTGCGAATCAAGGAGTCTTCATCCAGTGCGATCCGCGCGAGGCCTAGCCCGTTTAACGCGCGCAACACGGCATTTAATGCGCGCATGGGCCTTCGATGATACGCCTTGGCGGGGGGAAGTCCCTTGGCAGCCGTACTCACGGACTCGCCTCACTGAGTGAATCTCTAGCCATCCAGTTTTCGAGTTCGCTTCGCTTCACCAACTTCAACTGCGGATCTGGGATGTCTTCGTCGCGCGCATCCAACCAACGAAAGGTCATGAACCCGCGATTCACGCCCATGGAGTCCAACCAGTTATCGACTCCGGGGTCGCTCTTGGCGATCACAAAGCGAACACGTCCATCAGGCCGATAGGTCACGTCTGCCTTGGTGAGGCTGGCGGGGCGGTGCAGATAATCCACCGTTTCGTGCCAGATGGTTTCCAAGGCAAAATTCCAATAGCGGGTCTCCGGGGGCGTAATGTCAATCAGTAAGGCTTCGTCGTCTGCGATGACGAAGTGACCAATCATATAAAGGTTATCCGGAGCCGAAATGCTTCCGCCCAATTCGTCGGAATCCGTTTCAACAAAGGTGTTCGGGTGGTCCATGGCGCGTGGAACCACAATTTTGTGCAGTGTCGCCAAGAAGAGAAAGGCGTAATTCGTGCCGTCCAGACGCTCGGCCATCTGACTGTCACTCGGCAAACTGACACCGGGGTCTTCACCCAGCACTTCGATATCAAGACGGGCCAATTCTTCGCGATCGCGATCGAGCATGTACTGGCGCAACATGATACTGGTGGCGTCTTCCGGGATCTGAACCCACTGACCAGGCTCGCTGGGCTCAGTTTTACTGAGTAACAGGGTAAAATTTCCTTCCGGATCAAACTCGATGGTGGTGTCGTTTAGAAAGGCCGCCATGCGACGCTCGTTCATGCCCTTACCGGCGTTGACGTTGAGGCTGAAGTAGGTGACGTCGCCCTTGTTTCCGGTAATCCGGTAATCGTAGCGCCCGTCGATAGTGGCCAGGCCATATTCACCACTGGGGTTGTCGCCCGCGATTTTTCGATCGTCGGTATCCATGCGAACGAATCGAGGGCGCGTGACATTACTGTCGGCGACGATTTCGGAAACCATGGCCACATCGCGCAGAATCCAGCGCATGCCCTGGATGACTTCCTGCTCGGTCTGCGACTCCGCCACCACCATGTGGCGTATCGTGCCAATGCTGGCGTAGAGTTGGTCGAAACTCTTGACCGAATCCAGTTGCTCCCACTTCTCCTGCTGGTCGCTGCCCTTTGTCATCAACTCGACAACACCAGCGGGACCCTTGGCTGTGAACCAGCCAGCGGCAAAACCCATGAACACCGCAATCAGAACGGCAACACCAGCCATTATTTTTGTCATTCGTGTGAGCACCACCCTTGGTTATTGTTTGGCTCTCTCAAATTACCCTCAAACCACTCTCAAACTGCCCGCCCCAAATCAACTCAAAGCTACCTTGAACCCGGCTCTTATGACAGCTGATCTTCTCATTCCACACTCGTAGCTCTGGTTTGCATTTATACTCGAAATATAATTCTTTGCTATCGTGAGATTTTCTTGCGCTGTGAACCAGAGTCGTCGGGAGTCATGGATGTCATCACCACCAGTTCTTCCCCTGAGCATTAAAGCCCTCAACGCGAGCTTGAACCTATTGGGGAGACTGACACCGCTTGGCAGGCCCTTGTCCTCAGAGGACCTTCACCGGCTCGCGACAAAGAAAACGGGGCTCACAGACTTTGGCAGTCCCTCTTACAAACAGGGATTCCATCGGCTGCTGGAGTCCTTGAACGAGGAAGCCAGGCTGACACCGCTGGGCAAGCTCATTGCACGCCAAGAAACCGTCAATGCCTTGAAGCACCGATTGCAGCTTGAGGCACATCATCAGCAGCACCCTGAAATCGGTGCCGCGCCGATTCGCAGTCCCATTATCATGATGGGCATGGGGCGATCCGGTACGTCAATTCTTCACGAACTATTAGCGCTGGATCCCAATAACCGCGTACCCATGACATGGGAAGTGGAAGATCCCTTTCCCGCTCCGGAGAAAGCCAGCTACGACAGCGACCCGCGCATCGCCACGATACAGCGCCAACTCGATCGCACCGACCAAATCATCCCCAATTTCAAACAGATCCATCGCATGGGAGCAGCACTGCCCCAAGAATGCGTACGCATTACAGCGGGTGAATTTGCGACTTTGATCAATGGATGCACTTATAATGTGTCCAGCTATTCCAATTGGGTACTCGGAGAGGCGGACATGGCGCCCTCCTACGATTACCACCGTCGCTTCTTGCAATTGCTGCAGTGGAAATGCCCTGCCGAACGCTGGGTGTTGAAGTCACCGGGACATTTATGGAGCCTGGAGGCAATGCTGGCCGCCTATCCCGACGCGCGCCTGATTCAAACCCACCGCGATCCGCTCAAGATCACCGCCTCTCTATCAAGCCTGATCACGAGCTTGAGGGCCATGGGGAGCAATGACATTGATCCCGTCGCCATTGGCAGGCAATGGACGCGGTGGATTGCAACAGCTCTCAATGACTCGGTGCGCGTCAGGCAAAAGGGGCTCATCGCTAGCCAGCAGATTATTGATATCAGTTTCTATGAGTTCATGGACGCACCCTTGGAACAGGTACAAACGATCTACGACTTCTTTGAATTGGAATTGTCGGCCAGCACACGAAAGCGTATGCAAGAATACTTGAACGTACACACGGCAGAGCAACACGGGGCCCATAAGTACAAGTTCAGCGATTTCGGGCTCGATGTGGGCGAAGAGCGTGAGCGTGTTCGGCCTTACCAGGAGTATTTCGATGTCCGCAAGGAGATTCAATAAGGGGTCCGGTGCTCGAATATGCGCTATGGTCTGCTCCCTAGAACGCGTTTCAGGTAGGAGCCTGCCCCATTGTCATCGGGCTGCTGATAAGCGAGGAGCTTAAATTTGGTCGAGACCCGACACACTTTTTGCCGTATCTGCGAGGCCTCTTGCAGCTTGGTCACCACTGTCGAAGACGGGGTCATCACTGAGATCAAACCCAATCCCGCCCACATCGGCACTGAGGGATTCGCCTGTATCAAAGGCTTGAATCAACACAAACTTTACGACTCCCCCGATCGTTTGCGACATCCATTAAAGCGCGTGGGTCGCGAGTGGCATGCCATCCCTTGGGAGCAAGCATTGCAGGAGATCGGCGAGAAGGTTCAAGAGTTGCGCGGCGAATCACCTGATTCCCTGGCGATGTACGTGGGAACGGCCGCCGGTTTCAGCACCCTTCACCCGATCTTTGCACAGGGTTTCATGCAGGGCATCGGTTCGAAAAACATTTTCTCTTCGGCGACACAGGATTGTGCTCATCGCTTCGCCATGGCCAAGGAGGTGTACGGCTTCCCCCTAACGCAACCTTTCCCAGATTTGGCCAACACCGAGTGCTTGATCGTCGTGGGCACGAACCCGGTCGTTTCCAAGTGGACCTTTTTGCAGGTCACCAATCCCGTAAAGCGATTGAAGGGCATTGCTCGCCGTGGAGGAAAGATCTTCTTCGTCGACCCCAGGCGCACGGAGTCTGCCAAGACGGCTGGTGAGCACATTTTCATTCGACCCAATACCGATGTGTTCTTTTACCTCAGCTTCTTGCACGAACTCTTGGCCATTGATGCGGTCGATGCGGAACATGTAGCGAAACACATGGCTGGCTTCGAGGAACTTGCAGGAGTGGTGGCGAATTGGCCCCCTGAGCGAACGGAAGAAGTAACGCAGATCCCAGCGAGCACCCTGCGAAAGATGGTGGCTGTCTATGCGGCTGCTAATGGGGCTGCTCTCATGAGTGGAACAGGGATCGGCATGGGAACCAACGGGACCTTGGCCGTGTGGTTGCAAGAGGTCATCAACGCGGTCTCTGGCAATTTAGATCGCAAGGGTGGCACCTTGGTCGGACGCGGCATCTTTGACTTTGCGGCCTTTGGCGTGAAGCACGGATTGCTTGTGAGTGAGAAACGATCGCGCATTGGCAATTTTCCGGCCGTTAACGATGGCTTTCCAGGTGGTATCCTGGCCGACGAAATCCTCACTGAGGGTACAGATCAAATCAAAGGAATGTTCGTGACGGGCGGGAACCCTTTGCTCACCATGGCCAATAGCCATCGGCTGCGCGACGCCCTGAGCAAACTCGAACTACTGGTGGTCACGGATATCTACCTCAATGAAACGGCGAGCCTGGCACATTATGCCCTGCCTGCCACTTCGCCCCTACAACGGCCCGACCTGCCCTTTATCTTTCCACTCTTCCTGGGCATGCAGTCGATCCCCTACATCGCTGCTACCCGAAGTGTCATTCCACCCGAAGCTGAGCAGCGAGACGAAGCGACGATCTATGCTGACCTCGCCCGTGCCTGCGGCGTGAATCTATTTGACTCAAGATTTGCGCAATGGGTGTTGGGCGCCTTGCAGAAGTTAAATGGGATGCTGCGCCCCAGTGAAGGCTCACTGATTCCGCAAGAGTTGATCTTGTCACTATTATTGCGCATCACGGGCAACGGGAGTTTCAAGGCGCTCCTGGCCTATCCCAACGGCAAGGAACGTAAAGGCGCCCTGCCAGGAGATTTCTTGGGCGTACGCATGTTAACTGAGGATGGGCGCGTTCAACTCGCTCCGCAAAAATTCGTACAAGCGACCCATAAATTGGAGGCGGATTTTTCCCGCGAACAAGAACTCGGCGGGAATTGTTTCCGATTGATTACCAAGCGCTCACACAAGAGCAATAACTCGTGGACCCAAAACGCGGTGGAGTTGACGGGAGGTATCGACGGCAGTTCGAATCACCTCTACATGCACCCCGAGGACGCGGCTTCGGTCGGACTGGCCGAAGGTGAACTGGCCGACGTGACATCGGAGGTCGCGACGGTGCGCATTGCCGTTCGCTACCTCTCGGATCTCATGCGAGGCACCGTGGCCATGCCACACGGTTGGGGGCATCAAGAAGCTGCGGGACTCAGCGTCGCGAGCAAGCTTGGAGGTGTGAACGTGAATCTCCTGGCCGCCGACGGACCCGATCACGTCGAAGCGCTATCGGGTATGGTTCAGTTAACGGGAATCCTTGTCGAAGTAACCCCCGCCTCAGGGCCTGTGGATGCGGGGAGTTGGTCGGGAATCGCACGAGCTTAATCGAGGAACAGCAATGATTGAAACCGGCAGCGTCGAAACAGTTTATCGCTCTTGCCCCATTTGTGAGGCCAGCTGTGGTCTACAACTTGAGGTGGATCGCAGTTCCAAAAAGGTACTTACGATTCGAGGGGATCAAGCGGACCCGCGCAGCAGCGGCTATATCTGCCCCAAATCACAAGCCATGAAAGCCGTCTACGAGGATCCCGACCGAATTCGGCATCCACTGCGGCGCACGGAAAATGGCTTCGAAGAGATCTCCTGGGAAGAGGCACTGGACGAGGTCGGAAAACGTTTGAAAGACATCCGTGAGGCCCACGGACCCAACGCCGTCGGCAGTTACATTGGCAACCCCACCGGTCACAATTTCGGAGCGATGCTCTACACGGCTTTTTTCATGCAAGCCTTGGGCAGCTATCGCGCCTTCAATGGAGGCAGTGTCGATCAGTTCCCAAAGAATGTGAGCTGCAGCTTACTCTACGGTGACCCCTGGCTCTTTCCCATTCCCGATATCGATCGCACTGATTTTTTGATCATACTCGGTGCCAACCCACTTGTTTCACAGGGCAGCTTACTTTCGGCACCCAATGCAAAGGCGCGACTGCGGGCCCATCGCGACAAGGGCGGTAAGCTGATCACCATTGATCCGCGTCGCACAGAGACTGCCGCAGTGTCCGATGAGCATCTCTTCATCAAGCCAGGCAGCGACGCCTTCCTGCTCTTTGCTTTTGTGCATGTACTGTTTGAAGAAAAGCTGGTGGCACCGGGCCGGCTTGAGACCTTTGTCGACGGGATCGAAACCGTACAGGAATTGGCGCAACCCTTTGCACCCGAGCAGGTAGCACAGGCAACAGGAATTTCGGCCGAGGCGATACGCAACTTGGTGCGAGAGTTTGCTGCAGCGGAACGCTCCGTGCTCTATGGGCGTTTTGGTACCTGCACCCAAGAATTCGGAACCCTGACGAGTTGGTTGGTCGACGTAGTGAACATCTTGACTGGAAATTTCGATCGCCCCGGTGGCTTGATGTTTCCCCGCGCAGCGACAGGACAGACTGAGCCTGTTGCTGAACCCAACCCGGACATGGTTTACGGCGAGAACCGCTCTGCCGTGCGAGAGGTACCCGTCATCGATGGGCAGATGCCCGTAGCGGTAATGGCTGAAGAGATTGATTCGGCTGGCGAGGATCGCCTTCGCGGCTTCATCACGGTGGCGGGCAACCCGATCCTCTCCACCCCCAACGGCGCGCGCCTGGGGAAAGCCTTTGAGCAACTCGACTTCATGGTGTCCATCGATATCTACCTGAATGAGACCACGCGCTACGCCGATATTATTCTTCCCACCACCACGCACCTCGAACACAGCAATTATGACTTCCTCTTTTCTACAACGTCAGTACGCAACATGGCGCGCTTCTCACCCCAAGTCTTCGAACCCGATCCCGAAGCGCGACATCATTGGCTATTGCTACTCGAAGTGGCGGCACGCATGAACGGAATTCCCTGGGAGACCTTGGATGACATGATGTTGGCTGGCATGCTCGCCACCTTCCTGGGGAAACCCGATACCGCTGGCGAAAACGTGAGTCCAGAGCAAGCGCGCGAAAAGCTTTCCGATGAGCGAGGCCCCGAACGCTTGCTCGACTTGATGTTGCGTGCCGGACCTGGCGGCGATGGCTTTGACGACAGCGCCGAAGGGCTCTCACTGGAAAAGCTGTCCGCAGTGCCCCATGCCGTAGACCTTGGTCCACTGGAGCCGAGACTTCCCGAACTCTTACGCACGGTCAATCGCCGTATTAATCTCGCACCAGCGCTTATCATCGAAGATGTCCCTCGATTACGGACCGCCTGTGAGCGCTTCGGGTCGCAAAAGGGACTGGTCTTGGTCGGTCGCCGGCAACTACAGAACATGAATTCCTGGCTACACAATCTTGAGCCACTGGCCAAGGGCAAATCGCGCTGCACGCTCTTGATTCATCCCCATGACGCCGAGCGCGCGGGCTTGCCCGCATCGGGTGGACTCGTATGCATTCGCTCGCGCACGGGCGAACTCCAAGTACAGGCGGAAGTCAGCGATGAAATGATGCCCGGCGTGGTTTCTCTACCACATGGTTATGGACACGGTGTAAAGGGGACGAAGCTTTCGGTGGCGTCGGCCTTGCAGCCCGGTGTAAATACCAATCTACTGGCCGACGAACTTCTCATCGACGAGCTCTCGGGGACCAGCGTCCTCTGTGGAATTCCCGTAGAGGTATCAGCGGAATAGCTATCGCTGGATTGAAGCCTGTCCATAATAGGTGTAGCCGACAAAGCGTGGAAATTTTTCCATGTACAGGCTTTCGATCTTATCGATGACGAAACCCGCTTCTTCGAGGCCAGCGGGAATGGGTCTATTCAAGTGACATCCTCCCATTATTTTCTTCCAGCCAGGTGTCAGGCGATTCTGCCACTTCTGCACATTGGAGTCGGGTGCCGTCCCATGCTCGCAAAACAATAGCTTTCCTTCAGGTTTTAGAACGCGATGCATCTGCTTTAGAGCCAGACCCCAATCTTCAATACTGCATAAAGTGTAGGTGAGTACCACGGTGTCTACGCTGCAATCTTCCAGTGGTATTTTTTCTCCAGGCAGATTCAACCACTTTACTTCTACGGGTGACTGCTCGATGTTTTTCTTTGCCGCTTTCCTCATCCCTTCAGAGGGCTCCAATTCCCATACGAAATCGACCTTTTCAGCATCGTAGAAAGCCAGGTTGGCGCCTGCTCCCATTCCCACTTCCAACACCTTTCCTGTAGCCAAAGGAATAAGCTTCTTCCTCAGTTCGCCAAAAGGCTTGGCTGAACAAGTCAAGCTGAGTATCCGAGGCAACACCACTTCTTCATAAAAGGGCATGATTTTCCTGGTCCAATTTCGATTTTACTTTCAATCGTCCTTTGCTTTCAATCATCTTTTGCCAATACCCCGGCCAAACATATGGAGGCAAAAATTCCACAGAGAACCGCCAGGAAAAAATGTGGGCCCAACACTCCAGATTGAGCCTTGATGGCCTCCACCTGGGCATTCACAAAATACAGGCCGAGGAGATAACCCAGGGCCACCGGGCCGAGCAAACCTCCAGGTAACTTCTTTAACGCCGTGAGAGGCCCCTTGACGGGTGAGTTCGATTCTTTCAAAGACTTTTGACATCCGAAGAATGCAATTGAACTCCAGAAGACAAAGCCCGCGATCAAAATTATGGTTGTCATTCGCCTACCCTCCCAATCCTTAACAATGCCATCCACACCGAACAAAAGGTACCATGACACCGCAATTTTTGATATCGAAGCCAATCCAAGAATCTCTGCTTTTGCAACGCTTCGCGAGCGGGGCCATTTCGAAGTGAGCACCAACTAGGGTACAGTCGAGAGAACCAAGCGATAGATTCTTGATCCTATTGGAAAATGAGGAAATGTGATGGCTACGCAGATTGATCCACAAGTGTTGCACCGCGTCGCCAAAGAAGTCTTGGAAGCTGATCTTGAGAATGGTGAGATGTTTACTCAGATTCGAGAGAAGCTACACGCCGAATACCCGAAACTCATTTCCAAAGACCCGCGTTGCTGGATTGGTAGCCGAGCCGGCGGGGTGCTGGGCAAGATGACCTTTCTCCACGCCAGCCTCAACGAGTACTTGATTATTTTTGGCTGCCCGGCAGGCACTGCGGGGTTTTCAGGCCGTTACAACTTTATGCAGATCTGGGATTTCTTCCTCAGCGGGGAAACACGCACCTATGATCTGGAATCGGATCAGATTGAACTCAACATCGGCCGCGCCGGCGATAGTGGCTATCTGAAAAAGGGGCAGAGCCTGGGTGTGGAAATCACGGCAGGTTCCTGGATGATTGAATACGGACGCGGCCCGAATATAACGGCACTTCCATTTGCCCTGATGGACTCCTTGATCAGTTCCGTTGAACTGAAGTCCTTCTTTCTTACCCTATCCGAATACACCAAGTTGATTCTTCGTTCCTGGACCAAATAGCCATCTCTAAATTCACCGGAGTCGCCACCCCGCTGGAGTCATTTGGCGAACCATCCGTTGAAACGCCCGGAAAGCCGGTCTAGAGCACTCCCAGGCTAAACGGCGTTCCTAACTAGTTCCCCAAGAGTGCGCTTTCCCCAACCTCGATGCCTCCCGCTGACGTATAATCCCCTGGTTTCCTACGCATTACCACTGAGCGAATGCTCGGTGTCGTTGCCTGAGCAATTCAACCAAGGAGGATAAATCAGTGAGAGCCAAACCAAGTGTATTCATGATGGTTATCGTCGCTGCTACATTATTCCTGGGCTGCGGTAGTCAAGAACAGGCCCAAATATCTGACGCCGAAGGCGCGTTACCCCCTGTCTCCGCTGAAGGAGAGATTGCGATTCCTGATTCTGTCGCGAGTTGCCTACAGCTATTCATGCAGGAATTCTACGAAGATGCGATCCCGGCATGCACCGAAGCGCTTCAGGACGATCCCGGCAATATGGAAGTACAGGATGCCCTCGCTTCAGCGCAGAGAAATGTCACTGCCGAAGTGAGTGCGTTGGACGAAGAAGCGTTGAACGAAGAAGCGATGAAAGAGTAAGCTAAATCACCGCTTTTCAGGCCACATGAATTAAAAAGCTTGAGGGTGAGAACTCTGCTGGGGACATGTCCCTTACACAGAGAACTCACCCTCATTTCTCTATTAAAGAAAACGGGAAGCACGTCTTCGCCGTCAATACCTCGCTTATTGCGATTCCCTCAATGAAGCTTGGTCTCGAATAATGAAATCCAATAGCTCGTAGCAGTGCTCGTCGGCCAACATGACCTTGGATCGGTCGATAAGGGGGTGCGTGATCTTTTGCAGGGTCAACCAGTCGAGTCCCCCATATTCAGGGAGATAGCCTGCATAAAAGAAACCTTCTCTCCGCAAAAGATCGATAGTCTGGTCGAGGGAGCCTGCATTTAGTGGGAGTTGTAGGTAGATGACATTGAGTTCATCGAGAGGCAGCCCGCGTATCTCTTCCCTCACCTGGTCGACGCTGTCGGTTCCTATTTCTTCTACCCATAGATAGCAAACTTGCTGTCGCGACTTCAGCTCTCTTCTCACCGTGCCACGACCTGAGAAAGTAGTGGGGTGTATCGACTCGGCTGATTGTCGCCGCAATCCACACTGCGTGATGGCACTCAGAATTTGATCTTCATACCGTCGTGGAAGTTGAATTTCGCGTTCGGGCGCCGGGCCCAATGGCTGCAACATAATCAAGGCCGGAGTGGGAGTACTGCTCGCGGCTGAATCGATTTCCAGGAAAGTCATCCCGCGCGGAATATAGTCGAGGTATATACCGACCACCCCGCTGCCTCCCTTCAAGCTCGCTCGCTGGGTAAAGGTATGAACCGTCACTGCCTGTAAATAGAGACCACAGAGTTCTAGCTCCTCATAGGCGGGATTCATCGCCGCACCCACTTGGACCAATAAGCCCCGAGAGCGATAGTCCGGATCGACAATGGCCATGGTGGAATCTGCTGTGCATCCGCCGCGGGGTCTGCGCAAACCGATATGTGCCACCACTTCATCCGACTCGTTGAGCGCGATGGCCGAAACCTGCAACCCTTCAGAGATCAAGCAACCCAGTGCCTCGGCATCATAATAGACGCCGTCGAAGTAGCTTTTCCCGTAGCAGCGACGCATCAACACTTGCAGCGCTGGAATATCCTCAAGCGTCAAGGCGCGAAAGCTGAGTTCAGGATTTTTCAACAAACCACATCTCTCCAGGCTGCGATAATTTTGAATGGATTTGGGGTGTTCCGAACAAATGTCGCACCTTAAAGTGTCGTTTCTTTTAAAAGAGCCAAACCCTTTTTTAATACGAAATCGCGCCTCAGATTAAAGCCTTGTCTTGAAGTTGACGATAAACCACTCCGTGTATGAAACACAATTGGTACCTGGGGTTACAGAAGCGAGGAGGAGCGTTGTGTCATTGTTGGAACTGGAAACGGATGATTCGAATTGGCCCATTCCCTGCACCACGATCAAAGGGCCCTTTTCTCCCGAATCAGTGGAAAGCATCATAGCTTTTCTTGATAGCTTCGTACAACGCAAAGAGGATTACGTTCACGTCATCGTGATTGATCACTACAGCATAAACATGAAAGTCATGAAACAACTCGGTAAATGGCAGATGCAACATCGCTCGGAAACAGCTCAGCACTGTCGGGGTGTCGTGGTTTGCGTCGGGAACACCAGAGGCTTTCAACTCGTTTTGAACACCTTGCTGGATATCACACCAACCAACTACCCCATAGAGGTTGTTGAAGGAAAAGACGACGCTCTGCTTTGGGCTGAAGGGCGTCTCGAGCATCGAATCAGCGCCTGACGATTGGCTATTCAGCGTGCCCGTTCATGCGCTGGTACAACTCCATGTACTCACTGATGTGGCGCATTCCAAGATATTTTTCAAGTACGCTTTCGCGCGCCCGCCGACCCAGGGATTCGGCGGCCTCGGGATCGTGCAGTAACTCGTAAAGGATTTCAGCAAACGCCTCCAAGTTCGAAGGGTCTTTCAAAAGCCGACCGTTGACACAGTCTTGAATCTGATCCTGTATGCCGCCCACTGCCGTACCCAGCACGGGCTTAGCCTTCCACATCGCCTCGGTAACGGTTAAGCCGAAGCCTTCGTGCAAACTTTTCTGCACAACCACGCTCGCGTGCCGCTGCAAAGCATTGACAATGGCCGCATTTTCTTCGACATCGGTAGTGGGTAACATGGCCAGATGAATTCGACGCCGATGTTCGTGGGGAAGTGCGCGCCAGGTACTCAAGACCTCGTCAAACACCCGCCCTCCTTCGGGATCGTCTGCCACGGCAGTCACGTTGGGGCCAGCCAGGACAAGATGAACATCGAGAGCAGGATGGTTCTCAATCATCCTCGTGAATCCCTTCATCACACCCAGATGGTCTTTTAAGGGGTCCCAACGGGATACCTGTAAGACCAAGGGTGTGTCGCGATGCGGTGCCCGACCCAGACGGATCAAATCGGCCCCACGCTCGACTCGACCCGGTGACCCATCTTCAAGCAAGAACACTGGTTCAGAGGTTTTTGGCGGGGGACCTTCAACCAGACCGACCTGCATCAAGATGGCCAATACGGTTTCGTCAGCCATTTCCTGGTTCTTGGCGGAGAAGGCATCGATGCTTGGCTGAATAATGGTGGACTTCCCGTGATCGCACTCCGCCGGGATATAAGCTTCCCGGGAGAAAATAAAGGCCGGGACATCTTTCAGGTAAGGTCGAAGAAAAGACCACCCTCGCTCCACCTCTTCATTTTCATGGTCGGCACCGATGTGACAGCGCCACACGACTTCGGCACCCGCCTCTAGTAATGCCGGTGCCAATCCGGCCGTCTGCGGATCGTGTAACACCACAAAGTCACCGCTGCGAACCCGCTTTACCAGTTCCGAAGAATTTCTTGCCAGCGTTCTTTCGTAGGCGAAGCGCTCATTCTCCTCAAGAGGAGAATCGTCTCCTTTGGAACCGTGCAAAGCGTGGTGTAACCGCTTTGTGATGTGGAAAAATTCATCATCCCCTTCAATCACCAACCAGCGAACATCAACCCCCAAGCCCCGCACATAGGCCAGCAAGGGCCGAAGCATTTCCGCCACGCCTCCCCCAACGGCCGTCGAATTAATTGTCCAAAAGGCCCGCCCCTTGAAACGCCTGAGTTCCTCAGCCTTTTCAATCAGCTCTCGAACGCGCTCCGGGCCCACCAAAGAGGCAAAGCGCTCCACCGACTGCGCACCCACTTTTACATCGAGTAACCGTTCCATGTATTTTCCTCACTCCTTCGATCATAAAGCTATCCATTGAACATTCAAGAAAATTCAACCACAGGAATGTGCGGATCAGTCCTTTAAGCTGCTGTTTGCAAGCAGTTTTGTTTTTATCTTCGACAAACCCGATTTTGGAGACACGATCGGTGCTATCTTTCATCCTCCCAGGCACAGTCACATACCTTTTCCACCCGGGGAATTAGCTCTCTTCAGGACCTTGCGATGTACAAAAAAACAGAAGAACCAGTGTCCCGGGTCCCGAAAACCAAGCGATGCTATTCCCTTGTTTTTTTGCTCCTCTTCACGCTGATCCCCGCTCCCGTTCTCGGCGCCAGAGAAGGCGCACCCGGTCCTAAATCGAATCGACCCGTTATTGGCTTCGTCACAGGACCCTCTGGCAAGCCTCCCACCGACATTGCCTTGGACCGCTTCGACCGAGAGCGAAAGCGGGGCCAGCACCTGGGACGTGCCCGTGCCCTCGGCTCCCATGTTGAAGATTACGGTGTTGAAGGTCAGTATCTATCACCTCGCACCGGGATCACACATATTCTGCTACGCCAACGCGTGAATGGAATCCGCGTGTGGAATGCGGACTTTATGGTGAACGTGAATCGCGAAGGTCGCATCCTCAACACCCATGATCGGTTTGCACGAGAACCGGACCTGAACCTTCGCGACATCCCGGTTCTCACGCCCGAAGAAGTACTGCGACAGATCGCTGCGGAACTCCAACTCAAGATCGAAGAACCTTTCAGACAACTGGAAGTTCTCGATGATCTTGAACGCAAACTCCTCTTCAGTACAGGAGGAATCTCACTCGATCCAATCCCTGTTTCACTCATGTACGTCGAACTCGATGATGGAACCCTGCGCTTGGTTTGGAATATCGTAGTGCGAGAAGTCAGCAAACAGCACTGGTGGGAACTCAACGTCGATGCAGAAACGGGAGTGCTGCTGACGCAAAGTGACTGGGTATCAAACGACAGCTATCGAGTGTTTCCTCATCCTGTTGAAAACCCCGATGCGGGGGGTCGCCAACTGCTCTACGACCCTGCCGATGCGCTGGCCTCCCCTTATGGTTGGCATGACGAAGATGGCGTCGCGCCTGGAGAATATTGGCAAACCTTTGGAAATAATCTCTCCGCTCATTACGACAACGGATCGAGGCTGAAATGGGCCAGGGGAGGAATAGACCATGTCTTCGATTTCCCTCTCGACTTAGCAGGGGCCTCCCTGGACGCGATGATTACCAATGTTTTCTATTGGGTGAATTGGAATCATGACCTGCACTATCACTATGGATTCAACGAAGCCGCCGGGAACTTCCAGCTCAACAATTACGGCCGTGGTGGTGACGCCGACGACTTTGTTTATACCTTTGTGCACGATACGGAGGTCGGGGAAAACGCAGCCTTTGCAACACCTCCCGATGGAGATGAAGCCGGTATGTATCTTGGAATTTTTACCGATGATCCGACCACTGTGACGGTCACGTCCCCGGCGCCCATCGCCGGAGATTATGGAGCACGCCCTGCCACTTTTGGTCCCGCGCTGTCCGAAACGGGTATTCAAGGGACGGTTGTGGCGGCCTTGGATGTGGTCGAAGGTGCCGAGAATACAAGCACGGATGCATGTTCACCCATCTTGAACAGTTCCGAAATCAACGGAAAGATCGCCCTGGTGGATCGGGGGATCTGCCTATTTGTCGACAAGGTCGCCAACGCCGAAGCGGCCGGCGCCATCGGGGTCATCATCGCCAATAATGTTCCGGGGATTATTGATGGGATGGCAGGTACAGATCCTACGATTTCGATTCCCTCTGTTTTGATCACGCAGGAAGACGGCAATCTTCTTCGAGCTCAATTGGATAACGGCGTAGTGGCAAGACTCCACACGGAAGACCTTCCCGACCGCGACGCCGCCTATGATAATGGGATCATCATTCATGAGTATGGCCACGGTGTTTCCAATCGGCTGACTGGCGGACGGGCAAACGCGAGCTGCCTTGAGTCTGAGCAGAGCGGCGCCCTGGGTGAAGGCTGGAGTGACTTTTGGAGCATCGCATTGCTTACTCAATCGTCGCACGCAGCCACAGATTCACGCCCGGTTGGCACATTCGTTTTAGGACAACCCCTCAATGGGACCGGGCTACGCAATTTTCCTTACAGCACGGATCTCGGCATCAACCCTCTCACCTATGAAGACATCGCGGCGATCAATCTTCCACACGGCGGAGGTGAAATCTGGGCGGCAGCGTTACTCGAAGTGTATTGGAATCTCGTCGAGGTTCATGGGTTCGATTCCGATGTGACTTTCGGCAGTGGTGGCAATAATATCGCGCTGGAACTCGTCATGGATGCACTCAAGTTACAGCCATGCAATCCCAGTTTTCTGGATGCGCGAGACGCCCTCTTGCTGGCCGATTTAAACAACTATGAAGCGGCCAACCGCTGCTCGATCTGGGAGGGTTTTGCAAAACGCGGGATGGGTCTGTACGCCAACGATGGAGTCAACGCGGACTCCCTGGATGTCGTGGAGGACTTTTCGACTCCCGTCGAGTGCGTGCCCGAACCCAGCCAGTGGATCCTCAGTTTCGCGGCCATGCTCACCCTGACCCTATTAAGACAGAATCGATCAAGGCGAGCGAAGGAGATCTAAACACTCGCACCATTGGCGTGCGCTGCCTTTTCAGTCGGCGGCCTTATCCCGAAGCGTCACCAGATAGGCGGTGATGGCCAGCGCGTCTTCCGGAGTCGCTTCGGGGTCATCCATATCGTTCTCGTAGAAGCGCTGCGGGTCGAGCACCCATTGATAGAGCCAGCCCGGTCGTAAGCGAGTGCCCACGTCGCTGAGATTGGGACCGTCTACCTCTCCCTCGTCTCCCACTTGGTGGCAATCGAGACAGGAGTAATCATCCTCGAAGAGCGTCCGCCCTTGATCGACAAGCGCAAGAGGTGGAGGTTTTCCTTCGAAGGGGTCCGGGGGAACTTCGTCATCCCACCAGGTTGCTTCGATATAGTCCGCGGCAATCTGAACTTCCTCATCGGTCATTCCAAAGTCGGGCATGCGCGCATCCAGCGAGGGTCGAATGAGATAGGGCTCCTTCAAAAAGGCTGTGAGCCAATCGCGGTGCACCTTGTCACCCTCCCAGCCGAGGTCTGGAGCCAGCGTGCCAAAGCGCCCGCGCAGCCCGTGACACTGGAGACATTGATAACGTTCCAAGACCACAGCCGCCTCGCCAGTGGGCGGTTGCAGCGCAGGCTCGTCGGCTACGAGTTGGAACCTCGACGCCTCGGGAACTGGATTGTGCGCGAAACTCAGGAGCGCGACGACGATGGCCTCTATCTCATCGGGAGCAAATCGAAAATTCGGCATGATGTGCGTCTCGCCAAAGGCGCGTGGGGTCGTAATTTTCGTTCGCAGATAGCTCACCAGGTGCATGTCCCAGTCCTGCCCCATGCTCGGCCAGTAGAGACCCTGAACTTTGCGATTCCCGACATGCCGTAGGTCGGGACCAATCTTAAAATTTAGATTCTCACCGGGTGTGCCGTGGCAGCTCATGCATCCCAGCCCGGTGACCAACCCCTGCCCCTCTTGGGTGAGTGAGGGATCCAAGATGACTTGCTTTGCCGCCGGCGAGCTTTCCTTGTGCCGTGTGGTAAAGGTCGCGGTGAGGTAACGCGCGAGCGTGCGGGCTTCGTCCTCGCTGAAGCGGAAGGCGGGCATCGCCGCTCCCGGTTGCAGGTGTTGGGGGCCCTGCAGCCACTCAACGAGCCAAGGGAGCGTCACCTTGTCTCCAATCCGACTCAGATCTGGCGCTCGGATTCCTGGGGATCCCCCCGTACCGCGCATGCGATGACAGTCCAAACAAGCCGATTGTTTAAGCAGGCGTCTGGCTTCTACCCGATCGAGTTTGGCCTCGGGCTCGGCAACCTTGACCGGGGCCTGGGGCACACCCTCGGAGAGTGACAACATGAGGTAACTCGTAATGGCATTGGCTTGACGCTCAGTCAGTTGATAATTGGGCATCCGGGCACTCGAAAAGTAAGAGCTCGGGTCGATGAGCCAGCCATTGATCCATTCGGGTTGCACTTTCGCCGCGATGTTCTCCAACGTCGGAGCCACGCGCTCGCGTCGTTCCTCACCCGGCATCTCGTGGCAAGCAAAGCAGGCACGGTCATCGATGAGCGAGAGCCCTCGCTGGAAGAATTCAGCGCCAGCAAGCTCCGTATCTAGATGGCAACGACTGCAACGGCTCTGCGTGTGAAGACCCGTGAGGAGCGGTGTTTCTCCACCCTCCCCGAGGCCGTGGGCGAGTTGTTTCTCTGCAGCCAAGGGATTCCCGCCATGGCAGACTGCACAACCCAACTCCGCAACGGGATGCGCCTTCAAGAGTGCGGGAGTGTGAAAACGTTCGGCGACAGGACCTTCCGCCTGAGAACCATCCTCCACAGAAGGTGCGTGGCAGGTCATGCATCGGTCCTGGATGGCGTACTTGGAATTTACCACTTCGCGAGTCGCTTGATCCGCTTCGAGCGAAGCCATGCAGGGTGCCGCAAGCGTAAACCCGAGGACGCAGCCTGCGAGGCCCAATGCCAGTCTTTTCTGCTTCACGACGGCGTGTCCAGCATCAACGAACGTCTCCTGGCGGATGAGTTTAAAGACTGCACAAAGCCCCTGGCAAGGGGCAAAAGCGCACGCCTGAACACAGATCCACGCTTCAGGCGATCCAGCATTCATGGAAGTCAGGCCTCTTTCTAGCGCTTGCTCTGCTCTGGAGACTTGCCACAGCATTCAATAGACTGCTCTTCACCCAAACAAGGAGCGGTATTCACTCAATGCTTTCGATTCAGCGCTTTCCGACACTCACGGCATCTTTTCTGCTCGCCTTTCTTCTTCTGGCCTTCTTTTCTCCGCGAGCCGCCCTCGGCGAGGTAATCACCCTCAAGAATAACGACCGCGTCACAGGCAAAGTCGTGGAAGACAACGAGGAAACGCTCACGCTTGAGCATCCCACCCTCGGCCGCATTTTGGTTCCAAAGTCCGACATCAAGAGCAAGACCGTCGCCAAAAAAGATGGCAACGATGTGAATGAAACCATGGACCGCATGGGTATTGAAGCTGGCAGCACTCATGAAATGCAAAAGACCGAGAAAAAGGAATCCGAGGTCGTCGCCCAAGAAGAGCCGGAGCTACCGCCCGCCACTGGCGTCTTCGGGACACGCGTCCTACAGGACTGGAAGCGCACCTTCGCCGTCGGCCTCAAGGGCGAGGAAGGCGATTCCATCAGCCAGGACTGGAATTTCTCACTCCGCGGGTCTTACGAAGACGAAACCAAAAAGTGGGACTTCCTTGCGCGCTACATCATGGAGAGCGATGACCGCAAGAACAGCGAGCGAAAAGGGCATGCCCGGCTCACTCGCGACTGGTTCAATCCCGATTCACGCTGGTACAACTACGCCCATCTTCGATACGACTACGATCGTTACAAGTACTGGAAGCATCGCGCTGCCCCCCTCGCCGGACGCGGGTATAAATTTTTCTGGGAAGAGGATCTCAAATTTCGTCTACGTGCCGGGCTCGGCGGACGCCGAGATTGGGGAACCGAGAACGACTTCAAACCCGAAGGCGAGATGGGTCTCCAACTTGACTGGCATCCTCTACCCCTTCAGCGCATCGAACTAAACGCCTCTATCTTCCCGGATTTCGATGACACCGGCGAGTATCGAACCGTTTCGAACCTGGTCTGGGCACTTCGGTTCAGCGAAGATGGAAAATTAACCCTGCGCTTCGGAGCCGATCACACCTACGATTCAAAGATCAATCCACAAGATGACGATGAGCGACGCTACGACCTGCTCTATTACGGAGCGCTAGGCCTCGACTTCTAAGCCAGCCCGCGGCCTTGTGACTAAGGCGCACGGTAAACGCTGCTCTTGGGATGAAAGGCCATCCAGGCGAACCAGTATCCTTGAATAGTTTCGATTTCGGCTGGAGCCTGGACTCGAAAGACTGCTGTTCGTTCGTCGTATTCGACTCGGATCTCAGCACCCTCAAACTGCTCCTCCACCTCCCCGCCAGCAGCCAAAATTTCCACGGACGGATAGGCGCGGGCTTGACCAGCTTGCGTGCGCAAACCCAAGGTCGGAAGTTTCGGGTGATAGCGAGTGTCGAGTGGGGCAGGGAAATATACCTGACGCACTTGAGAGTAATCGCCGTAGGGCTGCTGGTCATAGTTTCGAAGATGGCCCGTCACGCGGGACAGGATGCTGGTAGTGGGATGCACTTTGCGCCAGCGACCCCAAGACATCATTTCGGAACGCAGTAAAGGCAACCTTTTTCCGATCAATTTTCCCGTGACCGCTTCGGCTTTGATTTGGGACCAAAGGCTCTCGGTCTGGCGGTCATACATCAATAAATCTGATTGGTAGAGCAGCCCGGAGACCCCAAAGTCCAGAAGCTGCCCCTCGAGTCGGCGTTGGAATACGATTGCCGTACCGCACAAGGGGCAATAGGAAATCAAAATCTCCTTACCACCGACGACATCGTTGACCAACTCATGATGCGCAAGAATGTTGACGGGATACGCCCGGGTTTCATTTCCAATCGAGAGTCCGATAACCATGATGGAATCGTCCCAAGCACTGCCTTCGGCAAACTGGGTTTTGGGTTCACTCAAGGCGGGGATACCATCTCGAGCGGGACCTCCATGCAGGATTTCTGAACGAGGGATACTTGAAACACTTAGATCAAAGCCATTGTCATTGACCGCCAATACAGATGTAGAGAAGAGCAAAATCGTGAGGGCGCTCAGGAGGCCTGAGATAGCTGGAATTCGAGTTGAGAAAAACAATTCTTTGTGGAACACATCGACAGTCCTTTCGAGTTTCGATGCCTCATCCAGGGCCGGGTTTCAGTGGTCTGGACGACCGTTCCGGGTCGCGCCCCCGATTGGTAGACAGTCTTTCAAAACTCCAGTACTGCTGTAGCCATTCTACCTATTGTTCAATCCGGTCTAAAGCTTACGATTTTCTTGGTATAACAGGCCTAAGTTCTATTAGTTGAACCCCACTGCCATCCTACCAAGCGATATACTGACGGGCACCAACTGGTGCCAGGAGGGGAATTTTTCAAGCTGAATTAATACATACAACTTGTCGAGGCCAGCGTTTATCGAACTCACTGCAGGGGAGCAGACCGATGATCGAAGTAAGGGTGGAGCGAGAGTTAAACTTCAAAGCAGATGCCGTATGGGCACTCATCGCAGATTTTGGGGATGTGGGTTGGGTGCCGGGCGTTGAAAAGGTCGAAGTCGAGGGCGAAGGTGTGGGCATGATTCGCCATCTCACTGTCCCCGTTTTTCCACAACTACATGAGCGCTTGGACGCCATTGATCACGAGAAGATGATCTTGGACTACTCCATCCCCGCCGTGGCCTTCCTCGCGGTAAAAAATTACTACGCCAAATCTGAAGTGGTTCCCATGGATTCCGAACATTGCCGGGTGATCTGGTCCTGCCGAGCCGAGGCAGATGGTGCGGAAGATGCCGAAGCGGTGTCCAAGACCGAAGCGTTCTACGGCGCCGTCCTTACCTGGATCCCCGACTTTCTGAAAGGCAAAGCGGATGCGTGAACGCACCTATGACATCGAGGGCCAGACCCTTGGTTTTCCCTCGATGTATCAAGATGGCTCGTCGGCCGTGGGATTATTCCTCGTCCCGGCTACGACCGCGCAAAAGTTGATTCGCGATAGCGGATTTGTAGTGGCCGAGGTGGCGCCGGGCAAAGCCATGCTCTCTTTGTCTTGTGTGCATTATCGCGAGTCCGATTGCGGGCCGTATAACGAAATCGCTATGGCCTTCTTCGTAAAGAAGATTGGTGCGAACCACGGGATCCCCTATCTCGGAACCTGGTTGGACATCCTGCGCGACGACTCCGCCACGTTCATCTGGAAGCTTCCAGTGACCACCCGCCTGGCCAACGATGCGGGGATACTCATGTGGGGTCTCCCCAAGACCATCGAGGAAATCGACTTTGAACAGATTGGAGATCAAGCGCGCTTTACGCTGCGTATGGATAGGCGCGAAGTCTTGACCTACACAGTCCAGGCCACGGGGAAGTTGAGCCAAGCGCGCGGCACTTCCACAGTCTATTCCATCTTCGAGGGGGCTCCTCACGCCACCTCCCTGGCACATGAGTACGAGGGGATGGGGATTCGACTGCGTGGAGGAACCCTGAAGCTAGGTGATCATCCCATCAGTGAGTCCTTGCGCAAGTTGGGATTGCCAAAGGCCCCACTGATCGCTACATGGATCGGGCATCTCTCGCTCGAGGTAGAAGCACCTACGAAGCTTTAGCCCCATCCTGGTCAAAAGGCTGGTGTTGGCTCAGGCGAATCCCCGAAGAATATGCCGCGCATACCAATTGACCCCCGATCACTTCTGATCGCATACTGGGTTGCCTGCAAAATCTACAGGTGCATAAAACGGTCTTTCAAAAATCTTTTTACCACAGATGCGTGTAGCCCCGGGCAGGCAAGCACACAGAGGAGTCGGTAATGAATAAATCAGATAAAAAACGAGCGATCGACCTATTGAACAAAATCATGGAAACCGAATTGGCCGGTGTCATTCGCTACACGCACTATTCCCTCATGGTATACGGCTACAATCGAATTCCCATCGTTTCTTGGATGAAAGCGAACGCGGCGGAAAGTTTGGAACACGCACACGAAGCGGGAGAGTTGGTAACCCTGCTCGGCGGCCATCCTTCGCTGAACATCGGCCCCTTACTGGAAACTCAGCGCCATGATCTAGGGGACATCCTTCGGGAGAGTTTGGGCCAGGAGCAGGTAGCCATTGAGGGCTACTACGAACTGCTTAAGGTTGCCAAGGGCGGCGATTCGGTTTTGATCGAAGAATACGCCCGGAAAATGATAGAGGTGGAGGAACGACATCTCGACGCGGTCAATAAGATGCTGCGACGCCCCGGTGACGTCGAGGCCTTTCAAGAAAGCAACTGAGTTCCGTCAACTCCAGGGCAGGAGACGGGGGCGAGCAATTCTGCTGAAGGGCATGACGCAGAATTGCTCGCCCCCGTCTCTCTACAGGATTGGATCGACTTTTTCGGCCGGGATGATAACCGGTCCGCGAATGGGCTTGGTAGGTACCAGGAATGGTTCCTTCGGTTGCAGTTCTGCGGCGATGGCGGGCTTTGGTTGTGGCCTGTGGCAACCCAGACAGTTGCCCGTGCTGAAGGGGTCGGTGGGGTCTTTTTCTTCCAGACGATGGCAGGTCATGCAGTTGCCGTGCATGGCTTGCGTAAACCCCGGGGCCATCTGGTCGAAACCTTTCGGCGCGTAGGCCGCCAACCCGATCATGGTTTCCTCGTGGCACATCATGCAGGCCTCGAAATTTTGCTTGCGCCGATCGAGATCAAAGGAGGCGAAGCTTGCGCGCTGATCGTCATCTTTGAAACGCTCCTCGTGACGATCCGCATGGAACATGGGCATGGGAACCTGCATATCGCTGTGGCAGGAGCGACAGACGGTATTGTTGTCCTTGGGCAGTGTGAGGTGATGACACTTCACGCAGGTTTCTTTTTCGCCCAGTCGGTACTTCTCTTGGAATACCTCTTGATGCTTCTTGTGGCCGAAGTCTACGTAGTCGCCGTTTCGATTGGCATCGATGCGGAGATTCTCGCGCATGGTGTCTCCACTTTGTATGGAGGCATACACGGGTGAGAGGATCGGCTGGAAGGCAGAGGTGCCCTGCCCCTTCAAACCAATATTGGCCAGGGGAATCACTAACAACGCGATGACCAATACGCGTTCGGTTCCCGGCCCTTTCAAAAGTGCCAGCGCTTCTTGTAGCGTCCAGATCGACACTTTGGGTTGTTGGTGCGAATCGTGGCCGTCCTCCTCCGGACAACCAAAGCCGATGCCCGAGAGCACGGGGAACTTTTCGATCAGGAAGAAGAAGAGCAGCCCCGCCCCCGCGAGCAGGCCGAAGCTCAAAATAAATTCACCAGCGTTGGGGATGTAAACTCGCTCGGCGGTACGGAAATAACCAACGATCCCCACATCGAGCCGGTGCATCACCAAGCCGAGAAACGCGGCGAGGGAACCGATGAACAAGCAAGGCTTGCTGCGGCGAAGGACCGGGATCGAAAAGATCAAGATGGGGAGAATTGCCTGAAGAGCAATTTCGACCAAGAAGACTTGACTCTCCCAGCTCTTGTCTGCTCCAAAGACGTAGTTCCACTTATTGTGAACGGTCAGGTCCACCACTTTGATGACCAGGTAGAGCGACAAGAAAATGGCCGAACCCGCGGCCAGGCGCGTGAGGACCACACGCTCAAATTCTTTGTTGAAGAGCCAGGAAATAATCAGGATCAGCAACACCATGGTGGCCAGGCCCGCGCCCATGGCCGAGATGAAGAACTCCGGTGGAATCCACATGCTGTGCCACAGGGGATGGAGTCGTGTCGGCGAAGCCAGGAACAGTGCGCCCAGCGAGGAATGGTGCATCGTGGAGAGCGTTACGCCCAACACGACGAAGGGCATCATGATCTCGTGGAGAACATGGGTCAGCTTCGGGAAGGGAAAGCGTTCCGATAGGATGGGCAAGAGTTCGAGGGCCGTCACTCCCCAGTAGAGCGATACGCACCAGAAGACCTCAAATAGAAACGAGTGCGGGTTCCACATGAAGAAGGGATGCCAACCGCGATGGGGCAAACCGACATCAAAGGCCAGCGCGATCAGGCTGGCCCCGTAGCCGAGGAACCCGACCAGAACGGATAGCCTGGCGACAGAACGGAATTGACGCAAGTCGAAGATATAGATGACCGCCGCAATTACGAAGCCACTCGTGGCCAATGCGGCGCCGGCAATCATGTTGAAGACTTTCCACCAGCCCCAGGGCAAGGCGTCCATCATATTGGTCGTTGCGCCTAGACCGTAAACAAAGCGGCTCCCACCGACGACCAGAGCCGCCAGAAACAAGATCCACATCAGATCCTTTAATCGCTTGAGGACGAATTCGTTCATGACTCGTCCTCCTCATCCTTGCCGGATGCAGTTTCGGCCATCACTCGTTGCCTGCGTTTGGCGAAAGCGATGGTCCCAAGAATGGCCAACCCACCGGCAAACTGGAAGGGCGTCACCATGACCCAGTTGTGCACGAGGTGCGGGATGGATTCGTGGGTCAGGCTCGCGACGGCTCGCTTGGCAAATTCCTTGTCCGTCGGAATCTTAAGCACATCTCCCAGCGAACTGTCGGAGATGTAGATTACCGAGGTTCCACCAAACTCGTGCTCGCCCCAAATATGATCCACGTAGAGTTCGGGGCGCTCGTCGATACGACGCCGCGCCTCGGTAATGAGGTCCTCGCGCAGACCGAAGACCGTTGCGCCGGTGGGACAAGAGGAGGTGCAGGCAGGTGCGCCTCCGGCCACACGGCAGGTTTCGTCCATCTTGCACTTACGGATATAGGGAAGCGCTTTTTCGTACTCGTAGCGCGGGATTGAAAATGGGCAGGCCAGCATACAGTAACGACAGCCAATGCACTTATCGGCATCGTAGGTCACCGGTCCATCGGCACTCTTTGTAAGTGCACCAACCAAACACGCCGCCACACAAGTAGGATCCGCACAGTGCATGCACTGTCGGCGTACGAAGCGAGAGGTACCCGGATCTTTCCCCGGCACCTCTACGATGGAGGTATAACGCGCGCCGGAGAGACCATCGTTTGACTTGAAGTGAGCGGGAAAATCTTGCGGCAGGTCATTCTGTTCAACACAACCCTGCACGCAGCGCTCGCAGCCAATGCATTTCGTGGCGTCGGTCAAGATCGCTTTCGTCTTGCTCTTTCTCTTGCTCTTGCCCTGGGCATCCAGGACTGGCAGCTCGTCTTCAGCGCTTTTACTCATGAGCCGATCTCCCTATTGGCCTCTGTTCGGGCTCGTATTTCCCAATCAATTTCAGGCTCGGCAAAGAAACTTTCCCAGGTCTGGGGACCCCCCTCGAGGCGTTGGTGACACTCCAGACAGACCTTCTGCATTGCTTTCTCCAAGTCCGGCGCCTCGGTGCCTTCAGCGATGGAATCGGCGACGGGACCGCTTTCACCGTGGCAGTTGCGGCAGGACTGGAGGCGAGCTTCTTTCTTCGTCCACGGCTTCTTGGCTCGGATCTCCGTGACGTATTCACCATCTTTGCGCAGGATGCTGTGGTGACAGTCCTGGCAGGCAAAGGAATCACCAATGGCGTGGGCGTGATGATCCCACCAAAGCGTGCCCAGTTCGGTTTCCAGCTTGAAGTGCTCCACAGAATACTCCTGGGTCACTAACTGGTCCCAGGTATCGAGGCCGGTCTTCTCTTCCTCATGGCAGCCCAGACAGCGCTTGGTGAGGGCTTCCTGAAGCGGTGGATTGTCGTAGAGACCTGTATCGTGACAATTCTTGCAGGCCATGTGTGGCTCTTCGGGAAGATCCTGATGGTGACAGGTGATGCACTCGAGTTTTCGGTAATTGCCGTGACGCTTGTGGTTCCAAAGGACGTTCCCAACCTCGGGTACGTTAAGCCATGACGGTTCGGGCTGGTGGCAATCCGTACAGCTTGTGGGCATTGCCGGATTCAGATCTTCGTACTCCTGATTGTGGCATTCCTGGCAGCGGAGATGGACCGCCTGCTCAAGACTCGGCAGCTCTTTCTGTTCCACGTCGTGCTTCCAACTCAGGTGGCATTCCGCGCAGCTGCGCAGATCATTCTCCGGATTGAGTTCGGTGTGACAGCTGGCGCATTCACCGTGCATCGCATCCTGATGTTTCTTGATTCCATCCGGCCCGGCGATGCCTACCAACTCGGTAGCGGCTTCCAGCCCCATGGCAATAACCGGTTCATGACAGGCATTACAGGGACGATAATCGGCTGCCGTTTCGGCTTCGGTGTCTTGATGGTGGCAACTCACGCAATCATGTGTCGTGTCGCTGCCATCCTGATTGATGAAGATCTTACGCGAGTGCGTTCGGTGATCCCATTGTACCGTCCCGTGAAGACCGGAGTTCACCGGAGCGTGGCAGTCGCGGCAACGCCTCGGTCCCTCGTTCATGGCCACGTGGCAACCGGTGCAACTGGCGTGGAAGGACGTCATGGGGGGTGGGCCGTACTCGTCTTTGTACTCCTTCTTAACCACATCCATGAAGAGATCACCTTGGACAAGAAGGTCAAAGTTGTCCTCGATCTTGTGACAAGTTCGACAACTCCTGGGGTTTGCTTCTCCCGGTTCCTCTTGGTGATGGCAGACCTGGCAGTTTGCTATATCCTCCATCCTGGCGTGCTGCTCGTGGTTCCAGGCAACATCGCCAAAGCTGGACTCGATGGTCTGGTCAGGCTCCAGGTCGGGGCGCAATACCGTACCCCCGACTCCAACTGTCACTAGCAAGACAGCGGCGCCTATCAGAAGTTCTGCTTTAATTCGTCTACTCGCCAACTCAACATCTCCCGGAAAGTCCAACTCATGTCCAGAATCGGTACAATCCTAAAAACTTCAGGCAACCATGCGCTGGTCTCGACCACTCGCAGGGGCATCTGCGACGGTTGCACAGATCGCTCCAGTTGCACTTATGACGACCCTTTCACCAATGCCACTGAGGACATGCTCGAAAAGATCACCGCTCTAAACCCGGTCAACGCGCAACCTGGTGATCATGTCGAGTTCGACCTCCCCGGGCATACCGAGCTCTCGCTTTCGGTACTCATCTGGGTCGTGCCTCTGCTGGGTTTAATCGCCGGTGCCGTCCTTGGCGCCTATACCCACCAACTGCTGTCCATGGACCGAGATAGCGCAACGCTGCTTGGCCTCGTGGCCGGTGCTGCCGCTGCCTTCGCAGTCGTGATACGTATCGACCGCAAAGCCACAGGCGATGAGCGCCTCACTCCTGTGATCCAAAAGGTCCTCTCTTCGTCTCCTCCTACTGCGTCTTGTTCTACTCCGTCTTGTTCGTCCTGCCCCGGGACTTAAAACCCGGGAATCACATCAATCCTGCGTCGGTGCGCTGCCTTCGACAGCGGATTTAGACAGGTGACTTGCTCAACAAGTCATCCACCGTCGTGCGCGCATCCTTGCCTTCAACGTGCTCTTTCAATTGATCGTCTTTGAAGTAACAAATCGTTCCGCAACGCATACAGCGGTTAGCTTCTTGCTGCACCAACTCGGGCGTGAGTACCAGGTCTACTTCCTCAAAGTTCGTGATGCGGTCTTCCACCTCAAGTTCAGGCTGTGGCACCTGCGGTAGACGCTCGACACCGAGAACCGCAATCTCATTCGACAACGCGATTTTTTCCGCACCTTTGAAGGTGCCCTTAGGCAAGGTCAAATCCTGCCCGTTCAAGAAGCGATGAATCGAGCGCGTCGCACGTCGGCCGGTGCCTATGGCGTCGACGAGCAAAGCCGGTCCACTCCAAAGATCACCTCCGGTAAAGATGTGGGGGACGTCGGACTGCAAGGTCTCGTCATCGCTGACGATGGTATTCCAACGCGTCAGCTGCAAGCCGCGCTCCTTCAGATCGTCGGTATACCAATCCAGCAGCGGTTTCTGTCCGATGGCAGCGATGACCACATCGACATCCATGAGGGTTTCCGACCCCTCAACAGGTACCGGCCTTCGCCTTCCCGAAGCATCCGGCTCACCCAACTCCATACGGATGAATTCGATCTGCTGAACTACGCCTTGGTCGTCTCCCACCAGGCGCGTGGGTGCGGCCAACAAGTGGTACTGGATGCCTTCGTGCTCGGCGGCGTCGATTTCAACCTTATTGGCAGGCATTTCATTACGGGTGCGGCGGTAAAGCAGGACAACCTCCGCAGCTCCCATGCGCAGGGAAGATCGGCAGGCGTCCATGGCCGTGTTACCGCCACCTACCACAACCACCTTCTTGCCTGTTAGATCGACCTTGATATCCAGCTCGCGCTTCTGCAGGAACTCCGTTCCCTTCCAAACACCCTCGAGATCTTCGCCATCGCAGCCCAGTGCCGAGTTGTCCCAAGCGCCCATGGCCATGAGGACCGCGTCGAATTCCTCCTCGAGTTGGGCAATGGTAAGGTCCTGCCCCAGGTAAGCGTTGCATCGGACATCGACACCCAGGTCGAGAATCTCTTGAATTTCAAAGTCCAACACTTTCTTCGGTAGGCGGTACTCGGGGATGCCGTAGCGCAACATGCCGCCCAATTCTGGTTTCGAGTCGAAGATGGTCGGCGAATGACCAAGGCGACGCAGGTAGTAGGCCGCAGAGAGTCCGCACGGACCTCCACCGATGATAGCCACCTTCTTCCCTGTGTCGGGAAGAACACTCGGCAGCTTGCGCTTGCCAAGAGCCATGTCCCAGTCGGCGATGTAGCGCTTGAGGTAGTTGTGATGGACCGGTTCGTCTTCGATGGCAGCGCGGCGGCAACCATTCTCACAGGGCGCCGGACAGACCCGTCCACAAATAAGCGGCAGCGGGTTGCGCTCTTTGATCAGACTCACTGCTTCCTCAAGCTTGCCCTGGCTGGCCAGGTCAACGTAGCCAGGGATATCGATCTGCGCGGGACACAGCTGTTTGCAGGGCGAGAGGCACTCTTCGTCGTGGTTGAAGTGCAGCAACCGATCAGTGATGGAATAGAGTTTGATCACGTCGGTGGGACAGACTTTCTCACAAGCGCCGCAACCCACGCAATTGCCGGGATTCACCACGGGGAACCCCTCGTCTCCCATCTCAAGAGCGCCGAAATTGCAGACCGTCACGCAGGTGCCCATTCCCAGACAACCGTATTCGCATCGAAGGTCTCCGCCGTAGAGTTCGGCCATGGCTCGGCAGTCTACGGCTCCCTCGTAGTGGTACTTGCGTTCGGCTCGATCCCCACCCTTGCAGTATTGATGAGCGATCTCGGGTTCCACAAAGCCGGCCTCACCGCCCATGATCTTGGCCACGGCCAGGCAGGTTTCTTCCCCTCCGGCGACGCAGGCCGTCACCGGCGCTGCACCCGTGGCCATGCCCTCGGCGCAGGCGGAACAACCCGCATAGCCACAACCGCCGCAGTTGGCGCCGGGCAAGGCGTCTTCGATTTCCGCAATCCGCGGATCAATCTCGACGTGAAACACCTTGGCAGCTACGGCAAGCACAACCGCCGAAGTAAAACCAATCCCGAGCATGACGAATGCAGGTATAAACATCAGATCATTCCCTTAAAGGCAAAGAACGAAAGTGCCAGCAATCCGGCCGTCACCAACCCGATCCCGGTGCCTTCCAGAGGTTTGGGGATACGGGCGATTTCAAAGCGCTCGCGAATCCCGGCAAACAAGACCAGGGCGAGTCCAAAACCTGTGGCGGAGGCCGCCGAAAAAACCACCGTCTCCAGCAAGCTAAAGTCTTCTTGAATATTGATGATGGCGGTGCCGAGTACCGCACAGTTCGTAGTAATGAGCGGAAGGAAGATGCCCAGCGATTTGTACAGAGCCGGTATGCTCTTGCGCAGGAAGAGTTCCACGAACTGCACCAAGGTGGCGATGACCAGGATGAACGCAAGCGTTTGAATGTACTCGATCTTAAAGGTCGCGAGGATGTAGTGATCGACAACCCAGGTGATAATCCCGGCCAGCGTGAGTACGAAGACGACGGCGGCGGACATACCGACGGCCGTATCCATATTCTTGGACACGCCGAGGAAGGGGCAGTTACCCAGGAACTTTGCCAACAGAATATTGTTGATGAAGATGGCGCTGATAATGAGTGCGAAGAAATCTGTTTCCATAAGTCCTCCCCCGCCTACTTTCCGCTCTTGCTGAGCACGTTCATCAGCCCGAGCAAAATACCCAGAGCCACGAAGGCTCCCGGTGCTTGTTGAAAGAAACCGAAGGGCTGTGCCAGCAGTACGCGCTCTCCGAAAACGAGTCCCAAGGTCCCTGCGCCAAGCAGTTCGCGCAAGGTAGCCAGCACGGTGAGCGCGAGGGTGAAACCCAGGCCCATGCCGAGACCGTCAGCCAGGGAAGCCAGCACACCGTTCTTGCGCGCGAAGGCCTCGGCGCGACCGAGGATGATGCAGTTGACGACAATCAATGGAATGAAGATGCCGAGGCTCTCTGAAAGCGAGAAAAAATACGCCTTCATCAGCATCTCTACGGCAACTACGAAGGCCGCGATGATGACGATGTAACAAGCGACACGCACCTCGCTGGGGATCACGTTTCTCAGCAAAGAGATCAGGCCGTTGGAGCAAACCAAAACGAAGGTGGCCGCTACCCCCATGCCAAGACCATTCTCCATGGTCGTGGTGACGGCCAGGGCCGGGCACAGGCCCAAGACGATTCGGAAAAGAGGAATCTCATCCCAAAGGCCCTTGGTAAATTCCCGGGTCAGTGTAGTCATGAGCTGCCTCCCGGCGTCTCATTCACCGCGTCGAGGATGGCCTCACGATGTTCTGTATAGAAGGCCCGGGCATTGTCCATGGCCTGCGCCACAGCGCGACTGGAGACCGTGGCGCCGCTCAGGGCATCGACCTCTCCGCCGTCCTTCTTCACCTTGAGCACAGCATCCTTGCTCATGCCCATAAACTGGGTAACAAAGGCTTTTTCTTTCACCCTCGTGCCCACGCCGGGTGTCTCCGACATGGTGGTGATACCGATCCCCACCAGGTTCCCCGTCTCGATCTCAAAGCCAACCATCACCCCGAGGTTTCCGGCGAAGCCCTGGCCGTAATCCTCAAGAGCCACGGCGAAGGGCGCGCCGTCCTTGCGTACCACGAAGAAAAGCGACGGCTCATTCAGTCCGAGGTCGACATAGCGCTTCTCGGACAAAAGGCCCTCTTCCACGGCCATGCGCTCTTCCGAGGAAAGCTCGCCCGTGAGTATCTCGTAGATGTCCGCCACAGCAGGGATCTTCTTGAATTTAAGGATGTTGATTTGAATCTGCTCGAAGGTCAGCTCGTTCAAGCCGCCCAGAGCAAGCCCGCTCAATACGGCAATCAGCGACAAGGACAGGACCATCTGCAAGTAACTCTTCATCTCAGGCCCTCACGACGCGTCTCACCGGAGGTCGGATATGGTCCAGGTGAGGATTCAACAGGTTTGCGAGCAGGATGGCGAAAGGGATGGCGTCGGGCCATACGCCATAGGCGCGAATCAACATAATCAAAGCACCGACGAGGACTCCATAAAGGAAGACTGCCAGCCGATTGGCCGGGGAACAGGTGCTATCCGTCGCGACGAAGAATGCGGCGAGCATGACGTGACCGGTGCTGAGCTGTTCGAAGATTCCACCACTGAGTGATCCGCCGAATACCAGCGTGAAAATTGCGACACCCAAAATCACGCCGAGAGGAGTCTGCCAGCGAATGTACCCGAGCAGGCAGAGTGCGATGCCACCCAGGGTCGTAGCCAAGACTGCTCCAGTCCCTGGGGCCGCAATACTGGAGGCGCCTACCGAATACAAAGCGTGGGGCCAGGAGAGCAGCAGGATCAACAAGCCGACCATGGCGGGATGCATGGGGTAGCTTCCCAACCCGCCGAAGAGTTGCTTACCGATCAAGATCGCGACGAAGATTCCCAATGCCAACATCCACCAGGGAATGCCGGGAGGCGCGAAGAGTGCCATGAGCAAACCCATGAGCGCGCCGTGGCCATTGGTGGCGTGGTAGGGTTGCCGCATGACGATTTGAATGACGTACTCGGCCATCAGGCCAACGCCGGCGGCCAGGACCAAGGTACCGAGAATCCCGAAGAGCCATAGCGCCCCGGAATTGACACCCATCTCGACGACCAGGGTTTTCACAATGGGATGCACAGGGCCGAATGCAGCGTCGATCTTCACAGCGCGCGAACCGAAGGAGTGAGTGACAGCCCCGATCAGGGCCGTGGGTAGAAGAGCGAGAATAAAGGCCAGGTTCGTCTTCGTAATGTTGATCCGGCTTCGCTTGTGGGGCGCAGGGCCAACGATGAACAGGGGGTTTTCGGCAATCATGCGGAAGCCTCCACTTCTCGCTTTGCCAGGCGAATCAGCTGAACCAAAGGTCTCCTGCCCGTACAAACCGAGGCACAAAGCCCGCATTCAATGCATTGATCAATCTCAAGTTCTACGGTTCGGTCGAAGAGTTCAAACTCGGCATAGCGGCTGATCAGTTGCACTTGCAAGTTCGTCGGACAAGCTTCGATGCAGAGTCCGCAATTGATGCAGGGCTCTTCGCTCCACGGCACCACATCCTCTGCGGGGATGACCGTAATCGCATCCACGCCGGCATCCACCGCTCCGCTCAAGGAGTACTGGGCAAAACCTCGCATGGGTCCACCGGCCAACACTTTGTCCTTCTCACGGGTTTCGATTCCGGCAGCCGTGAGAACCTCCTTGATCCGAGTTCCCAGTGGAACGCGATAATTCGCCACGGGCTTGCCTTCGCGCCCGATCACTGTGAGCACCTTGGATTGCGGAACCCTGCCCTCGCGCACCGCGTCCAAGGCAGCAAGGGCAGCCTCCAGGGTCACGACGCGTGTTACGCCCTCCGCCCCCGCGCGCAGCGCCACCAAGGGCTCAAGTGATTCGGGATATTCAGCAGGAATGGGCAAAATCTCCATGGGCCCTGTTCTGCAGACTTCGGTTGCTTCCGGCAGCATGTCTTCGAGTACGGCCAGCACGATTCGGCCCGCACTCGTAACGCGGCCGAGGAGTTTTGCGGCGGCTTCGACATCATTGGCCCGCTCCCGGAACAATTGGGCCGACGCACATATGCCTGGCTCCCGATCCGCTGCCAGCACGACGAGTTGATCGACTCCGTTTCCTTCGGTTAGCTGGAGACTCTTGGCGAGTGGACTGAGGCGAATAGAGCCCGAGGACACCCCGGCCTCGCGAAGCCTTCCCACGAGACTCTCTATGCTCGCGGTCTCAGGATCGAGGCTTGAGAAAGGGGCCTGTGGAAGGCCGTCTGCCGGCTCCACGATCACCACAGACGTTTCTTGCAGACCACGAATTTCCGGTCCTGAGGTAACCCCCGTAACGGAACCTCGAACCGGACTTGCGATGAACGCACCCTCAAGCTCACCCGCGAGCAAGCCACCCGCCTCCACGCTGTCACCCGGCGCAACGAGCAAGGCCAATGGAGCGCCCTCTTCGCTGGCTATGGAGAAACGCAAAAGTGTCGGGATCTCCAGATCGATGATCGGGAGGGTCAGAACCTCAAGTGGATACCGGGACCGCCGGGACCCCAAAAGTTGTTCTGCAGTAGCCTTGAACAAACCGGTACTCCTGCTGCAACTGTAAACTTGGGAGGTAATTCGGTCGCAATTGTTTCTCGTCAGCAGTGATGAACGGGCATCACTCGGTTGCAGCCGAAATCTTCACTGAGTGGAGACGTTACTGCAGGTTCGTTGAACTACCGAAAACATAAGCTGCCGAAGTACCTTAACGGTCGCCGAGCCTAGCAGTTGTGTTTTGGTTTTGCTGTAACGGCTTT
>PIVT01000468.1 GCA_003353845.1 Pseudomonadota bacterium | reverse complement strand
GATAAGTCCGTCAACGGCAAATCAACACTGCCATGGCCGGTGATTTGGAAGGACAACGATTACGCCGTCACCTTCGTGAACGGGCCCGACTCCATCGGAAAGGCCTGCGGCGAATTCGTCACCCCTCTCCTTATTCCCATCTCGCAACAGGAGGCCTTGTGGCAACGCAAGAAGGAGTACCCAGTCCATTTTGGCAACGTCCCGAGCACCCCGTCCCTGGTAGAGGACACGCAGAAGCAGAACATCGTTTCATCCAAGGCTAGTGACGCTCATGCCCGTTGTGCTGACATGCGTCCTCAGCCCCCGGCTCAGCCGATGACCCCTGGATGTTTCGTGGCTGCGCCTGCTGTGGCTTCCCTTGTGACTGAGTGGCTCATGGACACGGGTTGTCCCGCGGATATGATTGACCGCTCTTGCACCGCCAACATCAAGCGACATCTTCGTCGCAACAACAACCCTCCATCATTCGCGACGGCCAACGGCGTTATCAGTGTACCGGAGGAGGTACCCATCTCCATCCCAGAGTTGAACGCGGATGCGGCGCCCCATGTCATGGATGACTCGCCGAACCTCCTATCCATAGGATACCGCGTAGTTGAAGAAGGCTACGACTTCTGGTGGCCGGCACACTCCATGGTGCCCATCTTCACTCGACCAGACGGTACGCAGGTCAAGTTGTTTGTCAGAGGGTACTGTCCCTACCTGCGCACAGTTGGTGCCGTCCCGGCCATGCCAGTCATTGCTCTCAGCGAACAGCCAAAACACATGCGGGTTACCATTAACCGCAAGGCAGCGTTCCACAATGACCACGTCATCGCCATCACAGAACTTCTACATACCGCCTTTGCAGCCATGCAGCAGTCAGCAGATTCAGCAGTCAGCAGCAAGACAGGTATGAAGTTTGGCGCCACCACCGACGAGAACGGCAACACGATCATCGACCCAGCGTCCGAGATATTCGCCACCCTTGTCAAGCGCATCAACAACCTTGTTAACTACCACACCCCAGAATTTCATTGGACTTCAGTCTGCATTTGTTCAGGAGCCACTACCACAGCAGACATCAGTGCACTTCGTGGCGTGTCCAGTACCGCCATGGCCATGATGTTCGGTGACTTCACGAACGGAGCCTTCAGGTCCAAGAACG
>PIVT01000467.1 GCA_003353845.1 Pseudomonadota bacterium | reverse complement strand
AGCCTCGGGTCCGAAGCCACAGAAGACACCACGCTCAGCGGTACAAATGTGGACATCCTGACATCAACCGCAATCGGCCCTGCCACCTTGGAACTAGTCGAACCCGCCCGTCATGTGGAGGCCGGTCAAGGCTTCCTCGATAATACGGACGGAACTCGTGGGATCTACCTAAACATGCTGATTGATGCTGCCGACATTATCGACGCCAGCAGCGAGAAGATCACGCTAGATGGGTGGATTGAAGTTTCTTACATCCGCATCGGTTAACAACAAGGAGTGCATCGTGAACATCCAGGACGCTATTGCTCAGCTTGACCCTCTGAACAACGATCATTGGACTACGGGGCCTGATGGGTTGCCCAGCATTAAGCTGATCCGAAGGCTTCTCAACGACACATCCGTCACTCGAAAAATGATTACAGACGCGGAACCGGAGCTGACGAGGAGCAAGGTCATGCCTCCTGATGCAGCCCCGGACACCGATCCGGCCCCGGACGCTAAAGAGCAATCTAGTGAATACATCTTGCACATACCCCTCAGCGAGGTATTCGCCTCCGAAAAAAACATGACTGCGTTTCAATCCGAGGCGAATGCCCAGTGCCTCGAGTGGCGTCGTGAGATTGCAAAGATGGAGAGGGCCGTCACGTTCATGTCCAACCTGTCGGCTAAAGTTGATCAGCATCGCTCCCGGCAGAAACGAGGCAGGCCCAATTCAGCTACCGAGGAAATCCGGGAGTTCCAGAAGAGCCAACAGAATATCCGGGAAAAAAGGATCAAGAATGCCCAGGCTTTTGTTGATCAGGGGATTCGGAGCGAGGACCTGGCCGACATCATCGATAGCCGATCCCCGCTGGACAAGGCGTTCAGCCAAAGAAGGCCCGCTCCCGTTGTGTCGGCTAAAGGGACGGCATAAGGGGTTCCTTTATGGTTACACCCCTGAAAAACCGCATCGACGATCAGGATCTGGTTGCATTCTTCCACGCACGGGATCGACGCCGGTCGCTTGCGGGCGTTCCTGACCTTTTTCGCACCCACCACTTTCTCAACGAGTCCAGGACGCTAACAGTCTCGGACGCGACGAACGCGACACCGATCGTCATCACGACGACCGTGGACCATGGGCTCGTGACCGGTATGGCGGTTGTCGT
>PIVT01000466.1 GCA_003353845.1 Pseudomonadota bacterium | reverse complement strand
ATAGCCAAGCTGCAATAAAGGTTCTGCCCGAAAGGACTCACCCAACTACGACCGCGCCGCCCTCTACCAGCAGACTGAGCCTCTGCAAGAACCAAAAAAGGAGGTGGCACGGTCTGCAGGAGCCGCAATGCCTGAGCATTAGTAGAGTCAATCGAGTCGTAAAGATGCAGCGACCACCCAATCTGCTCCAGTTGCGGCGCAAGCGCCTCATGATTGAGCAGCGAAAGAGGTTCCGCCAAGCGGTACCCACGCCCGGGGACTTTATAGAGGTTAAGCACTGCGTCAGCCTGAATACGTTGCAGGTGCTTCCAGACCGCACTGCGACTTATGCCGAGTGCCTCCCCCAGTTCACGCCCCGAATGAAAGCGCCCATCCTGAAGCAACGTTAACAGCCTATACATGCCACCCCCAAAAGAGGCCGAATGATAGCGACACCAACGACAGGTGCCTATCACAGTCTTTAAATCGCGCAAAAGCAAACCCCCGACCAGCTTACGCGGGTCGGGGGTTTGGGAAAGGAGCTTGACGATGACCTACTCTCACATGGGGAGACCCCACACTACCATCGGCGATGCGTCGTTTCACTACTGAGTTCGGGAAGGGATCAGGTGGTTCCAACGCTCTATGGTCGTCAAGCAATTCAGTTGCTGCCTCGGGGTTTAGCCGCTGCAGCCAATCGGGTATGTGATGAATCGGTATTGCGTGTTCGTGCAGATTTTCGGTCTGTTTGTCGACTTTCCGTCTAACAGCCAAATTGTTTGGGTGTTATATGGTCAAGCCTCACGGGCAATTAGTATTGGTTAGCTCAACGCCTCACAGCGCTTACACACCCAACCTATCAACGTCGTAGTCTTCGACGGCCCTTCAGGGAGCTCAAGGCTCCAGTGAGATCTCATCTTGAGGCAAGTTTCCCGCTTAGATGCTTTCAGCGGTTATCTCTTCCGAACGTAGCTACCCGGCAATGCCACTGGCGTGACAACCGGAACACCAGAGGTTCGTCCACTCCGGTCCTCTCGTACTAGGAGCAGCCCCTCTCAAATCTCAAACGTCCACGGCAGATAGGGACCGAACTGTCTCACGACGTTCTAAACCCAGCTCGCGTACCACTTTAAATGGCGAACAGCCATACCCTTGGGACCGGCTTCAGCC
>PIVT01000465.1 GCA_003353845.1 Pseudomonadota bacterium | reverse complement strand
AGCATCACCGCTTACAAGTTCATTTGTATCCTTAGTTGTCGCTAAAACTGTCTGAAAAATAGTGTTTATAGTGACCTTGTCTAAAGCTACATTTTTGCTTAGCTCCACTAAAGCGTATATAGTGGCTCCGCGTACCAACGTATCTTCATCCCCAGTTGCAGATAAAAGCTTCTGAACAATAGTGTTTATATCTGCCTTGTCTGCATTTTTACCTATCTCCCCTAAAGCAGATATAGCGACTTCGCGTACATCACTATCTTCATCCTCAGTTGCTGATAAAAGCTTCTGAACAATAGTGTTTATATCTGCCTTGTCTGCCTTTTTGCTTAGCTCCCCTAAAGCGGATATAGCGACTTGGCGTACACTATAATCTTCATCCTCAGTTGCAGATAAAAGCTTCTGAAAAATAGTGTTTATATCTGCCTTTTCTGCATTTTTGCTTAGCTCCACTAAAGCGGATATAGCGTCTCTGCGTGTATATTCATTTGTATCCTCAGTTGCAGATAAAAGCTTCTGAAGAATAGTGTTTCTATCTGCCTTGTCTGCATTTTTGCTTAGCTCCCCTAAAGCGGATATAGCGAAGTAACGTACAAGATTATCTTTATCCTCAGTTGCAGATAAAAGCTTCTGAAGAATAGTGTTTCTATCTGCCTTGTCTGCATTTTTACCTATCTCACCTAAAGCAGATATAGCGGATTCGCGTACATAACTATTTTTATCCTTAGTTGCAGATAAAAGCTTCTGAAAAATTTGGTCTCTAAACTCTGTATTGCTATTAATAGATGTTAATAACCATCCTTTTTTAGGTAGGGCATTACCTATGAATTTACAGATAGCTTTATTTTGATTATTTTGGAAAAACGAACAAATAGTTTCTTGACAATGGGAATCTATAGGAAGTCTATCCAAACTTGCTAGCTTTGCATATCTATCTTCCCAAGCATCGCTATCTGCATTCCCCCACCTTGAAAACAGCTGACTTATACCATTTCTAACAATAGGATGCGATAAAACAGCATTACAGCTTTGTAAGTTTCTTTCTATAAGCTGACTCAACGGAAATAATATCTTTTCCTCCAGGCTATAACCATACTTTATACCTATATTTTTATCATCTAAAAATCCGCAGATCCAGTCTCTGGCATTTACT
>PIVT01000464.1 GCA_003353845.1 Pseudomonadota bacterium | reverse complement strand
TGCACCTCGAAATATTAGGTGAGCTGTTCCATCGCTTGAATAAGGCCGGCCTCACGTTGTCCCCAAAGAAATGTAAGTTCTTTCAGCGTTCTGCACACTTCCTGGGCCACGTCATCGACAGCGAAGGCCTGCACCCGGACCCGGCCAAAGTGAAGGCGATCCAAGCCATTGCGCTGCCAACCTGTGCGAAGGACCTGAAATCGGTGATCGCGCAAATCGGTTATTATCGCCGATTTTGTCCGAATTTCTCAAAGATTACGGAGCCTCTGCGCGCCAAATGCGACATGCCCGGAGAATGGAAGGACCTCGATGCCGCAGGGTTGCCATTTTACAGCGATACGCAGCGCAACGCGTTCCTCACCATCCGCGATCTGATGATATCCGAGCCGGTGCTCGCACACCCGGACTTTGAAACGCCATTCGAGATACATACCGATGCGTCCCGCAAGGGCCTGGGTGCTACCTTATGCCAGAAGCAGGGCGGCATGGAGCGTGTCATCCAGTACGCGTCCAGGGCCCTGACGCCCGCTGAAAAGAACTACGCTATATGGGAATTGGAGGCGCTTGCAGCGGTGTGGGCGTGCAAGCTGTTTAAGCATTACGTGCTGGGAAGTCACTTTACCCTCGTAATGGACAGCAGGGCTGCCAAAATCATCCTCAAGACCGACAACGACAACGAAAGTGCCCGCATACTGCGATGGCAAATGAATTTGACCGAATTCGACTTCAATATTACTTATAGGCCTGGGGCCCGGCATCTCGACGCCGATATGTTATCACGAAACAGCATCTCGAGCACAGACCCGTACGGCGAGGGACCAACCACGATCGAGCCCAGGCCCCTATTGCAGCTCGCGGATTCCCGCCCTGTGCTAATGGATGAGTACAACGTGCCCGCCAGCTGCCAATATGCGCTGGACGATATGCCGCTCAAGAAACTGGACGGCGAGCGCCAGGTCCCATTAAACAGTATCACATCATTCTTTACGCGGGCTGCGGATGTGGTGCATTATGCGCCGGTTGCGAAACTGGGCCTTGTGCCGTTAGCGAAGGCCGCGCTGGGACCAGCGGAGGGCTGTCCTCCTGCAACACCAATCGCGCCTGTAAGCACCGCCAGTCCGACATGGCCGGAGCCCCCGTGCGACGCCAAGG
>PIVT01000463.1 GCA_003353845.1 Pseudomonadota bacterium | reverse complement strand
GTGGGCAATAACCCGGAGGGAACGCGGACCGAGCATATCTCTCAAAGGCGGCGTTCGACTCCGCAGAAAACGCCCCGGAGTCGGGCAAATCAAAGGGCAGGATGGGGTTTCGCTTCTCCCGTCCGGCCCTTTTTGCTTAACTAGCCTCAGCCGTTGGCAGACTTCACATGCCGGTAGACGCGATCACCGAAGAGGAAAAAGAAAGCGCTCCTTGCGAAATCGGCCGACGTTGCAGCATACCCTTCCGCGATGACACCCCCACCCTCAAGACCTTGCAGAACAGCCCAGGCGATGAAGATCAGGAACACCATGATGTACCGGCTTGACGCACGAAGATCAGCAACCCAGCGGGAGATGTTCGCGGCAGGCTTGTCCAGTTCCGCAATGACCCTCAGCCGCTCAGTCTGGGCTTTCTGAACCTCAACCCATTCAGCATGGTTCGTGGGCTTCGACAGGTCACCACCGATAAAGTGATTGGTCACCCCTTTAACAATGTCGATTCCCGCAGGGATCAAGGCCGGCAGGAGGGTGGTCAAGAGCGTGGCGATCATCAGGTACCCTTTCTCAGTTCGAAGTGAGCCGCATCCCAGAAGGTTTCGTCCGCATCCAGAAACACCGGCACCCCGTCCCCGTCCCAATCGCCACCCCATACCAGGTCATGGGAAATGACGCCCTTGTCCTTCAGTCGTTCGGCAATGAGCAGGACCAACTTGGCCTTATCCCAAAATCCCTGCCTGTTCACCCAGTCAATGTGCCCAGGGAGGTCCCGACGGTATTCAGCCAGGTCAAAAGCCATGGACTTGTCCGGATAGTCCGGGTCTTTTGGGTGCTTGGGATCTACGTTGTGCGCGCTATCCGGCCATAAGACCTTGCTCTTGCCGTTGCGAAACGCGTCCAGTTGATCTTCCTCAGTGCGAACCCCGCAAAGGATCGTCGCGTCAAAGTACTTGATCACTTCGTTCAGGATTGCCACCGCGTCCGGGTGACAGGTATCTCGACGCTCGCATGACGTCTGGCCGTAGTGGTAGGAGGGGAGGGTCATCCGCCGGAATCCAGGACCTTGCTTTTTATCAGCATCCATCCGCCTGTTGCGAAGGCTGATAACAAGGACCCCCAAACCACAAGGAAGACCATCTTTTCGCCTGCCGCTGAG
>PIVT01000462.1 GCA_003353845.1 Pseudomonadota bacterium | reverse complement strand
CGACTATTGAGCCCTGCAATGGTTATGGAACAGGCAGTGCGTGATGCATAGAATTGTGCATGGAAACGATACTGACACGAGAACGGATGGAAGCCCGCCGCCTTTTGGCGGGACGATTGTTGTTACAGGGCAAGGGAATAGGCGAGGTGGCACGGGAAGTTGGGGCCGCCAAGTCATCGGTATCCCGGTGGAATGCGACGCTGAAGAAGGGAGGTTTGAAGGGGTTACGTGCCAAGAAGGCTCCTGGTATGGTACCCCGTTTGACGGCGAAGCAGAAAGAGCGACTAGTGCGAATTCTATTGCGTGGTCCTTGCAAATCCGGATACCACAACGACTTGTGGACTTGTCCTCGGGTAGCGCAGGTAATCGAACGGGTCTTCGGAGTGAAGTATCACCCCGACCACGTGTGGAAGATTCTTCACCAACTCGGTTGGACGTGCCAGAAGCCCGAGCAGCAAGCGCGAGAGAAAGACGACGAGGCCGCCCAGCGGTGGCGGGAGCAAGATTGGCCCCGCATAAAAAGGGGGCGCGCGAGGAGCTAGCATTGCTTTCCTCGACGAATCCGGCTTCATGCTCCAACCCACGCGGCGTCGCACTTGGGCACCGCGGGGACAAACGCCTGTCCAACGAGCCTGGGACCGTCACGACCGCCTGTCGGTCATCGGGGCGATCACGGTGTCTCCTCGCCGCCGTCACCTCAGCGAGTATTTCCAGATTCTTGACCGAAATGTGGATGCCGAGGACTTGGTCTGGTTCGTTGAACAGATGCATCGCCATCTACCGCGAAAGATCATTCTCGTTTGGGACCGAGCGGGTCCTCATCGCCGAGCTGCCAAGTTGCTGCTCGCCAAGCACGCCGATTGGCTCACCATCGAATGGCTGCCACCCTATTGCCCGGAGCTCAATCCCGAGGAGCAGTGTTGGAAACATGCCAAGTATGATGACCTCGCAAACTTCATCCCCGATGATCTCGACGAACTCTATGAGGCCGTCGGAATCTCGATCCAGCAGCAACGCAGCAATTCCCAATTACTTCGTTCTTACTTCGAGCATGCCAAGCTCAGGCTGTGATTCGTTCCACAAGCAATGCAGGACTCAATAGGAACGCGCAGGCGCCTTCGGCTGGCCGTTGAACGATCTGCAGGGCAGGAAG
>PIVT01000461.1 GCA_003353845.1 Pseudomonadota bacterium | reverse complement strand
TTTCCGCTTGATGCCCTTCACAATCTATTTGGTGCCCAATTCCGGCGTGTCGCCTGAAGGTCCGTAGATGTTCATGGGCGTCCAACGGTCGGCGCTGGGGCCGAAAGTATACAAGTGCGGCAGGGCGCCAAGATGATCCATGTGAAGATGGGTGACGAAAAGGTTGGTCATCTTCGAGTAAGGGACCTGCATCGCCATATAATTGGCCTCAGATCCTTCACCCAAATCAAACACGAATGTATCGCCATTGCCAAGCTCAACGTAGATGCTTTGATCAGCCTGATCTCCTCGCACGTAGCCGTAACCGGACCCGAAAATGGTGACTCGCATCTCATCCTTGGGGACCGGTTCACCGGGATACATGAACGAATTACTGCCGGATGGCACGTATTTATCAATAGCCAATACGCTGAATGGCGCGATTAAAAGAAATGCCGTTGAAAGAAATATCGCCATGGTTACCTTTAAACCCCGTTTAGTCATGTTTCGTCGCATTGCGTCACCTCCGTGTCGTTTAGGTTTTGAAATTTATCCTTTCGCTCATAACTAATAATAATTGGTCCGCCTTTCAGTCTTCAAACTTTTGATAGTCGGGTGGCGCAGGGGAATCCCCGTCAGATTGATTGTTTTGTGAGCCAGCAATTGTTGCTCGCATAACAGGAGCAAGACTTACTCTTGTTTCTCGTTGAGTTTATACTTCTTGTTGATCTCGTCATAGATGGGCTGAATCACGTCCTTCATGTCCCATTTGCCGCCCTCTATAAATTTCGAAAAAGGAATTCTAAGTTTGGGATCGGGCACCTGGGGCTTCTCGGAGGGCGTAGGCGGCCAGACGGCTTCGTCATAAATTGCCATCCGCACGCGAATATTGTCCTTGGTGATGTTCCACACCATGTAGTCCGTAGCAAGGCTCAGTGGACCATCATAGGTCGTGCGGACGCGTCTCTCGATATCCGGTGTGGTGTCGAAATCGTTGAAGAAGTGATAGGCCACGGCCATCCGCGGCTTGATGATCGACATCATTTTTCCAAACGCTTCAGGCGCGGTGTGGACCTGGGTGCCCACATCCAGCGCGCCTTGTGGGGTGAATTTGAACTTTTCAACCAGGGCCGGCACGGTGATGAAGCACTCGTGAATCGCCAGGTCGGCATCCTTCGCATACT
>PIVT01000460.1 GCA_003353845.1 Pseudomonadota bacterium | reverse complement strand
AAGATTTCTATTTTTATTTTTTTAATTCTTGAATTTAACGAGTCACACGAGTCACGAGTGCGTTTTTCCCCAGGCTTCCGGCCAAAATGACGTGACTCGTTAAATTCGGTGCAACAAGTCACACGAGTCACGGGTGCGTTTTCCCCAAGGTTTCCGACGAAAACGGCGTGACTTGTTAAATTATCAGCAACACGTCGAACGAATCGCAAACGGTTTCCCCCAATAGGCTTCTGGCGAACACGATGCGACTTGTTAAGTTATTTCAACGAGCCGCCCGAGTGGCGAATGCTTTTTCCCCCATTAGGTTCCCACGCGCGCGTGCGGCTTGTTCAATATGGTGCCACGCGCAGCGCGATACTTGTTTTCCCTGTTTTCGCGAGAAAGCCATGGTTTGGGTGCGGTTTGGGGTTGGATGGGGCGGAGGGCGAGGGCGGCGCCGAGGGCGGCGCCGAGATCGGAAGGGGATGGGGTCGGTCAGCAGCTGTGTTTTGCGTTTTTTTTGGTTTGTGTTTTTGTTGGCACCGTGTCATCGTTTGGTGGAGTGCAGGACCGGACTGGTCGGTCGCTGGTGGGCCACCATCCAAATCCCGAAAATCAGCCAAATTGCTGCCAATGCCGGACGAAAAACATTACGATTCCCAAACCGCAGCTATGACTTGCAAGCGGCCCTCCAATGCTGAACGAGGAGCGGGGTTGCGTCGCTCGTGTCATCAATATTTTTTGGTCTGGCTATAGCATTGAGGGGGACATGGCGAGTCGGCGTGGTTGTTTGCAAGTTGTTGATAAAGCGTAATGTTTTTTTCGTCCGGTGGTGATCGGGGTTGGTCCACACCATGATCACCTTACGATCCGTCGCGTGCATGAAATTCAGCTACCAGCCGACCCCAGCCCCTCCCAATCTCGGCGCCGCCCTCGGCGCTGCCCTCGCCCTGCACCCCATCCAACCCCCAAGCCGCCCCATAACCCCTGATTTTTCGCAAAAACTGAGAAAACAAGTATCGCGCTGCGCGTGGCACCATATTGAACAAGCCGCACGCGCGCGTGGGGACCTAATGGGGGAAAAAGCATTCGCCACTCGTGCGGCTCGTTGAAATAAATTAGCAAGTCGCATCGTGTTCGCCAGAAGCCTATTGGGGGAAACCGTTTGCGACTCGTTCGACGTGT
>PIVT01000459.1 GCA_003353845.1 Pseudomonadota bacterium | reverse complement strand
TACTGGATGATGATTCAGGTTCATGATGAGACAGGCAACTCTGTGGCTGACCGCGCGGAGGGCGATGAGATCAGCCAGATCATGGAGACGGCCATGACATCCAGGGTGCCGTTTAAGGTTGTCTTGAAGCTTGGTCGATCGTGGGGGGAGGCCAAATGAGCGAGAGCGACATGCGGGGGAAGCTGATCAAGGCGTTGAAGCCGCTGCATGCTGTGGCGATTGAAAACCGCGTCGGGCTGGGCACGCCGGACGTAAACTGCATCGGAGGATGGATCGAGCTTAAGTGGCTCAGGGCTTGGCCGAAACGGGCGAAAACCATCGTTCGGGTCAAGCGTTTCTCGTTGGAGCAAAGGATCTGGCTTCAAAGACGGTTTGACTTAGGGGGCAGGAGTTGGCTATTGTTGCAGGTCCGGCGGGAATGGCTGCTGTTTACGGGTCCCGTTGCAGCAGAGCACGTCGGATATGTCGACAGGGAGGGGTTGTATGAACAAACACATGCTCGATGGACGACCGGGCTGGATGCAGAGGAGATGATTGAGTGTTTAATGACCTATCGCTTACCCACGGCGAAGCCCTCCTTATCGACCGTCGTCGGAGGGGGTTAACCCAAGAAGAAGCCGCGAAGCGGCACCACACCACCCGCTACCTTTACGGACAAGCCGAACGTGACGTGATCATAGAGGGCGTGGTCATTCCCTGCGGGAGCGTCATGCCTCTGGAACCGTTCGAGTGGTGTTTGCTCAAGAGATTACGGACTGGAATAATTCAAGCGGAAGTCGCTGAGGAACTCGGATACAGCCGTCACTGGCTGAACAAAATGGAGCGGGGCCTTGCTCCGTATGATGTTCTAGTTGAGTATTGGAAACAGGAGAACGAGTAGTGGCGACAAGACCGGACGGCGAGGCCGCCCTTAGTTTTCTGAAGAAATTCACACCGGGTGGTCCTTGGGTATTGACGGCGATACAAGTAGATAGAAAGGGGATAGAGACAAAAGCATTCAGAGATAAAGAAGAACTTGCTACATGGTTGGCAGTATGGAACGGAGAACGCAACATATACTTTAATGTCAACCCGACGTTACAAGACATGGACAAAAAGGCAGAGAGGGAGGACATAAAAACACTAGATTGGTTACACGTTGACGTTGATCCCCGGGCCGGGGAG
>PIVT01000066.1 GCA_003353845.1 Pseudomonadota bacterium | reverse complement strand
CCCGCTGGCAAGGCGCGGAAGTGCCGCCCTAGCGGGGCTAGGGCAAGCTTTCGCAACGCAGACAGGGGGACCGGATCCACGGTTGGATGCGTGCTCCCCTCTGCCGCGCACACTCCTAGTCGATACTGTTGCCCATGCGCTCCCAGCGCGTCTTGTGGATCAGCAGATCCCACCAGGTGAGCGGGTTCAACAAGGGTGCCCAACCGCGGTTGTAATCCCAGGACCAGTAGAGCATGAAGGCCGGGCCTTTCATTTCGTCTTTGCGAATGGTGCCAAAGAAACGACCGTCATTGGAATTGTCGCGATTGTCACCCATCATCAAGTAGCGACCCTCTCGCACCGTCCAGGTCCCCTCTTTTCCAACCGCGCGCGCATCGTCCAGCGCCAGGTGCTCGCGAACCCCCTCTTCTTTTTCCAAGCTTTCCTGGAAGATATTCAGGCGCTGTCCATGCGGGTCGGTAAAAACTTCTCCCGTGAACTTGGCGGGCACGGGCGCACCGTTGATGGAAACCCGCCCCTTGCTCACCGTCACCTCGTCACCGGGCAAGCCGATTAGACGTTTGATAAAGGCTTCGCGGCGGCAGGGGCGCTTGCATTGATCCGCCGGAAAGGGCTGGCCGTGCCCGTTGCGCGCAACATCAAAAACAATGACGTCACCACGCTCGGGATCGCGCAATCCTGGCAGGTGGATATTCACAAAGGGAAGCTTGGGGCCGTAGACAAATTTATTCACGAAGAGATGATCACCGATCAAGAGCGTGGGAAGCATTGAGCCCGAAGGAATGGTGAACGGTTCAAAGATGAAGCAGCGAATGGCCAGCGCAATCAACACCGCTAGCCCCAGGGTGCGAATTTGCTCCATGGCGCTTTCGCCCGCCTCTTCCTCGCAGACTTCGGCCGCGGGATTGTCTCCCGGACTGGTTTTTGCGGACGTCACCTCGTCCGAATCCCCTTTGGATTTTTGTTTTCGCTTTTTCCCGCTGCTACTCACCCTGAGATACTCCTGCGTTGCCCGCCGGCCCGCGCCAGCACATCAAACTCTCACTCACTAATCGTCGCCTAGTTTCAGCGCCGCCAGGAAAGCTTCCTGTGGGATCTCTACCGAGCCCACCATCTTCATGCGCTTCTTTCCGGCTTTTTGTTTTTCCAACAGCTTGCGTTTACGCGTGATATCACCGCCGTAACATTTGGCCGTCACGTTCTTGCGCAAGGCCTTGACGGTCGTACGCGCAATCACCTTGGCACCAATGGCCGCCTGAATGGCCACTTCGAACATCTGACGATGGATAAACTCTTTGAGTTTGCTCGTCAGTTCTGCCCCCTGCCGCTGTGCTTTGTCTCGATGCACAATCAAGGAGAGCGCATCCACGGGGTCGCCATTCACAAGAATATCGAGCTTGACCAGGTTTGCCTCGCGATAACCGATGAACTCGTAATCAAAGGAGCCATAGCCCTTGGTGAGGCCTTTGATCTTGTCGTGGAAATCGATAACGATCTCGGCCAGAGGCAACTCATAGGCTACCTGCACACGATTGCCGTGCACCTGCATCTCTTTCTGGGTCCCGCGGCGCTCTTGACACAAGGCCAGCACCGGGCCCAAAAATTCGCTGGGCACATGAATCGTGGTCAGCACGGTGGGCTCTTCAATACTCTCCAGAGAGATCATGTCGGGCAAAGCCGCAGGGCTCTCGATTTCATAAGTCTCGCCGGATTTTAAGTTTATCTTATAACGCACGGTGGGTGCCGTGGCGATCAGGTTCAATCCGTGCTCGCGCTCCAATCGCTCCTGCACGATCTCAGCGTGTAAGAACCCCAGAAAGCCGCAGCGAAAACCGAACCCCAAGGCCGTGCTCGTCTCGGGGTCGTAGCCAAAGGAAGCATCGTTCAAGCTGAGCTTGTCCAAGGCCGTCTTGAGATTTTCATAATCTTCCGCCACTACAGGGTAGAGTCCCGCAAACACCATGGGCTTCACTTCTTGGAAGCCCGGCAGGGGCTCCTCGGCCCCATGCTTTTGATGCGTGATAGTGTCGCCGATCTTTACTTCAGCCAGGGCTTTGATACTGGCCGTGAGAACGCCGACTTCTCCCGCTTGCAAGGTTTTTACCGGACGCGGGAAGGGATCGATGACGTTGATCTCCTGCACCTGGCGTTCTTCACCCGTCATCATGAACTTGATGGAATCTCCCTTGGACAAGGTCCCATCGATGACGCGCACGAGCATGGCCACACCCACATAGGAATCAAACCAAGCATCAAAAATGAGCGCGCGTGGAGGGGCATCGATGTCGCCCTTGGGTGGCGGAACCACCTCCACAATGCGCTCCAAAATTTCGCGCACACCCTCTCCGGTTTTGGCCGAACAGGGAATGCAGTCGGCGGCATCCAGGCCCACGACATCTTCCACTTCCTGAGCCACGTGATCCGGATCGGCGGCGGGCAAATCAATTTTATTGATCACGGTAATGATTTCGAGATTGGCGTCGATGGCCATGTAGGTGTTGGCCAGGGTCTGCGCCTCGATGCCCTGGGCTGCATCCACCACTAAAATGGCACCCTCGCAGGCTTGCAGGGCACGCGACACTTCATAAGAAAAATCCACGTGGCCCGGCGTATCGATGAGGTTGAGGAGATACTCCTCCCCGTCCCGGGCGCGAAAGTGCATGCGTGCACACTGCGCCTTGATCGTGATGCCGCGCTCTCGCTCAATATCCAAGTTGTCGAGGAACTGCTCTTTCTTCTCGCGTTCTTTAATACACCCCGTCTCATCGAGAAGGCGATCGGCCAGGGTGCTCTTCCCGTGGTCGATATGCGCGATAATGCAGAAGTTCCGTATACGGCTTTGATCGGTCATGTCGTTGTTTTACTTCTTACCCTGTTTTTCTAAATAAGCCGTCAGCGCATCCTGCCAGGGACGCATAGTTACACCTAATTGCGTTGCTCGGGCACAAGAGAGGACCGAGTACGCAGGCCTGGGTGCGGGCAGGCTCAAACTCTTTGTTGCGATCGCTTCCATTTCTAGATCGCCATACCCCGCGCTATCTAGAATCGCTCGGGCAAACTCCCACCATGTCGCATTGCCCGAGTTGGTGAGATGAACCACACCTCGCGCATCCGCTTCAACAAGATCGACGACACCTTCCGCCAAATCCACCGCATAGGTAGGACAACCCCGCTGATCTTCCACCACACGCAGGGGACCTTCCACTTCGCCACTGTGCCGCTTGGCCGCTTGCTCCAAGATGGCCTCAATAAAATTTCGCCCGGGCCCACAAAGCCAACTGGTGCGCACCACCAACCCCCCGGCCGCCAGGACCGGTCCTTCGCCAGCCAACTTCGACGCCCCGTAATGAGAGAGCGGGTTCGTTTCGCTGTCCACCTCGTAGGGAACCTGTGCGCGACCGTCAAAGACGTAATCGGTGGAGATCTGCACCATGCGAATCCCGTTCTTTGCGCAAGCAGCAGCCAGGAACTGTGGGGCCTGCTCGTTTACGCGTGTAGCGGTTTCTCGCTCACTTTCGCAAAGATCCACTTGGGTGAAGGCGGCGGTATTAATCAATACCGTCTCGCACGCTCCCGTTTGATCAGAGCTCAGCTCATCAGAAACCTGCTGAGCCCAAGCGCTCAATCGCCCATTGACCTGAGCTGCGTCACTGATATCAAAATCTTCTAGATCCCAAGCCTGAAAGGAAACCTGGCGCGCCTCAAGCAAGGCCGCAAGCGACCGCCCAAGTTGACCCTTCCCTCCAGTGATCGCCCAGACTCGTTTCACAATTTCTCCAGCTGACATCGTGCAGTCTACACGATGCCCGGGAAGCACAACCTTCCTGTCTATGATTGGATTCGACTAACTATTCTCTTCGCTCAGAATCCAGGTGGGAAGCTTCTGTTCTTTCTTTAAGCGCGCCGAAAGGCTCTCTGCTTCGGCACGTGTTTTCACGGGGCCGACGCGAACTCGCCAGCGTGGATCTTTCCCAGCCTCTGGCGCTTGGTAAGCAATATTCACCGGATAACCCTTGGACTTCAGTTCCTTGGCCAGCGAATTGGCGGGATCTTCTTTGGAGAAAGCGCCCACTTGGATTTCAAAATTGCCCATGGGTGGCGCGGCGGAAACAGAAGGAGGTGAGCTTTTTTTCGAACGGTCCGGGGCAGCGGCCACCGGCTTTGGCGAAGCTTTGGCTTGCTGAGGTGCGGGCTTCTGTTCTTTTCCTGCGCCGAGACCGAAAGGCTGTTCTTCCTCAATAACGGCTTCGGGCTCAATGGGGGCTTCGACCAAGACCACTTCTTCGGTCTGGCCCAAGACATAGCCCGCGACCAGGTCACGCTCTTCCCAGAGTGCCCCGGAAATCAGCCCGAAGGAAAAACCCGCCGCAATCAAGAGCAGCGCACCAAAGGTGCTGAGCATCCAGCCCCCACCTTCATGCTTGTCTCTTGCTCCGCGCTTGCTTGACCCGGCTCTACGCCCTGATCTAACCATCACATTTTCTCCGGCGCTGACACTCCTAAAAGTTTCAATCCATTGCAGAGTACCACGCGCACGGCCAATGCTAGGCCAATTCGCGCTGCGGTGAGCCCTTCATCATCAGAAAGTATGCGGTGCTTTGACCCGTCTTGGATATAGGGATTCCACAATCCGGCCAGCTCACGCAGGTAATAGGAGACATGGTGAGGGGAGAGGCCCTCAGCGGCACGCGCAACAACCTCTGGGAACTCATTGAGTTTCTTTAATAACTCGATCTCTTCGGGCAGCACCAGGCGATCGGCATCCATTTCCGTCGCTTCGGGCATGGACTTGCCCTGCTCCTCTAGCTTGCGCTCAATGCCACAGGTGCGCGCGTGGGCGTACTGGACATACATGGCTGGATTTTTCTTCCAATCGCTGGAGGTGGCCAGATCCAAGTCAAAATCCAGGTGTCCTTCGGCTTTTCGCTGGATCATGAAGAAGCGGAACACGTCGGCGCCCACTTCGCCCACCAGATCGTCGATGGTGATGTAGGTGGCGCGGCGCGTGGACTGCTTCACCTGCTCACCGCCGCGCGTGATGGTGACGAATTGGTGCATCACCAGCTCAATTCGCTCGGGGTCGCAGCCCAGCTGGGCGACGGCCAGGCGCACAAAGGGAAATTGCTCAATGTGATCAGCCCCTTGCACGTCGACGATTCGATCAAATCCACGTCGGAATTTTTCGCGGTGGTACGCGATATCGGGGAATAAGTAGGTCGGTTCGCCTGTCCCTTTAATGATGACGCGGTCGCGATCCAGCCCCAGGGCCGTGGCTCGTAACCAGGTGGCTCCCTCCTGCTCGAACACCAAACTCTTCTCGCGCAGGTCGCTCAGGGTTTCGTCCAACTTGCCTTCGTCGTACAAGGAAGACTCGTTGTAGTATTCGTCGAACTGGATATCCAGGGAGTCCAGGGTTTTGCGAATCTCGGTGAAAATTCGCCCCTGGGCTTCCAGACGGAAGAAACCATCCGCATCTTCCTCGATCAATTCATCGCCGCGTGTTTCTCGCAACTCGGCGGCGATTTCAAAGAGATAATTTCCTTGATAACCGCCGTTGGGGAAAGCTACGGGCAACCCATCGAGGGTTTCGGGCCACTCTTCTACGCTGCCATCCAACATTTCTGGAGTCGGGGGAGCCGCTTTGCCCAAGCCCTCGAGGTAGCGTGCCTTGAGGGACTGCCCCAATACACGCATTTGTCGCCCGCCGTTATTAAAATAGTACTCCCGGGTCACTTCCCAGCCCGAGGCCCCTAAGAGTCGTGCGATGACATCACCCAAAATCGCCTGACGCCCGTGACCCACCGTGAGGGGACCCGTCGGGTTGGCCGAGACAAATTCGACGTTGACGCGCTTGCCGACGCCCGCTGAATTGTTTCCGTAGATGGCTCCGTCTTGGATGATTCGCAAGACAAGGTCGCGCCAGTGCGAGGTGGACAAGCGCAGGTTCAAAAAACCGGGACCCGCGACTTCGGTGCCTTCCAGCAGGCCGTCGGCATCACCTAAGCGTTCAATCAGCGCCGCGGCGATATCGCGCGGAGGCTTGCCCAAGCGCTTGGTAAGCAACATGGCCGCATTGCAGGCAAAGTCACCGTGATCGGTATTGCGCGGCACTTCCAGGGTGAAGGCGGGCACTTCGGCAGCATCCCCAGCTTCCTTCAAGAGTGCGCCAATGGCCTCGGTCAATTGTGTGTGGAGCTGCTCTTTCATGTCTTTCATGGAGGGGGAGAATCACCTCATGCCTTCATTTCGTCAAGAAAATCGTGGCTTTAAACTATTCGGCAGGGGTTTGTGATCGCGAGGAGGCAGGGTCCCCCTCTGCTTTGGACCCCGATGTTGCAGATGTCGATGCTGCGGGGAGTACCACCAGTACTTCCCCGGGCTTGGCCAATTCGAGTTCCTCGCGCAGGACGCGCTCGACAGCAAAATCGTTGTCCTCCAGATCCTGGACTTCGAAGCGCATGGCCTCGTTTTGATTCTCCAACAACTGGATGCGAGCTTCTCCCTCGTCAAGGTCACTTCGTAGCTCAAGCCAGGTGCGAATGCTGCCCGCACGGTTCAGGAGCACATAAGCCGCGAAAAGAAGCAAAATACCTGGAACCAATAAGAAGCGACGCACGCTCACCCACCCTTCCTGTATAGGCTACCGGCTCGAACCTATAACCGGCAAGACCTGGCGCGGGCCTACTCCTCGGAGAGTAGCTGGCGAATCCGATCCACGTACAAGGGATCGTCCCATTCGCGAGGGCCTACAAAGCGGGAAATCACTTTCCCTTCCGCGTCGATCAACAGGCTCTCAGGATAGCGATGGGTTTGATAGCGATTGGCCACATCCATATCAATGTCGTGCAGAATCGGAAAGGTCAGTTTGTACTGGTCGCGAAACGCCAACACGGGCTCGACGGCATCGTCTACAGAAATAGCCACGAGCTCAAAACCCTGCTCGTGCAGCATTGCGTACAAGTTTTCCATGGACGGCATTTCATCCTTGCAGGGCTTGCACCAGGTGGCCCAAAAATTCAGGAGCACCACACGACCCTTGTAATCGGACAAAGAGTTCCGGCCACCGGCGATGTTGGGAAGGTCAAATTCGGGCGCGATGCTGCCCTGCCCTAAGGGTGTCGACTCTTGTGGGTCCGAGAAAACCACGGCGAGCACGACGAAAACGACCACAGCCGCCGCGAGTACCACCGTGAGCATGGATCCGGATCGGGGTGCTTCTGGGACACCCCCTTGCGTTTCTGGTGTCGGATCGGACGAGGGATCGTTCAAGACTTGCTCCATCCTGGCGTAAGTTTCTCGGTGCTCTTGAAACCCTTGGCTTGGCGCCAGTGGTTTTAGGAGGCCTGTTCCCGATCAACCAATTCGATGATGGACAGGGGTGCATTATCACCCGCACGATTGCGTGACTTCAATACGCGCGAGTAACCACCGGGACGTTCGCGATAGCGATCGGCCAAGGCGCCAAACAACTTAGCGACCGTTTCTTTGTCGCGAATCACCGAAAGCGCCTGTCGGCGCGCATGTAAATCACCACGCTTACCCAGGGTAATCATACGATCTACGAGTCGTCGCAATTCCTTGGCTTTGGCATCGGTGGTCTCGATCTGCTCGCACTTGAGCAGCGAAGTCACCATGTTGCGAAGCATGGCCTTGCGATGGGAGGGGCTACGCCCGAGAACTCTACCTTGTTTACGGTGACGCATCTCTTAAACCTCGCTCCCCTGCCGCATCTTGTCGAGCTCGCTACGCGTGGGGAAGTTTTCCAAAGTCATACCCAGTGAGAGTTCCATCCCAGTCAGGATCTCTTTGATCTCATTGAGCGACTTGCGTCCAAAGTTCTTCGTCTTCAGCATGTCACTTTCGGTGCGCTGCACCAACTCGCCGATATAACGAATGTCTGCATTCTGAAGACAGTTTGCCGAACGCACCGACAACTCCAGTTCGTCGACAGGTCGCAACAAGTGCGGATTCATCGGCGTCTCTTCTGTCTTCACTACGGCGACCACTTCTTCAGGCTCGTCGAAGTTGATGAAGATGGCGAGTTGCTCTTTAAGAATCTTGGCGGACAAGCCTACTGCGTCGGCGGGCTCAACAGAACCGTCCGTCCACAACTCCAAGTTCAAGCAGTCATAGCTGGTGTCCTGGCCCACACGAGCGGGTGTCACGGTATAGTTGACCCGCCGAATCGGGGAGAACACGGAGTCGACAGGGATCACACCAATAGGCATGTCTTCCGTCTTATTCGCCTCAGCGCGAACGTAGCCGCTGCCCGAATTAACGGTGACTTCCATCTCAAGTTCACCCTCGCCCGTCATCGTCGCTATCACGTGATCGGGGTTGAGTACCTCGATGGCACCATCTTCGGAAACCAACATGGCCGCCGTGACGGGGCCTTTTTCCGTGATGTGAAGTCGCAAGACGCGCGGCCCTTCCTGAAGCAGGCGCATGCGCACTTCCTTCAAGTTAAGGATCACCTCGCTGGAATCTTCGAGCACACCATCAATGGTGGAGAACTCGTGCAAGACGTCCTTGATCTTCACGGTGGTCACCGCGGCCCCCTGCAAAGAGGAAAGCAAGATCCGTCGCAGGCTGTTGCCTAACGTCGTACCGAAACCTCTCTCCAGTGGTTCGCAGACAAACTTCGCATATGTCGTTGTCCCAGTGGACTCTTCAACGTCGATCCGCCTGGGGCGAATCAAAGTTCGCCAGTTATTCGCTATCAGCTCTTGCTGCATGTAAAAGTTCTCCACCTGGGGTTGAGAAAGGACCGCTCTAGCGGGAGTAAAGCTCCACAATCAACTGCTCCTGAATCGGGTGCGTAACATCTTCCCGAGTCGGAAGCGCCTTAATGGTGCCTGTAGATTCCGCCGTATTAATTTCGAGCCACTGAGGAACACTCTTTTCTTCCAGTGTTTCCAGTGCTCCTGAAATACGTACAACTTTCTTTGATTTGTCGCGCAGGGTCACCGAATCACCGGCCTTCACCATGATGGAAGGGATCGTTGCCTTGCGTCCATTCAAGTGGAAATGACCATGCTTGATCAACTGCCGAGCTTCGGCGCGCGACGTGGTGTAACCCAAGCGGTAGACCACATTGTCCAAGCGGCGCTCTAACAGAAGTAACAGGTTATCACCCGTTCGGCCCTTCATCTGGGAAGCGCGGAAGAAGGTTCTTCGGAACTGCTTCTCCATGAGACCGTACATTCGCTTCACCTTCTGCTTCTCTCGCAGCTGAAGGCCGTAATCGGAAAAGCGTGGACGACCTTGGCCGTGCTGGCCAGGTGCATAGGCTCGGCGCTCAACGGCGCATTTGTCGGAAAAGCAGCGATCACCCTTCAAGAAGAGCTTTGCTCCCTCTCGACGGCAAAGGCGACAGACTGCGTCAGTGTAACGTGCCATGAACTTCCCCTAAATCTTTATACGCGCCGGCGCTTAGGCGGGCGACAACCATTGTGCGGAATCGGAGTTACGTCGCGGATGAGTGTCACGCGAATACCAGCTCCCTGAATTGCTCGCAGTGCGGACTCGCGTCCACCTCCCGGTCCCTTCACATAGACAGCAACGGAGCGCACTCCGTGGTCCATGGCTTTGCGGGCAGCCTCTTCCGCAGCCACCTGGGCGGCAAATGGAGTCGACTTGCGGGAACCGCGAAAACCTTGCTGACCGGCAGAAGCCCACGACAGGGCGTTTCCGGACACATCGGTAAACGTAATGATGGTGTTGTTGAACGTGGCCTGAATGTGCACCATTCCGCTCTGTATATTCTTCTTTACCTTCTTCTTTCCGGTTTTTTTCACCATAATTTATATCTTCTTCTTTCCAGCAACGGTCTTCTTCTTACCCTTGCGCGTGCGTGCGTTGGTGTGAGTACGCTGACCGCGGACAGGCAGGCCACGTCGGTGACGAAGGCCTCGGTAACAGCCCATATCCATCAACATCTTTATCTGAAGCCCGATCTCTTTGCGCTTGTCACCTTCGACGAGGTGATCGGCATCGATCACTTCGCGCAAACGGTTGACATCACTCTCACTCAAGACATCTGTCTTCGTGTTGACGTCGATCCCTGCTTTTTCACAGACATCCTTCGCTGTAGGGCGACCAATCCCAAAGATATAGGTAAGCGCAACTTCAATGCGCTTATTCCTTGGAAGATCAATCCCGGCGATGCGGGCCATAACTCAACTCCTATTATCTCGACCTAACTCGACTACAAATAGTGCAGTTTGGGAATTCCCCAGCTGCTCAGCCTTGGCGTTGCTTGTGCTTGGGGTTCTCACAAATTACGCGCACAATTCCTCTGCGCTTAATAATTCGACACTTGTCACAAATCTTTTTTACCGATGCTCGAACTTTCATATCTCGGCTCCTCGTCGCTCCGCTTCAGCAGCCGAAACGACAGCGCAACAAGCCCTCTTCCACCCTTTCGGCGGGAGAGGCCGCTCGTTCCGCTAAAATTCAATATCGCATTGCCCTACTGAGAAGAAGTCAACTCCGCACAGTGGGGCGGTATTTAGCGCATCCAGATGCGCTGCGCCCGTGTCTATTCGAGCACTTTCCCAATTCTTTCAGCTACATCCTCGACCGTCCCCGAACCTTCTACCTCCGCCAGAATGCCCTTGCCCCTGTAGTAATCTAAAAGGGGTTCGGTCTGGTCTCGATAGACGCGCATTCGGTTGCGGATCGTCTCTTCATTGTCGTCAGCGCGGCCCTCAATTTCGGCCCGCTTGAGCAATCGCTGGACGAGAGGTTCCTCCTCTACAGCAATCGCTACACAAAGTTCCAATTTTTGTCCCAATTCGCTCAACATCTCGTCCAAGGCAGCGGCCTGAGCGACTGTTCGGGGAAATCCGTCCAAAATGAAACCTTTGCTGGCATCGTCCTTGGCCAGGCGCTCGCGGGCCACACCGATGACAATTTCGTCGGATACCAGCTCACCGCGGTCCATGCAGGTTTTAGCGATCTGGCCGATTTCCGTTCCCGCGGCCACGGCTTCGCGCAGCATGTCGCCGGTGGAAATCTGCGGAACAGCCATTTTCTCAATGAGCAGCGCTGCCTGGGTGCCCTTGCCCGCTCCAGGGGGGCCCAGCAATAGGAATCGAGTTGCTGTCAATTTCCCAGCCTCCCTCGTCGGCGGCCCCCGTCGACAAAACCTTCGTAATGTCGGGACACCAAATGTGATTCAATCTGACCAATGGTATCGAGACCCACACCCACGATGATGAGCAGGGCCGTACCACCGAAATAGAAGGGAATGCCAAATCGTCCCGAGAGGATCACGGGGACGATACAAACCACCGACACGTAAATACCGCCGACCAAAACCAAGCGGCTCAGCACGCGGTCAATAAAATCCGCTGTGTTCTTGCCAGGGCGGATACCGGGGATAAAGCCGCCGCTGCGTTTAATATTCTCAGCCACATCCGTGGGATTGATCATGATCGCGGTGTAGAAGTAGGCGAAGAAGATAATCATGCCGACATACACCGCGTTGTAGATAAAACTACCCGGCTGCAGAAAGTTGGTGATGAAATCATTGAGCGCCTCGATGCTGCTGAACTGTGCGATGGTCAGCGGGAACATCAAGATACTGGAGGCAAAAATGGGAGGCAGCACGCCGGCGGTGTTTACGCGCAGCGGGAAGTAACTCATGCCGCCCTGCTGAACTTTTTGACCGGCCACGCGGCGCGCATGTTGAATCGGAATACGTCGCTGGGCACGCTCGAAGAAAACCACAGCCCCCGTCACGAGAACCATGAATCCCAAGAGAGCCAACACTTCCAATAAAGTATTTTCACCCTGGTTTACACGAGCAATCATTTGTCCGATGCCGCCGGGAACACCAATAACAATGCTGGAAAAGATGACGAGGGAGATACCGTTGCCGATACCACGCTCAGTAATTTGCTCACCCAACCACATAATGAAGGCTGTGCCCGTCGTGAGGGTAATCATCGCCATGAGTTCGAAGCCCAAACCGGGATTAACCACGGCATTGGGTCCAAAAGAACCATTTTCCAAGGCTTTGGCGATTAAGAGACTCTGAAACAGAGCCAAACCAATGGTACCGTAACGCGTCCACTGGGTGATCTTGCGCCGGCCTTCTTCGCCCTCTTTTTGAAGGGCCTCCAACTGCGGGATCACAACAGTGAGCAGTTGGATGATGATGGAGGCACTGATGTAGGGCATGATGCCCAGCGCAAAAATGGAGAGTTGCTCTAGTGCACCGCCTGAAAAGAGATTGAACAACCCGAAGACCGTTCCTGACATTTGATCAAAGAAAGCCTTGATCGCTTCGGGATTGATTCCAGGTGTGGGGATGTGACAGCCGGCGCGATAAACACCAAGCATCCCAATGGTGAACAGGATGCGCTGTCGGAGCTCGGGGATCCGAAAAATATTTTGGATACCCTCAATCAATCGATCAACTCCACCGTACCACCAGCAGCTTCAATTTTCGTGCGCGCTCCAGCGCTCACACGGTTCAAACGGACGGTCAGGCCCTTGGGCGCTTCACCTTCACCCAGCAGCTTAACCAGAGCTGCCGTGCCGCGAATCAATCCGCGCTCTTTCAAACCCGCTACATCGACAGTACTGCCTTCAGCAAATCCGTCCAAGTGGCCCACGTTAATCACCGTGACATCCTTGGTGTTGATGTTCTTGAAACCGCGCTTGGGGATACGGCGCACAAGTGGCATCTGCCCACCTTCAAACCAAAGAGGAGTCTCACGACCCGCTGACCGATGGCCCTGGCCTTTAACTCCGCGTCCCGATGTCTTGCCTACACCGCTACCCGGCCCACGACCGACACGCTTCTTGCGGTGGTTCGCACCTTTGTTGGGTGTGAGTTGATTAAGCATTGGAAGCCTCCTCTACCTTTAAGAGGTGGATGATTTTATTGATCATTCCGCGATTGCAGGGCTGGTCGATGACCTCCACGGTCTGGTGCAATCGCCGCAGGCCCAATCCACGCAAGTTGTCTCGCTGCTTCTTGTTGTAGCCGATGGGGCTACGCACAAGGGTAACTCGAATCGTTTTGTCGGCCATTACGCCCTCCCCAGCTGCTTGCCGCGCTCGTCGGGGTGGCGCAGGCTGCGCAAGCCCTGCATGACGGCATGCACCACATTGCGGGGATTATTGGTACCTAAAGTCTTGGTCAATACGTCGTGCACACCAGCGGCTTCCACCACGGCACGCACCGGACCTCCCGCGATCACACCGGTACCCGAAGAAGCGGGACGCAGCATGACACGGCCCGCACCAAACACACCCACAATTTCGTGGGGCAAGGTGCCGTCCATGAGGGGAATACGAATCAAGTCGCGGCGGGCCTTCTCCACACCTTTGCGAATCGCTTCGGGAACTTCGCCGGCCTTTCCAAGACCAACACCAACAACCCCATTGCCATCGCCCACAACTACAAGGGCACTGAAGCTGAAGCGCTTACCGCCCTTCACCACTTTGGCTACGCGGTTGATATGGATGACACGATCGTTGAGATCATAATCGTTTGCATTCAGGAATTGCGTCGTCATGATGAGGTGTCGCCTTCGCTAGAACTTCAGGCCCGCTTCACGTGCAGCATCGGCCAAAGCCTTTACGCGCCCGTGATACAGGTACCCATTTCGGTTGAATACAACTTGCTCGATCTTTTTATCCTTGGCCAAACCCGCAATCGCGGATCCCACCAACTTGGCAGCTTCAATTCCGCCTGTCTGTGCAACGTCACCCACCACAGCCTTGGAACAAGTCGAAACCGTGCCCAAGGTTTTGCCCGCAGGATCATCGATCTGAGCATAGATATGTTTGGCGCTACGGAAGACCGTCAGCCGATTCAATTCGGACTTGGCTACTTTCTTCTTCGTTCGCCCGCGACGAGCGCGCCAGAGTTCTTTTCGCGTCTTTAGATTCTTAGCCATACTTCCCTCAGGCCGCCGCTCCGGCCTTACCGGCCTTGCGTCGGATGTGTTCACCAGCATATCGAACGCCCTTGCCCTTGTAGGGCTCCGGGGGACGATGCCGACGGATGTTCACAGCGAATTGGCCCACCTGTTCTTTGTCGATGCCGTTAACCTTCACTGTCAGGCCGCGCTTATCCACGTCGAGAGACAGGCCTTCCGGTACATCCATCAAAATGGGGTGAGAAAATCCCAGGAGCAATTTCAGTTGCTTGCCCTGCATCTCAGCGCGATAACCCACGCCTTCAATAATTAATTCTTTGCTGAAGCCATCACTGACACCGGTAACCATATTGGCCAACAGTGCACGTACAAGTCCGTGCAGTGAGCGCACCGACTTCTCCTCGTTGGCACGCTCCACCTTAGCCACGTCACCATCAACTTTAATCGTGATGTTATCGGGCACAGATCGCGACAAGGTACCCTTGGGACCCTTCACCGTGAGCTGTCCATTTGTCGGGGACACAGTCACACCCGATGGAATCGTTACTGGCATATTTCCAATTCGAGACATTATCTACCAGACCTCACACAGCACTTCGCCACCCACAGAAAGCTCACGTGCCTTCACGTCGGTAACCACACCTTCGGAGGTAGAGAGAACCGCTCGCCCAACTCCATTTCGAACTTTTTTCACCGAATCAGCCGCGACATAAACACGTCGCCCGGGCCGACTTATGCGGCGGAGCCCCTCAATCAACGTCGTGCCTTCATCTTTATAAAGCACACGCAAGGTCAACGCGGGGTGACCATCCAACTCTGCATCCTGCAAACTATCGATGTAACCCTCTTCTTGAAGAACCTCGAGGATGGAGCGCTTCAACTTCGAAGCGGGCATCGTCACACTCAAGGACCTCGCCATTCCGGCATTGCGGATTCGGGTCAACATATCTGCGATGGGATCTGTCATCATAATCTTATCCCCTTACCAGCTCGACTTGGTCACGCCGGGGATTTTCCCCTCCAGCGCAAACTTGCGGAGACAAATTCTACAGAGAGAAAACTTGCGGTGGTAGCTACGTGGACGACCACACACTTTGCACCGGTTGTAAGCCCGAACCTTAAATTTGGGCGTACGCTCTGACTTGTTAATGAGCGATGTTTTAGCCACCGATTTTTCCTCTCTTCACTTTCGCCTAACGCAGCCCTAGCTGCGGAAGGGCATTCCTAATTGGCGGAGAAGGGAGAGCCCCTCTCCATCTGTTTTCGCAGACGTGCAGATCGTGATGTTCATGCCCGTCATGCGTTCAACCTGGTCATAACTCACCTCGGGGAAAATGATCTGCTCTTTCACACCCAGGGTATAATTTCCGTTCCCGTCAAAAGACTTGGGCGAAACACCGCGGAAGTCTCGAACACGTGGCAAGGCCACGTTGATCAACCGATCGAGGAATTCCCACATGCGCGCTGAACGCAACGTAACGGAAGCACCAATGGGTTGACCTTCTCGAAGCTTGAATGCGGCAATCGATTTGCGAGCTCGACGCAGGACTGGTTTTTGACCGGTAATGGCCGCCAAATCCACCATCACGGCATCGAGGAGCTTTGGGTTCTGCGTTGCCTCGCCAAGGCCCACGTTCACCACCACCTTATCAATGTGGGGGATCTGGTGAACATTTCCGTAGCTAAACTCATCCTTGAGTTTGGATGCAATTTCCGCGTAATACTGTTCTTTTAGCCTGGGGGCTGCCACGTTAGAGCACCTCCGGCGCAAGCGAGATGATGCGCATAAATTTACGGGCGCGAAGCTCACGCGCGACGGGTCCGAAGATACGTGTACCCACGGGCTCGTTATTATTGTCGATAAGCACTGCGGCATTCTCGTCAAAGCGAATCCAAGATCCGTCGGGTCGGCCGATAGCCTTGGCTGTGCGAACCACAACTGCTTTTCGCACCTCACCCTTCTTGACGCGAGAATTCGGGATAGCCTCTTTTACCGCGACGACGATAATGTCGCCCACAGATGCATACCTGCGACGAGTTCCGCCGAGCACTCGGATACAGAGCACCTTTCGGGCACCTGAATTATCCGCAACTGTTAATGTCGATTCTTGCTGGATCATCTTTCTACATTCCCAATCAGATGCGAACTGCTTTTACGAGAGTTTCTTTTACCATCCAGCGCTTCTTCTTTGAAAGCGCTCGATGCTCTTCAATCCGTACTCGATCACCTTCACCGCACGAATTCGTCTCATCGTGTGCCATGAACTTCTGGTGCCGCTTGATGTACTTCTGATAAAGAGGATCTTTCACCAATCGTTCTACGAGAACGACAACGGTTTTGTCCATCTTATCGCTGACGACCGTGCCGACCAGCGCCTGTTTTCTTCCACGCTCACTCACTTTTGCGCCTCTTGAATCTCGTGCTTAACCGTCTCAGCGCGAGCTATCTCTCGGCGAAGTGTTCGCAAGCGGGCCGTATCTTCTAACTGACCCGTCGCATGCTTCACCTTTAAGTTAAAAAGTTCTGCTCGAAATTCGCTCGTTTTGGTGTTCAGTTCATCAACTGACAGACTGCGCAATTCGGTAGCCTTCATCAGATTGTCTCCCTGTTCACAAAACGTGTCGGAATATTGAGCTTGTTTGCTGCCAAGCGGAAGGCCTCTCGAGCCAACTCTTCCGGAACACCCTGCATTTCATAAAGCATGCGGCCAGGTTTCACGACGGTCGCCCAGTGATCGACACTACCCTTACCTTTACCCATGCGGACTTCGGCAGGCTTTCGGGTCACGGGCTTATCCGGGAACACGCGAATCCAGATTTTTCCCTGGCGCTTGATGTGACGCGTCATGGCAATACGAGCAGCCTCGATCTGGCGTGCCGTCAGGCGACCGCATTCTGTGGCCTGTAAGCCAAAGTCACCGAAGGAAACGAGGTTCCCCCGATAGGCCTTGCCACGCATCCGGCCTTTGAATTGCTTGCGAAATTTTGTTTTCTTCGGTTGAAGCATGACCCGCTACCTATGATTCCTGGACACGCGACGAAAGCGTGCCCTTGTTAATGTCTTTGTCAGCCACTTCACCTTTGAAGATCCAACATTTAACACCGATGATGCCGTAGGTTGTCTTCGCTTCTGCAAAGCCATAATCAATATTGGCGCGCAAGGTGTGCAGAGGCACTCGACCTTCGCGATACCACTCACGCCGTCCCATTTCAGCGCCGCCCAATCGACCCGAGCACTGCAGGCGGATGCCTTCGGCGCCGAACTTCATGGTGCTCTGAATGGCCTTCTTCATGGCCCTTCGAAATGCGACGCGACGCTCAAGCTGCAAAGCCACGGCTTCCGCAACCAACTGGGCGTCGAGCTCAGCCTTGCGAATCTCAATGACGTTTACAAAGATTTCCTTGTTCGTGAGCTTGCCAATTTCTCCTCGCAACACATCGATTTCCGCACCGCGTTTTCCGATCAGAATACCCGGGCGTGCCGTGTGAATATTGCAAACGAGTTTTTCACCCGTTCGCTCGAGAATCACTTTGGAAATGCCCGCGTGATGCAGCTTGGTCTTCACAAACTTGCGGATCTTCATATCCTCAAGCAGTTGCTCTGCATAATCACGCTCAGCGAACCAATTCGACTGCCATCCGTAGATGGTGCCAACTCGAAAACCGTATGGATGGACCTTTTGTCCCACGTTCTTACCTCATCTTTTGGGCGTATTACGCCTCGTCCAGCTCCAACAAAACATGGCTGGTTCGTTTCGCAATCCAAGCCGCTCGCCCCTGTGCGCGGGGTCGAATGCGCCAGGAAGCAGGGCCTTCATTCACAGCAATGCTGCGTATTACTAAATTGTCGATGTTCAATCCGGCATTCTCGCGGTCGTTCTTTTCTTCTGCGTTGGCCAGCGCGGAACGCACCAACTTCGCCAAAGGCTTCGCGAATTTCTTACCGGACAGATCGAGAAGGGACAGCGCCTCTTCCACGCCTCGGCCTCGGATTTGATCCGCAACCAAGCGCGCCTTCTGAGCACTGATACGATAGTTGGAGAGTTTTGCTCGAACAGCCATTTTAGCGTTTCACCTTCTTATCCGAAGCATGACCCAAGAATTTTCGTGTGGGAGAAAATTCACCTAAGCGGTGACCCACCATATTCTCGGTAATAAATACCGGCACGAACAATTTTCCGTTGTGCACATGAAATGTCATTCCAACAAAGTCAGGAGTAATCATGGAACGGCGGGACCATGTCTTGATCACCTGCTTCTTTCCATCTGCACCGGACTTATCAACCCTGCGTTGAAGACTGGGTTCGACGTATGGACCTTTTTTCAGTGAGCGTGCCATTTACTTCTTTCCTCGTCGTTTCACGATGTACTTGCTCGACTGCTTCTTTACCTTGCGGGTTCGATGTCCCTTGGTCGGCTTTCCCCAAGGCGTACAGGGATGACGGCCACCCGAGGATCGCCCTTCACCACCACCCATGGGATGATCGACGGGGTTCATGGCCACACCGCGCACGATGGGCGTGCGTCCCATCCAGCGCTTGCGGCCAGCCTTGCCAACAGTCAACAAGCTATGATCTACGTTTCCAACCTGGCCAATGGTCGCCGCACAATTCACGTGAATCTTGCGATGCTCGCCACTGGGCAAGCGAAGCTGTGCGTAAGTGCCCTCAACGGCCATCAACTGAGCGGATCCACCAGCGGCGCGAACCATCTGCGCCCCCTTGCCCGGCTTCATTTCAATGGCGTGGAGCAAAGTACCCAAAGGCATCTTGGCAATGGGAAGACAGTTGCCCGGTCGAATCTCTGCGTCGGGGCCCGACATCAAACGGTCGCCCACGGACAATCCCACCGGTGCCAGGATGTAGCGCTTCTCGCCATCTACATAATGAAGCAGCGCAATGCGCGCGGTGCGGTTGGGATCGTATTCAATGCTGGCCACTTTGGCGGGAATCCCCACCTTGTCGCGGCGAAAATCAATTTTTCGATACAGGCGCTTATGACCACCACCGCGGTGATAGCTCGTAGTGCGTCCATGTGCGTTGCGACCGCCAGTCTTGCTGGTACGACCTTCGACAAGGGACCTCTCCGGACGACCGCGAGTGATCTCGTTGAAATCCGGGACACTCATGCCGCGACGACCGGGCGAAGATGGCTTGTATTTAACGTTCGGCATCTACCCTACACTCCCTCGAAGAACTCAATGGATTGACCCTCTTCGAGTTTCACCATTGCTTTTTTCCATTCGGCCTTCTCACCAATGTGCTTCCCGATGCGTCGCTTCTTGCGATGCATACGCATCGTGCGCACGTTGCGCACCTTCACATTGAAGAGTTCTTCGACAGCTTTTTGGATGTCGAATTTGCTCGCCCGAGGATTGACTGCGAAAGAGACGACGTTGTCCTCTTCGCGCATAATATTGACCTTCTCTGTTAGCAAGGGGCGCTTGATTACTTCGTGAATATTCATGCCGAAGCTCCCAATCGGTGTTCGATCAGCTCAACAGCTGTTTTCATAATCACAATTTTTTCATGACGCAGGACATCCATCACATTGATGCCCTCGACGCGCAACACATTCACATTGGGAATGTTCTGCGCAGAAAGTTCCAGTTTCTCATTTTCGCCGTCGGAGAGGATCAACACCGAGTTGTCCGAAAGGCCCAAAGTATTCAACAAGGCCAAAAGTGCTTTGGTCTTGATTTCATCCACCAACTCACCGTCAATCACAGTCAAGGCATCTTCTTGCAAACGCATGCTGAGCGCACCGCGAAGGGCGGCCTTGCGCATTTTCTTTGGGATCTTGTGATCGTAGCCACGTGGAACGGGACCGAAGACAGAGCCTCCACCCTTCCACTGTGCAGCACGGGTCGTACCCTGACGTGCGCGACCTGTTCCCTTTTGCTTCCAGGGCTTGGCACCACCACCGGAAACGCTCGCGCGATTCTTGCTGGAATGCGTACCCGTATGACGCGCAGCAAGCTGGCGCCGAACTTCAGCATGAAAGAGATGCGGCTTCACATCGGCCTCAAACACGTCTGCACTCAGATCGATGCTGCCCGCTTTCTTATTGTCGGTGTTTTTCACTTCGAGCTTGGCCATGACTAGAGCTTAATCTCCACGTCCACGCCAGCTGCGAGTTCCAGCTTCATCAAGGCGTCCACTGTTTGTGCTGTGGGCTCCAAAATGTCGATCAGACGCTTATGGGTTCTCATCTCAAATTGCTCACGCGACTTTTTATCAACGTGAGGCCCCTTGAGAACCGTGAACTTGTTAATTCGTGTTGGCAGAGGAATCGGTCCTGCGACTCGCGCACCTGTGCGCACAGCCGTATCGACGATTTCGCCGGCAGACATATCCAGGAGCTTGGTGTCGTAGGCCTTCATCCGAATACGGATTTTTTGGGCCGCTACTTCCGACATGTTTTTATCCTTTCGCTCTCGATTCACTTTCTCGATTCACTAAAATTTTGAGACAGTAAGTCCAAACCCCAGCCATATACTCGACTGGGGCCCGACAAACTCTTACTCGATGATGCTGGCCACGACGCCCGCACCTACTGTGCGACCACCCTCACGGATGGCGAAGCGAAGTTCCTTGTCCATCGCGATGGGTTGAATCAACTCCACCGACATCTCGAC
>PIVT01000458.1 GCA_003353845.1 Pseudomonadota bacterium | reverse complement strand
TCAGCCAATCAGCATACTTGGTGGAGTTTGGCTCGACGCCCTTATCCAATAGAGGTAGTGTCCACTCCTCCGTCGGCTTACCGGCCTTACCGATGGCAAACAACTCGCTGAAGTGGTTGATGGCGTTGACGTGGTTGGCGTTGACGACGATGTTGACGCCAATTGGCTGCCCACGCTGAGCGTAGAAGCTGATCGTCTGGGCGAAGTTGGTGACTCCTGCCAGCGTGCTGGGATTGACGTCCGGCCGCAGGGCTGGAGGCACCGGCGGATCCTCGTGACGAGCATCCTTCATCAGATCGCGGAGCTGACGGCGTACTTCGCTGGCAAACTCGGACGGGTCGCCGGCCATGGACGTAATCCACGCCTGGACCGAGTTCAGGCCGAGTTCGTCAGTGATCGACTCTCTCGTAACTTGGCGGGAGACGCCATGTGCACCGAGGAGGGTACGAATCGCAGCGGGTTCTGCTGCCATGATTACTGTCGATGGTGCTTAGCGAGAGAAAGATACGACGATGATGTGATGTGAGGGTTAGATACGCTTTTGTTTATAGTCACGCCGACTTTTCGTACGGTTATAGTCGCGCTGACTTTTCGTTATCGTAGTCTCGATGACTATCGTTCGCAGTCTCGATGACTGTTCGTGGTCTCGACGACCTGGTCTCGATGACCTTGTTGGCTCGACGCCAATGGCTCGATGCCATTATTTGCGTGCCTCGACGGCCGCTCTTTTTGTGCCTCGACGGCTTTATTGCGTCTCGACGACGTCTTTGTTCGATGCAACGGCCTACTGTGCCGAGCATTTCGTGCGTATGATGGAGGTGCGAAATAATTAAATAACAGGTCACACATATCCGAACAGGCAATCGAAACGAGTGGTTTCTTCTTTCTCGAGAAAGATGAGAACACACCTGTGATATGAGCGAATGGGATCAATGATAAACTTGTCGATTTGCGCCTGGAAATAGACGGGAATGACCTGTTGCTCTAACCACTGAGTTATCTACTAGGCTAGCTAGAAAGACGGGAGTATCGTTGCAATCGTTGCTATCGTATCGTTATCGTAATCGTTTCGTAAGTGAGAGAGAGAAAAGACGTGGAACCGGTGGCTGAGGCTCGCCGCCTCAACTTCCGGGTTCCCAACCTCGCCGGCTGGATTTCTCAACTCCC
>PIVT01000457.1 GCA_003353845.1 Pseudomonadota bacterium | reverse complement strand
CAACGATGGATAACTCGCTTGACACAGACGTTCTGCCACCAGCAAGATGATGCGCATCGATCACATGAAGACGCAGCTCGACACACAAACAACTAACAAAGACAACACAAAACACAAAGTCAATGAAACCTTCCGATTTCATATGCGAACACTCACTGATACAATATTTTCTACGCTACTAAAAAAAATAACTGCTGCAAAACTGACATGCTCGATTTGACATGATGTATAAATCACGACCAGGCGCTGTCTTCCATGTCCTGCGTCGAGCACAGATCCAGAACTTCTAAAGCGTCGAGGCACATGCCTCAACAATTCATTCGTCAGTGGCACCATACCAGCGCCTGAATCTGACGAAAACATTCCCTTAGGAAAACTGAGCGCATGGGCTGCTATGTCCTTGTGAAGAAAACCACTTGCTCGGCACCAGCACAATAGCGCTGATATCACAGGACACACACTCTTGTTCGGCAGCGCGCTCGGCATCAGATTTGTCTGGCCCTCCCCATACTCCTCGCCAAGCATCAGCACCAGGGCGCTCAGCAAATATTACGGCCATGTTCTCCATAGTCGGCTCAGCCTTTGCATTCCAATGCAACGACCGACCTGTGAATTGCGTCACCAAACGGTATCCTTCATGCTCCACACGCTTCACTCCAGGATTTGGCGGGAGACGAGGAAGCTTGCTCACAACGTGTTTCTTCACATCATCCCACTTTGCGTCCGCGCCCACATGAAGAACAATTGTTCGCCACGCTGATTCCGGAGCGGCTAGCACAGCCACCGGATGCGAATTAGGAAAAGGATCGTCTCGCACCTTCTTTGCGCAGCGGCTGCTGTTGTCACGAGGGGGACAAGGCCGCTCCTCCGACGGAGCAATGCTTGGACGCAGCGGAGAAAACGATCTTGGCCATGCTGACGAAGAAGTAGCCCGGTCACGCGGGTACGCGCTCGAACTCGCAGCCGGGGCAGCGGTCCGCCTCACGCGTCGCCGTCGTTCAGCAAAATTTGCAGCGGCCTGCGCACTGTCCGACAGATGCTGCGGCACCACCGGGCTGGCGCGTGATGCGTGCTCCGATACCTCGTTCCAAGCCGTACCCAATGCACAGCCATGCCCTGCGTCCACACGTCCTGAGCGAACACTACGCGATCGCGAACGCCGCGGCATCC
>PIVT01000065.1 GCA_003353845.1 Pseudomonadota bacterium | reverse complement strand
TGAATCCACCTGTAACGCTGAACACAGATCAGGAAGTCATCGATTACGTGAAGAGTCACCCCGCGGCGATTGGCTATATTTCGAAGTCGACGCGGGCGAAAGGCGTGACCGTCCTCGAAATTATGTACTAGCCTTTTTCCGTAGCCGTCGATCATTTCTCCATCAGCTCATTCAAACGCTCGACGGCATCGTGGTATTCCTCGATGAGTTGATCGACCACCTGCCGAACCGGTCGCACCGTCGTCGCGCGACCAACCTCCTGCCCCACCGGACTGAAGCCAACAGATTGCGACTTCCCCGGGTTATGAAAAACTTGCTGCGATACCTCTTTCGACGGCGCGGGATGTTGGCTTATCCCTCTGCCCAGGTAGGTGCTTTCTTTAAGGACCAGTCCAGAAGTTGCGACGCCTGATGCGCAGATCCAGATGGCCCGAGATGGCCAGGAACTGATCCCAAACCAAGAGAATAGAGCGGGGAGGGAGTCACCACAGATCAAAGCCCATCGGTGAGATTCCATGGGGCACTTGGCCGCAGATAACGACAACAAGTGACAATCAAGAGCGGCAAAGGGATTGGGCGTGGGTACTGCAACCTCTTGAATTCATTTGTTGTACTGTGTCGAAGTCAGTTGTGACTTGCTCCAAGAGCGCCTCGCGCGGTGACTTTTAATCCGAAGGTCGTAGGTTCGGCGGGTGGCGTGCACCCGCTACTGGGCCCACCACTCTTCTGCTTCGCTGCACTTGGCTCGTATTGTCATAGTCGCTCAGAAATTCTCGTTCGCAAAATCCCAGTTCACGAGGTTCCAATACGCATCGATGTACTGGGGCCGCGCATTGCGGTAGTCGACGTAGTAGGCGTGCTCCCACACATCGATCGTCAGGATCGGGGTCTTGCCTTGTGTAAGCGGGTTGCCCGCGTTGCTCGTGCTCACGATCTCGAGTTCATCCTCTTCGTTCTTGACGAGCCAGGTCCATCCGGAGCCAAAGTTGGTCGCTGCTGCCTGGGTGAACTCCTCTTGGAACTTGTCGAAGGATCCCCACTGCGCCGCGATCGCATCCGCGATGGCGCCGGTGGGTGCATCGCCGCCATTGGGTGCGAGGCTGTTCCAATAGAACGTGTGGTTCCATACCTGGGCTGCGTTGTTGAAGATTCCTCCACTGGCTTTTGCGATGATCTCCTCCAAGGATGCATCCTCGAATTCGGTTCCGACGATGAGCTCGTTGAGCTTGTTCACATACGCTTGGTGATGCTTGCCATGGTGGAAGGAGAAGGTCTCCTGTGAGATATGGGGTTCGAGTGCGTCGCTTGGATAGGGGAGTTCCGGTCGTTCGTGTTTCATGGCATTCTCCAGGTTTCCCGTTCGTGGGGGTTGGTGTGTTCTTAATACGTGAGGGAGCATCGTCTCTTTGGATGGATAAGTAAAATCAATAATAGGTATCAACCGCAGGCAGAGTGAACACCAGACGAACCTATACGAACCTATACGAACCTCAGCTTCATCATAGCAGCTTTATTTTCAAGCGGTGACACATTCATTATTGCTCCCATCCCGGGGCTTGGCCCTTTTAGAAGGTCATCTCCAGTCGGACTCCGATCTGCAAGGCGTTATCAAGCTCGGGGTCCATGCTCGGCTGGATGACGTACTGCACATCCGGCTGCAGAACCAACCCGGGTCGGATCTCTGCCCGATAAGTAAGCTCGATCACCGTCTCTGTATTTTCGACGGGGGACATCTCCACTTCCTTGGAGAACTTCATGAACGGATCTCCATTCCGGGCGCTGGCAACGGCCAAGCCGGTGATATCACGATCACGCCCAGGAATAAGTCCCACGTAATGGAGACCTGCGCCCCAATAGTTCCCTAATTGGTTCCGGTCCTTGTCGGCGAAGCCGAACTGCACAAAGGCCCCCAGCCCCTGACCGTCATCGGTTTCCGCGAACAACGTCTTTTCGCCGATCAAATAGACACCGTCGTTCCTGTCATGCATTTGCCCGTCGAAATTTTCCACATCAGCAGTGTGAAGCCAGGCTCCCAGGCCCAGTTTGTAATAATCTTTTTGCCCCGGTTCACCTTCCGTCAGCCCTACCTCTCCCGCCGCAAATACACCATCGCCCTTGTCCAGCTTGATCGTTGTACGCCGGGGGTTGTCCGGGTCACCCGGTACACCGTCATACACCGCCACCAGGAGGTAGCTGCGTTCGGTTGGCTGCGCCCGCAAGCGGAACGCGAGCGATGTGGTGGGAAAAATGGAAGGCCCGGTCTGCGAAATGTCGGGCGAAATTCCGAAGGAACTATTGGTAAACAATGAGGCGTATTCAAGGGCATTGAACTCACTGTTGAAGTCGTGCAGGCCGCCTAGAAGAGATAGGCGGCCATCAGCGAATTGATGCTCGTACCAGGCCTCGTATAGCCTCAAGGCTTCAACGGCCTCGATATTACTCGTAGCCTGGAGGTCCCCGACAATATCGGTCATGAACCCACCATGATTCCAGTTGCCGAGAGCGTAGAGGAGAAAGGTGCCATCTCCCCACCATCCAGCCTTTTCCGTGTCCACCTCGAAGGTGAGGTCGAGATTCCCAAGGATGGTGCCGTCTTCGTCGATCCCGCCGCGGGTGTTGTATAAGAAATCGGCAGTTAGCACTACCCCGGCAGTGATTCCTCTTTCCTCAAGGGTGGTGCGCAACCCGGCCCAGTCGCCTAGAAGATGCTCGTCTTCAGCCTCAGCAATGATGGGTGTCGCGAGCAATCCCAGAAAGAACATGGTTATCAATGGGCGTATCATCTTTTCCTTCAATTTCTGTAGGTACCGATTTTCCCGATTTCCGGCGGTTAGTGAGTTGGCACGTTTCACCAGGGAGCAGCCTTGATTGGCTGGGAAAAGGCTTCCTCCCTCTATGCCGGATACCAATTTTGACATGATAACGAAATTGAAAGTCGTTTTCATGTGGTGAATTGCCGCAACGGTAAGCATCTGCAAACACTTTCGAGGAGACTTTCAGAAGAAGCCACACGCAGAAAAAACCATGACCTACTGAAATGCTACGAAATCAACGCTGGCCTACGATCTTTCCTCGACTGGCTTTCGATGCGCGCTCGAACACCAGCTCGGCGTTGATGGCGCTGCGCACCTCCTCTACCGCTTCGTTGTATTTCGCAAAGCGGTTGGCGGGATAATCGCCGCTGGGACGGTAGAAGCTAAATTCGATCTCGGTCAAATCCATCTGCTGGCCCCAACCCAGACTCCACTTCAATACGTCGAAGGCTTTCCGAAGTGCTTGGCCCGAAGGTACTCCCAGAGCAAACCCGGTTGGAGGAGTCACCGTGATCTTGGATTCGATGGTGAGGGGATGGCTGAAGCTGAAGGGTGTCACCCGGCGATCGGTGTAGTTGGTGGAGATATAATAATGCTCCCAGACGGCGGGCAGCAGGGCCGAGGCCGTGCTCTCCTGGCTTCGCAGAGCTTTAGGAATCACGTAACTAATCTTGATCTTTAGTGGGCTTTCCACTTCGGCCAATCCCAGGATATCGAGTTTCTCAATTCTCAAAGAGGGCAGGACGTTCTCAAGATCTGATTGCAACAGTCGCTGGTAGTTCTCGGGGGCCTCGGAGCCGATGTGCCCTCGCATGTAACCCGCGTAGTACCCATGAATCGTCAACGTCTCGTCCACGTGCATATCGCCCTGTTTGAAGCTCACAGCGCGGTAGCTCGAAACCTGATTTGCCTTGTCTGGATACTCCGGCAACTTTACAAACCGGGGTTGTTTCGAATCCAGCAGCAAGATTTTCTTCCCGTTCAGCCCTAGCGGAACGGGAAGTGCCATGTCGTAACCCTTCTGCGTGGCGTCAAAAGCCTGCCCGCTGCCGTTGGGGCCCGGCACATACACGATCATGTGGTCAAATTGATCGAGGGAAGGAAGGCTCTCGACTACCTCACCGTCGGTGCGCACAAGCGCGAGATGAGCCTTTACCCCTTGTGACTTTAGCATCTGCCAGAGGAGCATACTGTGGTCCTTACAGTCCCCATAGCGATTATCCAGGGTCTGCGAGGCAAGGTTCATCATCCGCCCACGCACCCCAAACTCGATGGCCTTGTAAGTGATCTCGCGCTGGACAAAACTTGCTGCCGCCAGCATCTTCGTCGATAGACTCGTCAGGCCCTTCCCCACTTGACTTCCAGTCTGCTTCACTCGTTTTTCGGCACGGAACCGGTCTTGGATACGCGCAAGATAAACTTGTACATTATCGGCCCACTGTTCGCGCTTGTCTCCGATGGAGATTTCGGCGAGATACTCTTCCGGATGTTGTTGAAACGGCTCCGCCGTATACGTCATGGGTCGCTTCACCTGCCAGGCCATGTAGCCCTTGCCAACGTTGGGCAGGAAGCGATCTGAATTCGACCAGCCCACGTGCTTGGTATCGCCCTCGACGTACAAGACCGCGTTCAAGATGGGATCTCTGCCCGAAAAGTAGTAATTGCGAAACGGGAGACGCTCGGGTGCACTGCGGTATCTGCGGGTGACCTGAAGTTCGACACGAGACCCCGGACGCAAGCCCGATACCGGGATGTTCAATGCCTTCTCTTCATCGGCCTGGCCATCATCTGCAGCGTCGGTGACATAGTAGTCGTCGACCTTTCCCTTGGAGACCAGTTTCCCCTCCTCATTGTAGACCTCAAGGCGATTGACGTAGATCTCTTCGGAAAGTGGGTTGAACTCATAGACAATGGTGCTGAAACGTTCGACGCCCGCCGCATCAATCACCTTGATGCTTGAGTGGTTGGTGACACGGTACTCTTTGTCAGTAACGAAGTGAATCGCAGTGGCGCGATGAAGGTAATAGGCACTGACGCCTTTTGGTGCCTTCTCTCCCGTCCAAACATTCGGGTGAGTGGCAAGCTTCGACGGCAAGCTGACCGGCGGCAGCTCCCTCTTCAGGCTGCTATTGGAACCTTGCCCCAAGTGCGAGCTGCTCGCCGCCAGGTACTCCTGCAGACGCTCGTTTTGTGGTGAGTATCCAAGTGCTATCTCGAAGGCGGTCTTGGCCTGCTCGAACTGATCGCGATCGAATTCGATCCTCCCCTTCAATCCGAAAGTCTCGGCGGATAAGTAGCCTTGGCCGATCAGATCGTCGACGATCGAGATCGCTGTATCGTGTTTCTCGGCCTCCCAATATCGATAGGCCAGGGATTCAGCAATCCGGTATTCGTAGGGACGAGGCTGTGCCTCCAAGAGTGCGATCGCTTCGTCGATCTTTCCATCCGCAGACAAGAGACGCGATTGCAGGCCGATGAAATCCGGCTGGTCGCCACCGGCACGGTAGGTCGCCACAAAGGCCACGGCATCACCTACCCTTCCGGCTTCCTCCAAGAGGTCCACGTAAATATAAAGATGGTCTTCATCTCGTAGGCCATTCTCAAAGAGCGGCTGGTATTTTTCCATCGCCTCCTCTCCACGGTCGTACAGGGAGAGCAACCAGGCGTGATTTGCTGTTAGATCCAAGTGCTCTGGAAATCTATCGGCGTGGGTCTCTAGTTTCTCGAACGCCACTTTTCGTTGATTTGACCGCGCGGCCGCCTCGACAAAATTGTCCAGGTAGCGCGGGTTATCAAAACCATGTTCGAATGCCAACCAAAAATAGTTCCCAGCTTCCGTGTAGGATTTCGCCCCGTAAAACTCAAGACCCACGTCATTAAAGAAGTTGCCATGGAGTAAGTTGAGCCTATCGTCAAAGGCCTCGCGATCCACTTCACCGACCGGCTCGAAAAACTCGATTCTCGTAAAGAATTCGCTTGCAATCCCCGCTCCGACAGTACTCGGCTCGGGGTAGTACACATTGAGCAAATAAACGAATTCACCACGTCTGAGAACGCGCAGGTGATTGACGTACTCGGTCCCGTCCGCTTCATCCTTGATGGTGAGCGCCTCGCCGGTCAAGCCTCCCATCTCGACGGGTTCTCGCTTTGCAATCAGAGGATCCGTCGCAGGGAACGCGCGTTCGAGCAAGGCGTTCAGCAATTGGGTCTCTCCCAGATGGGTTCCCGCCAGATGCAAGGGAAAGACCGAAAACCCGATCCCATCGCCCTGCCAACCGCTCAGCACCGCATCGGGAAAAGCCTCATCCTCCTCTGCTGCTCTCATCCATGGGAGATCCGCTAAGTGTGTACGTATTCCCAGTGACTCCGATACGTAGTCTTCGAGAAGTTCATCCGCTTCACCTCGGAAGACCAATGTTGGATCGAGCAAAGAAAAGCTGTCCATGAACTCATTCGATTGCTCTTCAATCAGTGCAGTTTCCTTCACGGGCCCCCAGGTAACGACTTGATAGAGGTAGCCATTGCGGCCGAGGGTCCAGTGGACGAAAGCGAACCGCTGACCCTCCGATTCCATCTTACTGCTGAAACGAACTCCCTCAAGACCGTTGGTACTGTAGTTCTCGTAGGCTTCGAACTCAGCATCCTTGACCGTGGACTGCATGTTCATCTTGGAAATATCGGCCAGCTCCTCGGATGTCGTCCCAACCCCGGCTCCGAGCTTCTCCGCAATCACGACCGAAAAAATACCCGAGTTCTTCCGAACAAAGGCAAATGTTGCATCTGGATTCAGGAGTTCTGCATCGACCATGCTCCAATGACGGTCTGGAACCTTGATGCTGAAATTAAATTCCTCGTTGGTCTGCGGTTCGTCCGCGTCAAAACCCTTCTGCTCCACGATCTGGGGTCCTTCGGCAGATCTTAGGGCCGAGGTAAAACCTTTGATCAGTCCCGCGGAGAAAACAGTGAAAAAGATCACCGAAAAAACCATGGCGGATAACGCGTGCTTCAACCCGTATTCAAACTCACCCTTCCTCTTTTTCCAGTCCACAAGCCCCACGATGGAGAGCACGAAGGCCGCTATGGTGCAGAGCAAGGCACCGACACCGATGCCTAGAGCTACCGCGTGCGGAATATGAAATGGTTCACGTAGGGCACCAATACAAGAACTCAACAATAGACCCAAGAGAAGCATGATCAGTGAAAGCACACAGATTGTGTTGGCCTCTTCGCGACGCATTACACTGAATGCCTTCGAGAGCCCAATGGACACGAATAAGATGAGATAGAACTGCGTAAAATTGCCCGGAAGACCCCCGCCGGAACTCGCACTCAAAATCAACATGCCCTGCCTCCTCCACACCGGTCAATGACCTCGAGAATCGACACAAGCACATGCTGCCCGTGGGATCGAAACCGTCCGGCTAGACCCCTCAAATCGGCAGATTTTACGAGTGACTTGAATACTACTGAACCAAATAAGAAAAAACCGTCCTGGCAAATCACAGAACGCGAAACACCTCCGCGCAAGGCAATCGAAAGCGTTTCCTCACCAATGTGCAACTAACCGTATTGGCCTCAGGAGAAAGCAGGTTTTTTGAGAGGTGACCAGGAATTTAAACAAACCGACGATATGCGGAACCTTATGCGACGAGCCCTCTTCGTGCCCGCGCTTGTCGCTGTGCGTTGGGAACCCAACGTACGCCCGAGATGGACAGAAAACCGATCCCAAACCAAGAGAATAGAGTGGGGAGGGCGGATTTCAAGCGGATGAATGGAGACTCAGCCACCTCTATTTGTCGTAATGTACGTTACCGGACGTTGAAAAGCCGTTTGTTTTACTTATCCTTGACCCAATCCAAGGCAGAGTGTGCAGTCCCCTGTTTTCCGTCCCGATTCGCAAAGGTGTTCGCCCATGGTCACCAAGGCTCCGTCGATTTCCCAAAAGCCCGGCATGGTCGCCTATGCGCTGGTAGGGCTGACCCTCGCCATTTGTGCAGGTTCGCTGATCCCCTTCTACGTCTTCCTCTATGTCGGACCTTTCGGTACCGTCGACCTTGATTTGGGTCTTCCCCAGGCGTTGGTGTTTAATTCCTTCCTCTGCGCTGCGTTCTTCCTCCAGCACAGCGGGATGATTCGCAAGTCCGCCCGCCGCCGGATGTCACAGGTCATTTCGGAGCACTACCTCGGTGCGGTGTTCTCCATTGCCTCGGGTATCATCCTGCTGGCTCTTGTCCTCCTATGGCAGGAGACTCCGATTGTTCTTGCTTCCGCCGACGGCTTCTATCGGTGGTTGTTTCGGGCGGTCTTTTTCCTTGCCGTCGCTGGACAGATGTGGGGAGCCTGGGCGTGGAAGTCTTCTGACCTGCTCGGGACTGAACGCGTGCTACGCTGTTCAGATCCGACATCGCTACCTGCGTCCATGGTTGTTCGAGGGCTCTACCGCTGGGTACGGCATCCCCTCTACCTGGCCACGTTGATGATGATCTGGTCTTATCCGGACCTGACTGCCGACAGGTTGCTATTCAACGTCTTGTTCACGGGATGGATTATCGTCGGGACGATGCTGGAGGAGCGGGACCTCGTTGAGAACTTTGGGGACGACTACCGAAACTACCAGCGGCGGGTGCCCATGTTGATTCCATACCGGAAGCCCATCGAGGGGGTAATACCATGAGGCCTTCTCGCCGTGAATCAGGTTCGCGTGCTGGCGACCGTGGTGCATGTAACCCTACTGGCAACTCGAATCCACCAGGCCGTTGTCGAATTCTTCGCAATTCAGCGTTAGCGCACCGAAACCCTCTGCCGCCTTGCAGCCCCGGCAGCGAGCCGCCTCGTTGGCACACTGCGCCAGATTAGATGCCGCTCCCGCTCTGTCCGAGCACGTTCCAGGGAAAAGGCTTACCAGGTTGCCCTGGCAGGTTTTTTCAATCTTTTTAGCGAGCTTCGACTCTGCCTTGGCGATTTTGTCTTTCGGGTCGGCTTCCATCTCATTTTGCACGGTCGAGGAGAGCGTCAATGCGGAATACGCTTGCAGGAGAGTCTTTCCCTTCAGGGAGTTGTCGACATTTTTCTGCGCTTCTTTCGCCACGGCGTTGAATACCTTGTGCGACAGACTATGAACGACCTCCTGACACTTCGCTCCCTCTTTGTCCTGATCCTTCTGCACCAAGGACGCGTCGAGATCGGGGCCAAAGAGTTCCTCGGTCAACCCAAGGCTCTCGACCAATACCGCCAACCCGGCCTCCATCGCACCTGCGTAGCCGAAGCCAGGAAGCTGTTGCGGCTCGGCCAGGCACTTGGACTCGTCGCGGTCGGCGAGCTTGTCGACTTTCTTCTGAACCCTCCCTTTCACGTCATTGGTGAGACACGCCTGCGCGGTCTGGGTCTGAGGTGGATTACCGAGTTTGTCAGTCGAGCCCTTCGCCGCAAGCTTCTGGCACTTGACGCTCTCCATCCCCTGCGCTTTGCCGACCTTCACAGCCTCACCGTTCATGGCCTTGATACATTTTTGCTGGTCGTTGCTTTGTATCGTGGGTCTCGTGGGAGGAGGTGGTGGGAAAGCCGGGGGCGTCGATCCTGACTCGTAGGATCCTGCGTCGCAGGCCGCGCCGCTCGGTTCCGGCCGCGGCGCACCCCGCTGGTCGGTCAGCGGGCACTCCACAAAGATTGCGGCGTCGATGGCCACGCTACCGGGCAGGAGGGCGTGGGTCTCTGTCAGTCCACCGTTGTCCTGTAGCGGCCCCAGGGCAAGTTGTCCGGAAGTCACGGACACCTGGTCCGTGGCATCCGTGAAGCTACAGGTGTTGCCGGGGCTCTCTACATTTCCACCGTGGCTCACTATGGTATTGACATTGCTCCACCCACCCGGGCAGTCGCCCTGGATCACAGAGTTGAACGTTTCGAGTGAAATCCCGTTGAATTGAAGTGCACTATTATCTTCTGCAGAATTATTTGCGATCGTGCTGTTTACGAGATGGATGTCCGCTCGATGATCCAAGCCACCAAACACGTTGATGCCGCCCGCAGAACCCTCCGCGGCATCGGTTGTGTTTCCCGAAACGGTACTGTTTACGAGTAAGAGGTAGGCTTTGTTGCCTGAAACATATACTCCTCCGCCGACTCCACCATAGCAGTTCGCCTTGACACAGGGCGCGATCGAATTTCCAGAAACAGTCGAGTGGAACAGTTGAATGTCGGGGCCTGCGTCGAGAATCTGAGGAGCTGCGATTCCACCTCCCTCTCCGTCAGGGTCTCCGACGAAGTTGTTCGAGATCGTGCTGTTATAGGCCCACAGCGTCGTGTTGGCGTGCAACTCAATCCCACCACCACATTTCTCGGCCCAGTTGTCATCGATGGTCACATTGTCGAGAGCGAGTCCCTTACGGGTGCGAACCATGATACCCCCCCCACAATCACTCGTTCTTCCATGAGTCACTGTCAGGTTGCGCAACTCAGTGATATTGGACCTCAGATCGAAAACACGATGGTCGTCTGCGCCATCGATGGTGAGCGCATCTTCCCCGTCAAGGATCACATCCTTATCGATCGTGATGGTGTTGCCAGTGATCACGGTGGTCGGCCCGGAGCAGTCGAACGTGTGGGGTCCACCCCCGAGTTCGACGGCGTCGCGAATGCCCTGTTCGGTACAAGGGAATAAATTTTCCTGCGCTGTCGCAAGAACGGCGAGCATCACGGTGGTGAAGAGAATTGAACCGATAAAAAAGCGGGTGCGCTTCATGGTGCGCCTCCTTCCCATTGCCGTGGTTTCGGGGCACCGGGTGGGCGTGTCTCCTGCGCCGCAGAACGTGGCATGTGTACTCAGCGATACGCCCGCTCCCTTGATATGTCAATATTTTTATTCAAGATGTTTTTTATTCCATATCTATTATGGACAAACAGACCTTGACAAGATCGCTCTTCGGCTTACGAAAGCACTATGTAATTTAAGTGCGCCTGCCCATGGACAGGGGGAGGGCGGATTTCAAGCGGATGAATTAAGACTCAGTCACCTCGATTTGTCATAATGTTTGTTACCGGACGGGGAAAGACTGCTTATTTTACTTGTCTTCGCCGAGGCGTCATCAATGCCCTTTGACCTGAAGCGGGGTCGCGGTAGTGAATTCGAAACGATGGAAGTTGAAACTTGTGAAAGGAGCCATGATGAGACGTTTCTATATTCTTTTTATGTTGCTTGCCGTGATCTTGGGAGGATGTGGAAAGAAGGCATCGGATGAGATTGATTTCGGTACAGTTGAAGATTCGATCTATCAAAATCAGTACTTTGGCCTGAGTCTCGAGGTTCCTTCTGGATGGACTGTGCAGGATCAAGAGGCACAGAAAAGGATAATGGAATTGGGAGGCGATATTGTCGCCGGTGAAGACAAGAACCTGAGTGCAGTAATCAAAGCATCGAAATTGCAAACAGTGAATCTCCTCTCTGTGGCCAAGCATCCCATTGGTGCGCCGGTTGACTACAACCCGAGCATGATGTGTATTGCAGAGAAGGTAAGTCACGCTGCAGGAATCAAGAGGGGCAGCGACTATCATTTCCATTCAAAGAAGCTACTCCAATCGGGCCAGCTCAAAGTATCCTTTCCGGAAGGAATATATCCTGAGCAGATCGATGGTATTGGCTTTGACGTGATGACCGTGCAGATCTCCTTTGGTGGGGTGACCGTGATGCAAAAGCAATATGTGACCATTATGAAGGGTTATGCTCTTCTCATGGTTATCTCGTATGTAACCCCTGAAGAAGAAGCTGAGCTCGTGGAAACTTTGAGGTCTGCGCGATTTTAGTGCTTCAGTAGTACTGGTGCGTGAGCGCAAGAAGACGATGCGTGCCAGTCTCCAATCATACGCTTAAAAGTGGCAGAGACTCACTATGGAAGGTTGATGACATCGTCGGTCTTGCCCTTGATCTTGACCTTGCCGCTCTTGGCGTTGATCACGTCTTTGCCAAAGAGATCTTGGAGCCTTTCCATAGCTGCAGGCGGAATGTTTGGGAAGTCGTCCTCCCCTAGTTTGCAATCCACATTCCAGTTCGTTTGCGCGATATCCCCTTCTTTATTGGTCTTTACACTGGTCGAGGCCTTGCACTTTTCAGGAAAGGCCGAGGTTGAGTGCGAGATATTGTTGTAGAAGTTGTCGAGCTTGATTTCTAGCCGGACGTACTTCTTCTGGGACTGGTCACCCTTTTTACTTGAGCGGGTCACCTTGTCCGCCTCGTACAGATTCCAGCCGAGCGTGATTCTGACGTTCGAGTAGTAGCTGAAGTAACCGGAGTTCGTGTCTACAGTGTCTGAACCCGAGGCATAGTTTGTAGCATCTGATTGATGGATCCAGGCCCAGCTGGACCAGTCGTAGTCATCCTCAAACCAATGCGAGATGTCGATAAGGTCTGGATTGTTCCAGCCTACGTTTCCGGCCGATGCGACGGTGACTGTTCCAAAGACCAAGCTCACCGCGACGATCACGGTCGTCGCGGTTTTATGTAAACGCATTAACTCGCCTCCCTTTTCAACTTTAGCAGCTCTTCCATTTTATTTTGGCATCGGGTCAACTACGTCTATGAGGGTTGTCAAGCCCAGCAAAACGGTATCAGTCCCAAGGTTAGGTTATAAGCAGCAAGACTGCTGAGCAATTGATTATAAGTCGCCGAGTAAAGAGCTGGTGTTGCACCTACCACCGATCCATGGGGGTGTTCCTCGTTGTATTCCTGAAGCCACTGTTGAATGATCATCTTCGCTTCAGACTGCGCGCCCGCTAGCTAAGACTCTCGCTTAACCTGGTCCATGGTCCACTGGTGGACCACTCGTGTGTAAGACGTCAGATCTGGGGAAAGGCTACACGGGTGATGGAACGACGGGATGCCCAAACGAATGTTTGGGCATCCCTGTGACGAAAGGACTGTGCTGGTTGATATCCAACTTCCGCCACTTTAAGGGTACTGCAAGGCGTGTGGGCCTTGCAGTACCACCACTTATTGTTGACTTAGAACTTGACTACGATATTGGTCTGAAAGCGGAGCCGATCAGCCTTGGTCAATCCAACATCTATATCATCATCCAGTTCCTCAGATTTAAAGGCCGTGAAACTTAAAGATGTGTTCTTGAGTATTTTTCGCTTCGCGTAGAATACGTATCCCTTGCGATTCGTCTTTCCATCCAAGAAATCAGAGTCGGCAAGCGTAGCGATTGTCGAGTTGGTTTCGGTCTCTCCGTAACCGAGGCCAAGCTTCACGTTCTTCTTCGCACTACCACCTTCGACACCAACCATCCACATTTGATCTTCTTTATCGTTGTTGGTCGCGGCGGTTTTTTCTGCGTCCGTATTAATCCAGAAGTTGCCGTACACCTTCAGGGGCCAATTCTCAATGGCTTTGCAGCTAGCCCACAATCTTACGTCGACAAAGTCGAGACCGTTGCCATTTGTGAGTCCACCAGGTACGGCTTCGACGCGGCCTAAAAGGTTGTCAAGGGAGTGCCAGCTGTAATAGCTAGCAGCTGTTCCAACGCTTGACTTGTCGCCGATTTTAAGGTCTGCGACCAACTGAGCGGCGATCAGATTGGGGTCGGAACTGGAGCTGTTTTCGTCCTCAATGAAATAAGCCGTATTTAACTTGATCTTGAGGTTGTCCGTGGCATCGAAGCCAGTCGTCAGAGCGAGACCTTCAGGGTTGATGTCGCTATCCCAGGAATAGTCTTTCCCTTGCTTGGATCGGAACAGGTTGCCCATCTTTCCGAATTTGACTTCAAGCTTATTCATGCTCGCAGGCATCTCTTTCTTCCCGTAGGGCTTGTATGTGAGGTAGGCCTTGTCGAGTTCGAAGGAGTTTTTGTCCCAGTTGTCGCCGCCACCACCGACCGTTTGGTTGGCACTGTTGTGATCTGTTCCCGTTACCACGCGGAAATTGGTACTGAAGTAGTCATTGATCTTGGCTTTTACACCCAAGCGCACGCGGTAGCGTAGCCGAGTTCGGTCGTCAGCTGCCGACGTGCCGTCTGAATCCTTGTCGTAGTTGAAATATTCATGGCGGCCTCGGAAGTCACCATAAACTTCGACATTGTCAGTCCAGCTAGCTTTATCAGAGTCGACGGAGGGAAGCGTGCGAGCCCTCTCTTCGTCATGGACCTTGACCAGCAATGAGTCGTATTGTGTCTCATCGATCTGTCCACTGGCCTTGAGAATGTCGAGGAGTTCCTCGGCTACGGTAGGTTCTGCGGCATTCGCTGTGGTCCCAAACGCAAACACACATAGGACGCAACACAACGCCCAAGGTATTCGATGTACTAGACTACGCATATCGTGCTCCTTATTGATTCAGTTTCTTTGATATCAGTTTCTTCTAAATTCTACAGGTTGTTCCAGAAGCAATGCTGCTGCAACTCCTCTACTTTGACTTTTGTTAACGGCCTAATTTATAGCGGATAATCTTCCCAGCTTCTCTTTTTGATTACTTCCAGTTTCGCTCTGAAGTGATGCCTCGTTGAGTAAACAGAATCCTTCCCTGTTAGACGAAGGATTAACATCTTGATGTTGTAAGTTTTGCATTAACTGTGCCAAATCCTTGTAATATGGACGGGACGTCATTGGCATCCTTCACGATATTGGAGTCGAGAACGTAGCGCTTCGTAGCTGATCGTAATGTCGCAAATTGCCGCAGGGGGCAGAGCGCTAATTACTAAGGAAGTAAGTACATTTCTAAGCGTGAACCGTCGCAATTATGAACAAAACCCAGGATTGGTGTTTCATATTGCAACGTTGTTTATTGAATGAATAGAATATTGAGTTCTTGATAATCTTGAATCACCAGGGCGCATTTCACATATAAGTTTAAATGCGTTCAGCGGTGAGGCGAAGCTGAAGATCAGGCTTGGGATTTATCTGAGGGGTGCTCGGGATCATCTTCGAGGTGACACGAGATGTCTTCATACCGACGGTAGAGTGTGGCACGGTTGATACCTAGAATTTGCGCTGCTTTCACCTTGTTCCCGTGCACGTGTTTCAAGACAGCAGCGATGTATCGGTCTTCGACTTCTTGCAGGTTCAGTTTCTCATGCAGTGCCCGCCCGAGGAAATCTTCTTCGGGGAAAGGGTTGGGAAGTTCTTCCTCGTCGAGAAAGGGAAAGTCTTCGGCGCTGATTCTCATGTTTTCCGATATCGCAGCGGCCCGCTCGATGGCATTCTCCAGTTCGCGCGCGTTTCCTTCCCATCTCAAGGCTTCCAGTTTTTCTATGGCGTTAGGAGAAAGACATTGACTCGGATCTCGGGCATGTCTGCGGAGAAACTCCTCTGCCAGGATACGGATATCTTCGGGGCGCTCTCTTAAAGGTGGGATACGTATGGGGATGACATTCAACCTGTAAAATAGGTCTTTTCGAAATTTCCCCGCCCCAATCCGTTCGCGAAGTTCTTGATTCGTTGCAGCAATCACTCGAATATCGATTCGACTGGAAGTGTTCGACCCGACGGGCCGCACTTCACCATCCTGCAGCACGCGCAAGAGTTTCGCTTGCAACGATAAATCGATGTCTCCGATTTCATCCAAGAAAACTGTGCCGCCCGCCGCTTCTTCCAAGAGGCCTTTTTTGTTCGTGTTTGCGCCGGTAAAGGCACCCCGAACATGTCCAAAGAGCTCACTTTCAAGCAAGGTGTCGGGGATTGCGGCGCAGTTGATGGGAACGAAGGGGTTTGATGCCCGGTCACCTGTAAAGTGGATTGACCGTGCGACGACCTCCTTACCGGTGCCACTTTCGCCTGTAATCAAGACCGTGCTGCGATTGCTTGAGATCTTACGAACGAGGGCGAAGATCTCACGCATCGCAGCACTATTCCCTAGTAAGTCTCCGCAGGAAGTCGTTTGGTCGACGGCTCGTCGCAGGCGTTTATTCTCTTCTCGAATGGCCCGGTGTTCGAAGGCGCGCTCAAAGACGAGGAGGACTTCTTTCTGCTTAAAGGGCTTCGTGATGTAATGAAAGGCACCGAGCTGGATAGCCTCGACAGCGGAGTCAATTCTCCCGAAAGCGGTCATCAGTATGACCGGCAAATTGGGTCGAATCTCATGAATTTCCCCGAGAAGCTCAATCCCGGTCTTGCCGGGCATTCGAATGTCACTGATCACGGCCGTGAAATCCCGGTCTAGAAGCTGCTCGATGGCCTCTTTCGCCGAGAACGTAAAAGTGCCCTCGATATTCGTCCCCGACAGTATCGCACTGAGGGAGGCGTGCATCGCCGGGTCATCATCTACGATCAGGAGGGATTTACGGTTTGTCACGATACAGTGCTCAAGAACTCTACTCTCGCGATAGGGCCATATTGAGGGGTGTGGCGAAGACTCGGTCTATTTTACCCGAGCTTTTCGGAAGATAGCAGCCGGTTGGTGAGGAATCGAGAGCAGCGTATCGAAACAATTACCAGTTAGCTCAAAATAGTGTCAGATCCGACTTGGGCGCTAGAGCGCAGCGCTTATTTGCTCCCTGCCTACGGTTCCTGGAGGGATTCTGGCATGGGAAACGCCCGGGAACGAGGCCTGGCGCTGGCCAAGGGAATGATTTTCGAGGGATCCCGTGTCAAGCCTTGCTCCGCCTTAAAAAAAGATGAATAATTCCCCGATGTTGAGCGGAAACAGCCCCGAACTTCTCGCAAAATACCACGAGATCTCATTAGAGGATATCGCGTGCGTTCGTCATTTCCGACCCATTCTCGAACACCACGTGGATCGGCTCAGCACAGCTTTTTGTCAGCGGATTCTCTCGTGTGAGGGAGCACTCCAAAATCAGACGATCGCTGCGATTCAACCTGATCTGCTCGCCGGGCAGCGCAGCTATCTGCTCAGCCTTGGCGATCCCATCGATGAAGCTTATGCAGAGAGCCGTCTCGCCATTGGCTTGATGCTTCGCCAGATCGATCTTTCACCGCGTTGGTATCTCGGTGGCTATTCGCTTTACACATCATTGTTGAATCCGCTGATTTTCTCTCATTTTAAAGACGACTCCACTCGATGCGAACAAACGGTACAGGCATTTAATAAGATTTTCCTTCTGGATATCTACCTCGCCAGCCAAGCCTATGAGCAGAGGAATCTCGAAGACGTCACAGATTTGCATCGTGAATTAACTTCCGAGCGGAAGGACCTCTCTCTGTATCTAGAGGAACACAAGATTCTGCTCCGAGCAACGAAGCAAAGGGCAAAAGCGGCCGAAGAGCTGGCGACCCTATCCGAATTCGCCTCAGGACTGGCACACGAAATTGGTGGTCCCATGAACGCGATCCTGACACATGTCGAATTGCTTGAGGCTTCGGTTCAAGACAAGACGAGCGCGGAGTGGATCGGTATCATTCAAGAGCAGATCGAACGGATTACGAAGATTGTTCGCTCATTTCTCGATCTTACCCGTCCCGGAGAGCCTGAATTCGCCACCCTTAGCCTTCAGCAAGTGATTGAAACGGCTCTTAATTTTTTAGGAGCAAGCTTCGATCGTCGCGGCATCAAAGTCTCCAAGAGTTTCTTGCCCACGCAACCACAGATTATTGGGGATGCGAATCGTTTACAACAAGTTTTGCTCAACATCCTCGCCAACGCAGCAGATGCGACCGGGCGTGGTGGTGAGTTGAAGATCTCGGTTGTTGAAGCCAAAGGCAGCGTATGTGTCAAGATCCAAGATAACGGGTATGGAATTGAGGAAGGGGTTCTTTCAAAGATTTTCGATCCCTTTTTCACTACCAAGGCTGCTGGGGAAGGGACCGGCCTCGGCCTCGTCGTTGCCAAGAGCATTGTGGAGGAACACAGAGGTGAGATCTTCGTAGGGAGCGAACCGGGGAAGGGAACGACTTTTCATATCTGTTTCCCCGACGCAACCCAAGAACAAGAAGAAGGAAGCACTTTAGAATGTGGCTGCCAGGCCCGAGCCCAATAGTTCCTGGCAGGAAAATTGTTCAAGCCTCCCGATGGTTTGAAGCTGTCCTTAACTAGGAATCATCGCTCAGTCGTTGAGGCATCGTTCTTCGATTTTTCACAGCCGTTATTAATTCTCTGACACGAAGTAGAAGTGCCTCGGTGTTAAAGGGCTTCGTCATATAATCTGCACCGCCGCCCCTTGCTGCTGAGACTGCCGTTGCAACCGATCCGAACGCCGTCATGAAGATGAATTCGATGTCGGGCCAGCGCTCGCGAACCTGCTTCTGGAATTGAATTCCATCCATCACGGGCATTCGAAGGTCGCTTATAATCACCTCGATATCTTCTTCCTCAAGGATTGGGAATGCATCGAGGGCGCTTGAAACAGCCCAGACGGCGAACCCTTCCTCTTCGAGGGTAAGTCGCAAGGTCTCCCGTACCAGTTTTTCATCATCTGCGATGAGGACCCGACCCTCCATGCTTATGTTCCCTTTCCCTGAGATGTGTTTTTCGGATTTATGGGAAGACGAATGAGGAAAGTCGCACCCCCACCTGCCGTTGTAGCGGCAGTAATTTTCCCATTGTGAGCCTCGACGACGCGTCGGGCCACGGACAATCCCAGGCCAGTCCCCCGGCCAATCTTCTTAGCTGTGACGAAGGGTTCGAAGATACGATCCTGGATCTCGGGTGCAATACCTGACCCATTGTCGATGACAGAAATTTCAACCTGGTCGTCGTCTACGCGATGTGCGCGAACCAGGATTTCGCCCCCTTGCCCCCGACAAGCATCCACCGCGTTCATGAACAAGTTAATGAGTACTTCCCGGAGTGCTTGTGGATCGGCGACGATTTCTGGGATGTCTGGGGAGGCTTCGTACCGGGTCATTACGTTTTGCGACGCAGCCTTGAGCTCGACAAACTTAAGGGCCTCTTGGATTACCGGGGTGAGCGACATAGGGACCATCTCAAGGTCGGTGTCGACGCGAGCGAAATCCAACAGGGTGCGTGTTACTTTGGCGATTCGTTCACACCCCTCGTCGGCCAACGCGAGGAGATTGTTCGTGCGGTTGGTGTCTTCCAGGGCACGAGGAAGTAAGTGGATGGCCCGATGCACTCCATCGAGAGGGTTGTTGATCGAGTGGACGACGCCAGCCGCGAGTTCTCCGGTAACGGCCAGGCGCTCGGCTCGATGCAGGCGCTCGGTCATCCGGTGTTCATTCGTCAGATCAGTGGCCTTTTCAAGCACTAGCCGACGAGCATTCCCACCCGCCATCGGCTGATAGTCTAATTGGTAGGTGCTTCCCGAGGAGGTGGAGTAAAGCTCTTGATGACCCTCCCCGGTTTCAAGAACGCGTTTTACCGATTCTATAAAATTCGGACGATGTTCAGCCAAGGTCTCTTTGTATGAGACCCCCACAAGCTCACCATACCAATCGGTGGCCGTACCGTTGGCGTACTCGACCACTCCGGATTCTCCCACCACGATTACAGACGATGACAAATGATCGATAACGTTTTCGACATAGGCTCGCAGCACATTGCTCTCTGAAATGCGCTCGTGAATTTGAGAAACCAGTCGATTAAAGGCAATGGCCAGTTCGGCTACTTCGCCACCTCCTTTGACAGGCGTGGCGACAAACGAGCCACCTCTCTCCATCCGCTTTGCGTTTTCAGTCAACTCCAAGATCGGCCGTGTAATCAGGTGCGCGAGGAGCGTGATACCCAAAATGCCTACAACCATGGCGAGCGCCGTCATGGACATGACGTCCCTGACCACGCCAAGCGTGACGCGATGGGCCCATGTCATTGACAAGCCGATATGGATCCGCCCCAGAGTTCCCTCAGCGATGGCCACAGAAGTGTTTCGAATCAAGCCCGTTTCGGCCCGCAGATCTACGGGAGAAGACTCGTTTGCCAATTTGAGGAGATCGAGAGGAAAACGACTGCCAGGGAAAGAATGTCCGATCACGCGACCCTCAGGATCAACGACGAAGAGGTACTCAATTCCCTTGCTGGACTTCTGAGTACGCACCAGAATTTGTTTAACTTCAATGTTATCTGAGTAGGCCAGAGGTTCGATGAGTTCCATCGCGAGCGCTTGCGCCAGGGCCAGTGTGTTTTGATCCACGAGCCCGGCCACTGCTTTCGACAGGTTCTTGTGGACGAGAACAGTCGTAAGCACGCCCCCCGCTATCATCAGAAGGCAAAAGCTTAGTATGATCTTCGAACGAAGATATCGAAACATCAGTGAAGTGCGTTGGGAGGGTCGTCGGTAATGACGCCCAGTGTTCGCCAACTCGCCACGATCGGGTCATAGTCCGATTCGGGAATTTTTGAAAACCCTGTGATTCCCAAGTCGCTCAATGCCTGCCGACCCACGGGATCAGAGGACATATCAAGGAGTACTTGCTTGAGCTGGCTTGCAAGTTCCGCGTCGGCCTTGGGGGAAACCACGATGGGATTGATGGGGAACTTTTCTGATCGCTGAATGATCACCAACTCCTCTGAAGTGGCTTGATCCGAAAGGAGGAATTGATCCCATACCAAGCTGTCGACGACACCCGCATCGGCGATGCCATCGCGCACAGCTTGAATCGTGCTGTCATGGCTGTACGTGAAAAACGTGTGTTGAAAAAACTCCTCAGGAGTCGATTCTTGATCCAGGAGCAGTGCGGCGATATACCGGTATCCCGTATTGGAGAGGGGGTCGGAAAACGCAAAGGTTGAACCTTTCAGGTCGTCGAGGGATTCGAAGGGGGTACCGGCTCGAGTGATGATGTAGGCCTGATAGGAAGTTGAACCGTATACGACGGGTACCATAAGCATTTTGAGACCAAAATCTTCCCGTGCCTTGGCGTAGGCCCCCGTACACACGAGCCCGGCATCGACACTGCCATTTCTCAGGAGCTCATTGATCTCGGAATAGGTTTTCCGCCTCACGATTTCGACATCCTGATGGAGATGTAAGGTCAGATAGGTCGAAAA
>PIVT01000146.1 GCA_003353845.1 Pseudomonadota bacterium | reverse complement strand
CCAATTGGTTCTTCAGAAGAAGAAGCATCGTGTTCGCATATTCGGTGGCATCAAGAAAAGCATTGGTTGCTGCCATTTTCTAGAACCTTTTTGGTTGCCTCGCCAGCTCTGCGTTTGCCATCTTTTCAAAATCGGCAAAATTGTCTGACGCCGCGTTAATTTTCTTAGGCCCTTTCGCTCCCTTCCTTCCAGACGGGGGAGGTGTGGCCTGCGGGGTTTTGTTTGGCTTCGGTTTCTTTCCACTGTCATCAGTGTACTGCGCCTCAAGGCGACCGAACTCCCTCGCTTGCTGGAGGGGTGTGAGTTTTGCCAGCTTCTTTGCCAATGGCAGGTCCGTGGCGATCTCGTAAAGGACGTGGTGTCCTACGGGGCTGTCAAGTCCCATGATTGCCATTTCTTCCGTCAACGGATACTCTCCGTTATCGGCTGCTTGGACAACCACCTCGTCAAAGTCTTCGTAAGCATCAACGCCGTCAGAGACTTTGTCTTCGAACTTAACCTGGAGTTCTGCCTGTTGCTCAGACGCGGCCTCCGTTTGCCGCTGCTCATCTTGTGTCTCGCGTTGTTTCTCCAAACGGAGGTCTACGCGGTAATCCGTCAGAGCCTCTACATAGGCCGGGTCCAACTCTCCGTAGTCGAAGTCTGTTGGGTTGGGCTTTTTCAGATCGCTGCCCTGATCGGTACTTTCCTCACTACCACCATCGTCGTTTGCTGGCAAGCCCTTTTCAATTCGGGCAAGGCGTAGCTCAAGGGCGTCGGCGCGGGCTTCAGCGGCATTTGCACGCTGCTCAGCCTTGACCCTGGACCTTGCTATTCGCTTTTCTGCGGACTGGCGATTTCGCTCTTTTCGAGATTTTCCGCCGCTATCTCCCTCTTCGCCCTCGTTATCATCTCCGCTGTCAGCGGCTTCCCCCTCTGCCTCGCTTTCGCCAGGATCGCCCTCTCCTTCGGAGTGATCGTCATCCGCGTCGGCGTCGGTATCTTCACCGTCCCCGACCCCAGACCCGTCCAGTTCTTGTGATGAGCCATCATCTCCGCTTTCGTCCGTGGAGCCTTCACTGGTGTCTGTGGAGTTGCCATCGCCGCTTTCCTCTTGTGTATCAGGCTGCTGAGAACCTTCGCTGGTGCTCAGAGACTTACCGTCTACCTCATGTGTTTGGAAACCCTCAAAAGGGCTACTGTCTTCGTTACCGTTTTCGTCCGCCATCTTATATCCTCTTACGTTACGGGGGTATCTACTTCACTGTCGTCAGTCTGTTCTGCAAAGAACTTCGCGCCTTCCATAATGTTCTTCACACGGTCGCTTTCAACGTCCGCGACCGCCTTGAATTGGTCGATATCAATGCTGGCCAATGCCTTCGCTGCCAGTGCTTCAGCCTGTGTTGCGCGAGCTTGCATCTCAGTGACACTTGCCTGCTTTTCGGCCAGCTCAAGCTGGAATAGTTGGTCCTCTTTCTGAGCTTGAACAGACGCCTGCTCCGCTGCCTGGGCTTGCTGTTGCTGTTGCTCCGGAGACAGATCGTTCGGATTGAGCATACCAGGAGGCAGGTTAAGCCGGATACGCCGGGCAATCTCTGTTGCGCCGGGCCAGTCCTGGGCCTCAACGATCTTGTCGGCTGCGATAGCCATCGTATCGGGCATGGCGTTGACCATGTTGAGCATACTTTCACCGGCCTCGACGCGCTTCGTAACGAAGCTGGGGCCAGTAGACGATGTTACAGAGTATTTCCCAGCCGTGATATCGACGCTGTCCTCGTTCGTCTGGTCGTTGATCACTACAGGGCTCAGCTCCTCGCCTTCCTCGCCCATGATCTTGATCGTCCGCGCTGTATCGTACGCAAAAGGAATGAGCTGATTGATCACGCCGCCGCACGCCTCGATAGCCAGGTCCAGGTTGTCTTGATAGATTACGGTGCCTGTCTCTCCGACGCGCTGACGCGCAAGGATCGCTTTGCCGGAAACCTCGTTCGATTGCTGGCCAAGGCTGGCTTCGTGAAGGTTCGAGATATCGCGCAAGTCCTGCGCTGCCATACCGGCTTCCTGGATCAAACCAGCCTCAATCTGGGACGGAGGTGTCCGGACAGGAGCTGAGCCATCGTCGTTGTAGACCAGCAACGGGTCGTTAGACAGGTGGCTCTCACGCCATTCCGTCTCACGGCCTGCTATAGCGGCCTCAGAGGCGATCCAGTTGCCCTTGGGGCTCAGCATGAGCTTTTCAGCGATGATAGAGCGCCAGTAGTTGTGGAGCTTCTGAGGGTCCTTCAGGAAGCGGATGAGGCCGAACCGGGTCCGCTGCTCTCCGACGTTGATATCCCAGCCAGGGACGCGGAACACCGGCACGCGGTTGATCGGTAATTCGTATGGTCCTTCAAGGATATCCGTCGCGGTGAAGATGTAGAGCTGGGCATACTTACGGTCTACTTCCCGCATGATCGGCAAGCCTTGAGCGTTAGTGACCAGTCTCTCGGTGAACTCTTCCGGGTCCAGGTCGGTGATATCAACGACGTCTTCGCCGTCCTCTTCACCCTCTTCCGCCGTAAGCAGTGCGAAAATGCGTCTGTGGGACCTCATGCGCCACATGTGGACGATCCGGACTTCATCCTGTGTGATCCAGCCGTCGCCAATATCGTAACCCAATAACTGCGTGTCAGTCGTTGGGTCAGCAGAGCTTGCATTTGGCCACTCGCGCTTGAACTGATCATTCCGCATGGTTGATACGGTGAAGCAGTGCGCCGCGTCCTCGCCGGTCGGTTCTTCAGACTGGTGATCCCAGACAACAGAGAACGAGTTGTTGATCGCCTTGATCTTGATATCCTGCTCAAAAACGTCATCGTAAGCGTATTCAAGGCAGACTTCGAAGTTCCCCAGACCGCTAATCACTTGGTTCTCAAGCGCCTTGTTATAGGCGACGTCAGCTTTGGAAACCTTCTGTATACTGCGGACTAAGCCTTCACGGACTTTGGCGCTCTCGCGGAACGCGGTGTCGTCGGCAATGATCTTGATATCAGTTTTGTTGAGACGCCGGTTGCCGATAATCTGTGCAACGAAGGCCGGGAGACGGTTGAAGACGAGAGTCGGCTTTTTGGCGGCGACGCGGTTCTGCTTGACGAAGTCGTCCCACTGTTCACCGGCCATGAACTTCGTATCAGTGATTGCCTGTTCCCGGTTTTCCCTGTCGTCTTCCAGGTCATCATCGAAGAGTTTGACGGCCCACTTCAGGAAGGACTGCGCATCCTCAAAATCGTCGGGTATCGCCGGGTCCTTGAACTGCTTACGGAAATCATCCTTAGCTGTGTTCTCTTCGATCTTGCCGGGAATTGAGGGTGTTTCGGTAGCCATCAGCTCATCCATCCATTGCTGCCGGTATTGGCATATTTCATCTGGGGTGTTTCCTTGACGCTGTCAGGGTTGCCATACTGCTTGTTTTCTGGCTTTTCTTCGTAATCGGTGATAAGCGCCGAGGACGCGAAAGTCAAGGCCAGCGCGTCTGCCAGGTCAGGGGACCTGATCTTTCGCGCCCGCATATCTTCCTTGGCTTCTAGCTGAATATCGTTCGTAAGCGTAGGTTTCAGGCGCGGGCCGGTAATGTCGCCTTGCAGCGCATCCAGGTCCGGAATTGAGACAGGCTCCTCGCCGGTCAACCATTCTTTCATCCGGTTCCACATTTCGGCGCGGCGGTTCTTCGGGCCAGCCTTGTTGGGGTTGACCTTCTTATACTGCGATCTCTCACCAAAATTGACGCCTCTGACGACGCCGGGGAAGTCGCGCTGAAGGTCCTCGTCATGGCGAAGCAGGCTGAGGATAGCAGCGCCAATGCCGCCCGCATCCACATAGAAACGCGCTGGCCTGTGTTCGATGATCAAAGACTTGCACCAGTGATAGGCTTCCGACGTTTCGAGCTTGTTGCGCCACTCCAGGAACTCAACGCTATGGCCCCTACGGCCACACACAGCGAAGCGGTCGCCACCGGGACCAGCAGGGTCCGCGCCCATGATCAGCGGGCCACCGGCCTCGACTGTGCGCTTCCTGGCTCGCAGAACTGGCAGGGCCTTGATGAAGGTGCCTTCACCTGAGTTGACAAACGCCATCTGAGCCGTCGCCGGGTATTCCTGATTGAACAGGTCGGCGCTTCTCAGCTCCTGGATTTTCGCCCGCCGCCAAGCCATCTGACCGTCGTTGAGGTCAAACATCTCAGCATAGTCGGCCTCTGACATTTCCTCTGGATCGTTACCGTCTTCCAGCTCGAAACTTGCATCCGGTTCCCGATAGTATTCTTCCTGCCAGAACCAGGGGATGAAGATCGCCTCATAGTCACTTTCCCCGGCCTCAGCCTCCTGCCAACGCTCATAGAACTCACCCATTGGCCCGTTGGCCGTCGTCTCCAGAATGATCTCTGTTTCGTCCTCTTCCGGCACGCCTTGCACCGACGCCGCGAAATGGTCCGGAGCATTGGCCCAGAACGCCACCTCAGAGCCGTGGAAGAGAGTTCCGGTACTGGAACGCCCGCCAGCCTTCTGACCGGCTGTGGCGACCTTGTACGTCGATCCCAGCTTATCGAACTCAAGCTCTTTGGCGTTGGCCTTGCCTTTGTGCGGAGAGAGGGGGTTGTGCTCGTCGTAGCGATCCACGATCTTGAAGAGGTTGTCTGAGGCTGGCTGCTCATGCGCCAGGATATAGACGTTGACGCCCATCCAGAGAGACGCCTTGTGATAGAAGCGGGCCGCGACGTAGGTCGAGACACCCTGTTGACGTCCCTTGAGGACCAGGGCTCTCAC
>PIVT01000456.1 GCA_003353845.1 Pseudomonadota bacterium | reverse complement strand
GAAGCGAGAATCATGCCACTAGACCAAGCAGCCGACACTACGTCTGCTGGACATGACTAGAGGACATGTACACGACTCGAGCCACGTTCGAAGTCCGAGCTCTTCCCAACACGCGCAGGAGGCCTGAAACCGCGGCGTCGGTTCAGCAGGTCTGGCGCGCTCGTGCGCTATGTCTGCCACACCAGCACAGCACGAATCATGCCAGCGCAACGAGTCTGAACCGAAGCTCCCTGCCCTTTTGCGGTTTCCAACTTTCCCATATGTGCTATCACGGCTTGACGCACCCTGTATCACATACGCACACCACCAAGCCCTGCGAGACAGGAATGCCATCCATCAGTTGCGCCGAGACCTGGGATTGAGCCAGGGACCTTCGAAGCTTCAGTCTGACGCTCTCCCAGCTGCGTATCGCGGCTTGAGACTTCCTGCATCGCAGGAAGACAGCCAAGCCCTTCAGAGCAGGCATGTCAACCATCGGCTGCCTTGGAAAAACTCCCTGCCCATGGTTTTTTTTCTGGGGCGTGACGCTATGAGCTCGACATGATGTACTCGAAAATGTTTGATGTGGCCCGCCTAGCTCAGTCGGCAGAGCGCAAGGCCCTTAACCTTGTGGTCGTGGATTCGAGCCCCACGGTGGGTGTTTATCCCTGGTGTTAACTCACCTCAACGATGTTTTTATCACATGTTGATTACGTGATCATATTGATGAATTGCTTGCGTGGCACACCTGGGTCAGTTGGCGGAGCGCAAATCTCTTAACCCTGCGGGCGTGGGTGGGCGCCCCATGATCGTTGTTGCTCCTGTTTGCGTTCTTCTGACATGCGCACGTTAGAGAGGACCCAAGTCACCCATGCCCTGTGCAAGTTCACTTTTGTGAACTCTGCAGAGGCTGAGTGTAAGGGCTGCTCCGGGAATTGAACCCGGGACTTCTCGCACCCGAAGCGAGAATCATGCCACTAGACCAAGCAGCCAGCTGGCAGCACGAGGAGTCTGACGATAGTTGGGCTTGATTTGCCAATGACAAGACCCACAAATACCCCACACGAGCGCCCACATCCACCCAGTCTCTCAAGTTTCGTCAGAAAACAGGGCTTGGATCTGGTGGATTGGGCGGGTGGCTTGTGGCTGAGTGCGTTGGCGGCGGGCGCCCCCCCCCCCCCCCCCCCCCCCCCCCCCCC
>PIVT01000455.1 GCA_003353845.1 Pseudomonadota bacterium | reverse complement strand
GCGTCTTTCTTGCCAATGTACTCGATAGTCGTTACTTGGCGCCTTAACTCATGGTCAGTGTGTTTAGTTACACGGTCCCACTTCCCTACGCATCTAAACAAGTCAAACTTCCCAGCTGTCTGGATAAACAAGCGATAAGCGCCGCCCCCTTCTTCCATACGGCATTTCGCACCAAGCGAACGAACTACGTACTGCATGTCGGCAGCTAACCGCCCGCTAGTTGTGCTATACAAAGCGCTCTTGTTGCCTCTCAGCCCTCCTGCATCCGTCAACAACCCTTGAATCACCGCCACCCGAACATCGATCGGGGCATCCTTGTAAATATCAGGGATGAATTTAGCATCCGGCTTGGCTCTATAGGACCTTGGTTTCCTTACCCCATCAAAAAGCTTAGGGGGCAATACTGGCTTATTACCATCGAGCCATAGCCCCAGGAGATATGCATCAAGCGGGCTTGCCTCTATCCCCTGGGGCATAGGTAAAGGCTCAACGGTTGGGATGAAAACGGACCACCCACTGTCAAGACACGCCTTCATCGCCAACGTGTCAGCTAGGAACCATGCCGACGCGAGGGAATAGCCGGGCACCGTGAACTTCCACAAGTGTTCGTCACCGGCCTCGCAGGTTGCGCCATCGTCAAAGGTCACACGGTAAATGTCGCGTTGGCTATGCTCAAAGATGTGCGTGATAGGCACCCGGTGCCCCTTGGGCGTCTGGACAAGATCCCCAACCTTGAGGTCCCCCATCCTCTTCCATCCCTGAAAGGACTTCACCATCGAGTCGAGCGGTTGCAGTTTCCCATTTCCACGTGTGCCGTGGAATAAACACTCGAATAACGGGCATTCCATGAAGGCTGTTTGGGACCCGGCCTGTGGCGCCCAGACAACACGCTGGCCATCGACCATTTGCTCGACCGGCTCGCTGTCCTCCTTCTCGGTGGCCTGAGCCAACCGCTTGTCGAACTCGGCTTGTTCTTCCGGGGTTGGGTTGTAGGCTGCTGGGGATTTATCGGTCATCGACAGAGGAACACACGCGAAAGGACCCAACGGAACCACGTGATTGGAACCTTCTTTTCCTCGAACTCCCGAGTCACCAGCCGAACGAACTTAACCGGGCCTTCGCTATCATCAAATAGCCAAGAATCATAGAGGCCCCGTGCATCCTCCCCGACCTGACGCCA
>PIVT01000064.1 GCA_003353845.1 Pseudomonadota bacterium | reverse complement strand
CATTCGCGAGTTGGCCGAAGCCCAAGGGGTAGGGGAGTCCGAAACCTCGAGCTTGATCGATTCCCTATTGCGCGGTCACTTGCCGCCCGGCATGGAAGCCCTGGCACCGGTTTTATTGAATAGTTTCGAGACGCCTCTTGAATTCCTGCCCGAAGGCGCACTCATTTTTATCGACGAGCCCGCTGCCATTGAACAGCAACTCGAACGTTACATGGAAGAAGCGCGCTCCAATTTTCTCGTGGCCAACGAAGCGGGACGACCTGCCTGTCCACCCGAGGAACTCTTGCTTTCCCCCATCCGTCTTTTGGATGTCCTGCGCGAAAGAAAAGGGATTCAACTGCAATCCCTCGATGTGTTGGATGCCGAGGCCTCGTTGGAACAAATCATTTTTGAAAGCAAAGGCCACGATGATCTGCACTCTTCTTTGCAGCGCGCTCGCAAATCAGAGTTCCCTTTGGCGCCGCTATTGGAAACCTTGCAGCGTTACCGAGAAGAAGGTTGGCGTGTCACCATCACTGCATCGACACTTTCTGGTGTAGAGCGACTGCACGACTTGCTAGAGGAGTACGGCCTTCATCTCTCTCGCGCGATAAAGCCCCGACCCATTCGACAATGGTCGGCACCCGGATTGATTGAGATCCGCCAAGCGCGGCTTTCCAGCGGTTTCGACCTTCCCAGCCTGGGTCTGGCGATCTTTACCGAGGAAGAAATTTTCGGGCCGAGACAACATCGCCGCACCAGCAAGCGACTGCGCGAAGGTGAAATCATTTCCGGCCTGGCTCAACTCTCCAAGGGCGACGCCGTGGTTCACAACCTTCACGGCATCGGACTCTACCAGGGCTTGATCGCCCTGCAGTTTGGTGAGGCGACGGGCGACTTCTTGCAACTGGAATACCTGGGTGGCGATCGTTTCTTTTTGCCCGTCCAGTTGCTGAGTCGCGTGCAACGCTATGTCGGTGGAGATGGCACGGGACCCCGCATCGACAAATTGGGCGGCGTTACCTGGAACAAGGCCAAACGTTCCGTCAAACGCTCAGTGCGGCATATGGCCGAAGAACTCCTGGCCCTTCACGCCGCGCGCGAGATCGCTTCCGGCTACGCCTTCTCGGGGCGAGATCGACACTTGGAAGAATTTGAAGGCACCTTTGCCTTTGAAGAAACTCCCGATCAGCTCGCGGCCATTGACGATGTGCTGGGCGACCTCAGTAAAGACAAGCCCATGGATCGCTTGGTGTGTGGGGACGTAGGTTACGGAAAAACCGAGGTAGCCCTTCGCGCTGCCTGTCGCGTCGTGATGGATGGCAAACAAGTGGCCGTGTTGGTGCCGACAACAGTGCTGTCACAGCAACACGAAGAAACCTTTCGCAAACGTTTCGCCGATTTACCTGTCAACATCGAACACCTCTCTCGTTTTTGCACGGCCAAGCAAGCGCGCGAAACCTTGGAGCGTCTGGCCGAGGGCAAGGTCGATATCATCATCGGCACTCATCGTTTATTGCAGAAAAATGTTGTCTTCCGCGATTTGGGTTTGCTGATCATCGATGAAGAGCAGCGCTTCGGTGTGGGCCACAAAGAAAAAATCAAACACAAACGCAAGACCGTCGACGTGCTTACGCTGACGGCCACGCCCATTCCGCGCACCCTGCAACAAGCCTTTACCGAGATTCGAGATCTTTCGCTGATCAACACAGCGCCCGCGGACCGTCTGGCCATCCGTACCCAAGTCTGCAAACCCTCAGACTCACTGATTCGCGAAGCCATCCTGCGCGAAGTTCGGCGCGGCGGGCAGGTGTACTACATCCACAATCGCGTGCGCACCATCAGCACCGTGGCGGAAAAGCTGCGCGAGTTGGTGCCCGAGGTCAAACTGGTGGTGGTGCATGGCCAGATGCGCGAACGCGAGTTGGAAGAGCATATGCTGGGCTTTCTTCACGGTGAGGCCGATGTCTTGTTGGCCACGACCATCGTCGAAAACGGGCTTGACCTGCCGCGCGCCAATTCCATCCTCATCGATCGGGCCGATCATTTAGGCCTGGCCCAGTTGTATCAATTGCGCGGACGGGTAGGGCGCAGCACCCAACGCGCCTACGCCTACTTGTTTATTCCCGGTGAAGAAGCCCTGAGCGACACTGCCCGCAAACGCATGGAAGCCATCCAAGATCTCTCGGACATCGGTAGCGGTTTTCGATTGGCCAATATGGATTTGGAAATTCGCGGGGCAGGGGATTTATTGGGTTCCGAGCAGTCGGGAAAGATGGCCGCGGTGGGCTACGACACTTATATGGAAATGTTGGGGGAAACCATTGAAGCCATGCGGGGAAAGGTCGTCGAGGAGCAGGTGGACCCCGAAATCCGCTTGCCCATTAGCGCGCGGCTCGATGAAACCTTCGTGCCCGACGTCAATCAGCGACTCGTTCTCTACAAGCGCCTGGCCAGTGCACCCAACGATGCGGAGATTCAACGCATTCGCGATGAAATTCTCGACTGTTACGGTCCCATGCCCCAGGAGGCCTTGGACCTACTGGAAGTCATCCGCATCAAATTGCGGGCTCGGAAGCTCGGAATCGCCTCCGTCAGCGTGGAACGCGACCATATCGTCTTAAAGGCGGCAAAAAATTCCAGCATCGATCCCCAACGCCTGCTCAATCTCATGGGACAGCCCAAAACCGGGGTGCGCGTCGCCCCCGACCAGAAAATTCTCACGCGCATCCCCAAAGGAGGGCCGCGCGCCCTGCTCGACGCTGTCTTCGACCTCATGCACACCCTGGGTTACGAGGACTAGCCCGGTGCCCGGCCCGGCTCAATTTTCAGCATTGATCCGCTGTGGGCGGCGAGAATCTCCAGCTCAGGGTAAAATCCGCCGTTCTGGGCTTCGGCCTCAAATTTACACTTCGCCCGTCCTCTTACGAGCGGGCTACTGGAACAGTGAGGCAAGAAATTTAGTGCGCTCTTTACTCTTGGTATGCCTCTGTCTACTTCTGACGTCTTCGGCCCACGCCGAAAAGCAGCTCGTCGACGGTATCGCGGCGCAAGTGGGCAATCGTGTCATTCTTTTTTCCGATGTGGTCAAACTCACCGGGCCTTCTGAGCGGAAAATGCGCGACGCCGGTGCTTCACCGAAAGAGATTCTTCGCTTCCGCAGCGATGTGCTCGAACGTCTGATCGATCGCAAGTTGGTCGAAGAGGTGATCGAGCGTTCAAATCTCGAAGCCACCGACGAAGAGATCGATCAAGCCATTGAAGGGATCGCCACTGAAAACGGGCTCACCATGGAATCCTTAAGGGCCAGTGTCGAATCAGAGGGCCTGGCCTATGAAAGCTACCGTCAAGAAATTCGTGGCGAAATTGAACGCTCTCGCGTCTTGAATAGCCGTGTGCGTTCTCGCGTTCAGATCGAGGAAACAGAAGTCGCTGCACTGTACAAGAAAAAGTTTTCCAAACAGCCTGGTCCCGGTGAGGAACTGCGCCTGGAACAACTATTGCTCCCCACGGGACCCCAGCGCAATCAGTCCATGGCCTGCCAGGAGATCCAGGCAGCTCGAGTCCGCGCTCGCGATGGTGAATCCTTCGCAAGCATCGCCGAGAGCAACCCGGAGATCGGCTTCACCCAACTGGATTGGATTCACAAAGATCAATTGGCCAATTGGATGATCTCCGCTGTCTCGGCCACCGAAAGCGGCTCTATCGGCAAAATCATCCCCACCGATTTTGGTTGTGCCTTGATCCACGTCATTGAACGACGGCGCTTCGAGCCCATTACCTTTGAACAGGCTGAAGAGCGCTTGTATGAGCAGCTGTACAACCGCGAAATGGAGAAAGCCTACGGCCAATGGCTCAGTGAACTACGCAAAGAAACCTATATCGAGAAGAAGGGCATCTTTGCTCATCGTAGTTTGACGGTGCCGGAGCCGGAGCCTGCAGCCGGTGAGTAATTCCCCCGTGCAGGGGATGCGCGAAATTCAAGTCCGCGGTGCGCGCCAACACAACCTGCGCAATATCGATGTCGATATTCCACGGGAGAAGCTCGTGGTGATCACCGGCTTGTCGGGTTCGGGAAAATCTTCTCTGGCCTTTGATACCGTCTACGCCGAAGGGCAGCGTCGTTACGTCGAATCCCTTAGCGCCTACGCCCGGCAGTTCCTGGAACAAATGGAGAAGCCCGACGTAGACTCCATCGACGGACTTTCTCCTTCCATTGCCATCGAACAAAAATCTGCCAGCAAGAACCCGCGCTCCACCGTCGGCACCATCACGGAAATTTACGATTACCTACGCTTGCTCTACGCGCGAGCCGGCCAGGTGTTTTGCACTTCCTGCGGCAAGCCCATTTCCCGGCAGACGGTTCAAGAAATGGCGGACCAGGTGATGAGCTTGCCCGAAGGAACGCGCCTTCAAATCCTGGCTCCGGTGATTCGGGGGCGCAAAGGCCAGCACGCACAAGAGTTGCGGGAGTTTCAAAAACAAGGCTTTGTGCGCGTGCGCATCGACGGCTGCTTGCATGAAATCAGTGAGCCTCTTGAACTCGATGAAAAACGCGAACACCAAATTGATCTCGTGGTGGATCGCATCGTCGTCAAGGAGGATGCGCGCAGCCGCATTACGGAATCCCTCGAAACCTCGCTGCGTTTAGCCCAGGGACTTGTCGTTGTGGACATCGGACCCGGGGAAGACGAATCTCTTCTCTCGGAGAAAAACGCCTGCATCGACTGCGGTGTGTCCTTTCCCGAAATCACCCCACGCACCTTTTCTTTCAATAGCCCGCACGGTGCATGTCCCCAATGCTCCGGCATCGGAACCTGTGCAGAGTTTGATCCCGATCGAATCGTTCCCGACACCAGCTTGTCCCTGGAAGAGGGTGCCATCGCCCCCTGGAGCGGGAAACGCAATACCAAGTACTACAAGGGCTTGCTGGCTTCCTTGGCCAGGCACTTGGATGTTTCCCTCGACACCCCTTGGAAAAAGCTCCCCTCTACGGTTCGACAGGGAATCATGCACGGGTTGGACGAGGAGATTCTTTTATCCTTTGAACGCGCCGGCAAACTGGAACAGGCAACCCGCAAGTGGGATGGCGTACTCGGCGAATTAGATCGGCGGCGGCGAAAATCCGACAGCGATGCCAGCTTCGAAGAGTTGGCGCAGTACACCAGTCCTCACGACTGCCCTGGCTGTGAAGGAACACGGCTGCGTGTGGAAGCCCGACATATCAAGCTCAACGATGTGGGTATTCATGAGTTGACGGCGCTGTCCATTGGCGAGGCCGCAAGCTTTTTGGAGCAGCTCGACTTGCCCGCGCGCGAAGCTCAAATCGCCGAACGCATCATGAAAGAAGTGCGCGCCCGTCTCCGCTTTTTACTCGATGTGGGACTGCACTATTTAAGTTTGAATCGCCCCAGTGCCACGCTGTCGGGCGGGGAAGGCCAGCGAATTCGACTCGCAACCCAAGTCGGCTCCAATTTAATGGGCGTGCTCTACATCTTGGACGAACCCTCCATCGGGCTCCACTCACGCGATAACGAGCGTCTGGTCGAGACCTTGAAGCGTCTGCGCGATTTAGGAAACAGCGTGCTGGTGGTGGAACACGACGACCATATGATCCGCCAAGCGGACAGCATTATAGACATGGGACCGGGTGCCGGCGTGCATGGGGGCCTGATCACGGCCCAGGGCACGCTTGAAGAAATCATCGCCAATCCCAATTCGCTAACGGGTGCTTTTCTTTCTGGCAGGCAGCGTATCGCCGTCCCTGAAAAACGGCGCGAAGCCAAACAGCACCTTCGATTGGAAGGCTGTCGATCGCACAATCTAAAAGACCTGACCCTGAAAGTGCCGCTCGGCGTATTTACCGCCGTCACTGGCGTATCCGGCTCCGGAAAATCAAGCTTGATCAACGACACGCTGTATCGGGTTTTGGCGCGGGACATCAACGGCTCCAAGGAAAGCCCGGGGGAGCACACTGGAGTTCAGGGCGTGGAGCGGGTCGACAAAGTGATCGACATCAACCAAGGGCCCATCGGGCGCACGCCGCGCAGTAACCCCGCGACCTACACGGGCATCTTCGACGCCATCCGCCAGGCCTTTGCCCAAGTGCCGGAAGCGCGAGTTCGCGGCTATGGCGCGGGTCGCTTCTCTTTTAATATCAAGGGTGGGCGTTGCGATGCCTGTCGCGGCGACGGTGTGCTGCGCATTGAAATGCATTTTCTACCCGATCTGTTTGTCACCTGTGAGGTGTGTGACGGTCGGCGCTATAACCGCGAGACTTTGGAAATTCGCTACAAGGGACGCAATATCGCCGAAGTGTTGGAGATGTCGGTTGAAGATGCCTTGGTCTTCTTCGCCAATGTGCCCAAGATCAAACGCCCGCTGCAAACCCTGCACGACGTGGGGCTCGATTACCTGCAGTTGGGACAAGCGGCCTCAACCCTGTCCGGTGGCGAAGCCCAACGCATCAAATTGGCTCGCGAACTGTCGAAACGCGGAACCGGTCGTACCGTTTTCATACTCGATGAACCCACCACGGGTCTTCATTTCGCAGACGTCGAAAAATTGTTGGAGATGCTTCAACGGCTGGTTGAGCAGGGCAATACCATCATCGTCATCGAGCATCACCTGGACGTGATCAAGTGCGCCGACCACCTCATCGACCTGGGGCCGGAAGGCGGTGACGCGGGCGGCCGCATCGTCGTCACAGGAACCCCGGAAGAAGTGGCAGCGCATCCGTCGAGCTATACGGGTAAAGCCCTCGCCAGGGTGTTGGGTTGAGTACGGTGTGTAGGGTGAGTGCGCCATGACGGAGGAACCTGTCGAGCTGGCAGGCCCACTCACGCCTCTCTGGCTCACCCTACTGGCTTTGGGCCTGAGCGTCTTTCTGCTTGTGTTATGCGTCCCCCTCTTTGGTCCCGTGGCGGCTCTGGCGCTGAGCCAACTGCTGGCCTTCGGCGGCGTCGGTTTCCTGGGCGCGGTTCTTCCTCCAGCCTTGGATCCCAAAGCGTTGGGATTGACCCCGCTCGCTCGCCGCTTTCTCTTGCCCATCATTCTGCTCATCCCCACAGTCTTCTTGCTTAGCGAGTTGGACAATTGGATTCGCGATTGGATGGCCCTCCCGGCACCCACTGCCGAGAAGCTACCCGAGGAGGCGTTGCCAGAGACTGCACTCGACCTGTTGGAACTTTCGATTTACCGCGTGGGCTTAGCGCCCGTGGTCATCGAGTGGTTTTTTCGCGGTGTGATCTTGGAACGTTTGCGCCAACATTTCGGTTGGACGCAAGCCATTATCGGCAGTGCCAGCCTGTGTGCGGTGGCCACAGCACTCCCCGGCGATCAAGCTGCGAGTTATGTCTCGCAATTATCTTTCTACTTCTTATTGGGTTTGATCTTGGGTTATATGCGCTTTCGTGCGGGATCCATTCTGCCGGGAATCTTACTCAGCGCAGGCATTCAAGGCGTGGCGGCCCTCACTACCTTTTTCGGTGAAGCCTTGATCATTCCAGGTTTCAATACCCAAGGTGGACATTCGTCCGGCTGGCTCATCGTGCCTTCGCTGATCAGCGTGGGTGTGGGTTTGCGTTTACTGCGCAGGTTTAAAGAACCCGACGAAGTGGAATCCAGTTAAAACAAGTTCAATGAATTCGCTGTGTACCGACAGGCGCTATAGCAGTTGAAGCCGCGCACGTACGGCATCGCACACGCGCTGGTGTACTTGCTCGGGAGTCCCACTTCCATCGATGCGTTCAATGTAGGGAAGTGAAAGCTTCTTGAAGATGACGTCTACGCGTTCTTGAAAACTCTGGTTTTCGAAAGTGGGTTCGGCAGGGCCTGAACGCTGGCTCAAGCGCCGCTGTGATTGATCCGTTGGCATCTCAATCAACAAGACCAAGTCCGGCGTGGGGAAAGCTGCGGCATTGCTGCCAAGAATTCCTTCCCAATCCAAGCCGCGCGCACCTTGATAAGCCACGGTCGACAAGTAATAGCGATCGCAAACTACAACGCAGCCCTCATTCAGGGCTGGCTCCAGAACGTTTTCAACATGTTCGTGCCGGTCCTGTTCAAACCAGTTGAGTTCAACTTCGGGATCAATCTCTTTGCCCGCACGCGCATTGTGTCGAATCTGTTGTCCGTAAGTACCGTTGGTGGGTTCAAAGGTGGCGAGGGTTTCATGTCCCGCTGCGGCGATGGCATCGACCAACAGCGTTACCTGGGTTGATTTGCCACAACCATCGATGCCTTCAAAGACGATAAATGAACCGCGCTTCACCATGTTCTTGTGCCCTCTTCTTCACAGCGGAGAATAGAAACCCGTCCTCGCTTTATAGCAAGATCTTGATTATGAGAGCATTTTTTAATTTCGAGCGGATGGGGCGATGCCGGAAAATCCTGGCACGCTCTTTGCTCTAAGAAGACATAGCGCCATGCGGCGCTTCCCATTGTCGCCCCTCTAACGGGACCGGGGGCAGATGGGATTCGAGGGCGCCAGACAGGAGCAATTGTTTTCAATGTGGGAAAACAACTAACGGGGTGAGACCCCTGCATTGAGTTCCTGTCCGGCGTTCTCGAGCGTTGGTAATGCGCCTTTAGAACTTGAACACAAGCAAAAGGCCGACCACCAAACCGTAAATCGCGATGGACTCAATGAGAACCATGCCGAGGATGTACGGGGTGAACATGGCGCCTGCTGCGCCGGGATTGCGAGCGATGCCCGCAGTGGTGGCGCTGGCGGTGAGGCCCTGTCCGATACCACACCCCAGTGCTGCAAAACCAATAGCGATACCGGCTCCGATACCAGGTCCCATGGGGTCAATGGCGACTACTGCTTCAACGACTTCCTCTGCAGAAGCCGAGAAAGGAAGCAGAACAATTACCAGCGCCCAAAAGGCGAATTTTCCGAAATGCCGCATGTTGCTTTTCTCCTTAGTTGGTTGGCTCAAGGCTCGAACTACCCTTAATGGGCTTCTTCGAGCGCCAAGCCGATATAGATCATTGTGAGTAATGAAAAAACGAAAGCTTGCAGTACCGCGACCATAAGCCCTAAACCCATGAAAATCGCAGGAACAATGGCGGGCACCAAACCGATCCAAACCATTACCACTACGTGGTCGGCAAACATGTTCGCCAAAAGACGAATGCCTAAAGTTGCGATCCGTGCAAAGTGCAGGGGCACCTCTAAAACTAAAAAGACAGGCGCCAAGACGCGCGCGTGCCAATGTCGGCCGAACATTTCAAATTCAAAAAAGCCAGGCCCAAGAAATTGATTGATGTACCACCAGCCATGCTTGCGAATACCTGCCGCGTTGTAAGCGATGAAGGAGATGATGCCCCAAGCCAACGTGACATTGATGCTGCTGGTGGATCCTCCCAAGCCTGGAATCAAGCCCATTATGTTTGAAATCAAAACAAAGAAAAAGATGCTGGCGCAAACAGGAAACCAAGTGCGGTATTCATCACCCATGGTGTCCTTGGCCAGGTTGACGAGCTGCTCGACGATAAGTTCGATGCCATTGCGCAGGGTGACGCCCTCGTCGGGGAGAATGCCCCCGTTGGCGGCGGCCAATTGACTGCGCATTGCGAAGCCCATGGCGAATAAGAAAAGGGTCGCCAATGCTGCGGCCCAAATCTCATGGGGCAGTGCTAGCCCTGTCCATGCATCAAAACTGTCGTAGATACTCATGATCTCGATCCTTTACCCGCCATCTGGTACACGGGCGGTCTTGCTTTCCACGTCGCGACGACCACGCTTGGCACGATGGTCGAAAAGCCGACGATCAATCCAAGGGGGTCGATCCCCGATAAAATGGCGATGCCGATGGCGCTGGCAAAAACCGTAAAGCGGAAAATGAAGATGGCGGTCCACGCTCGCGCACCGTGCAGCTCACCGGCGAAAAGTTTTTCTGTACTACCCAAGAGCAGGTGCAGGTTAATGGCTGCAAGCGCCGCACCCAGGGCCATGGCTGTCCACAAATCAAAAGAAACCATCACACTCGAAAGGACGAGGGCAAAGCCTGCGAAACACAGGTGAATTTTCTCTAGCGGATTGCGAAACATCTTTGGGTTCTCTGCTTTTAAACTCTCAGCTTACTTTTCTACTTTCGCCTGGCCTCAATCTACTTGTCGTTCTCTTTGTCGTTCTCGCCACTTGCGTCCACGCCGGGACTTTCAACGCTTGACTTGCCAGACATTTCTCCGCCCAACCGCACCAGGCGCAACACAAAGGCGGAAAAGCCAATGACTACACCAATGAGTAGACCTTTCGGTTCGCTGCTCCAACGCTCGTCGGCCAGGTAGCCCAAGCCAGCACAGACAAAGACCGAAAAAACTGCCTCTACCGAACCCTGATAGGCCAACGACATTTGACGTTTCGCCGGATCGCGCAGGTCCTTTCCCAGAGAGTCAATGCGTCGTTTGATCATGGATCTCCGACCTTGCCCCGGTGAGAAGTCGCGCGGATAGTAACGGAGCCAGGGTCCAAGCTCAACGCACCTTTGCCACCTTGGCAAAGGCCTTCTTGGCTGCAGCCAGTGTGGCTGAAATCTCGCGCTTGCCATGGGCCAGGGAAACGAATCCTGTCTCAAAGGCCGAGGGCGCCATATAGATGCCCTGTTCCAACATAGAGGCAAAAAACGTGTTAAAACGCTTCAAATCGCTCTTTTGAGCATCGGAATAGCAGTTTACGGGCCCTTCTTGAAAGAAGAACCCGAACATTCCACCTACAACCACAGTGTAAAGCGGGATATTTTCATCTGCCGCGCGCTCCTTGAAACCGTCCATCAGGGCCGTTCCGCGCTCTTCGAGCTGCTCGTAAACGCCTTCTTTTTGTAATAAACGCAGGGTGGTGACGCCTGCGGCCATGGCCAGAGGGTTTCCGGACAAGGTCCCGGCTTGATACACCGGACCGTCGGGCGCCAGTTGCTTCATCCATTTGGCACGTCCGCCATAGGCTGCGGCGGGCAAGCCACCGCCCACGACCTTGCCCAGGCAAGTCAAATCGGGCCGAATGCGGTATTTGCGCTGCGCGCCGCCCCAGGCCACGCGGAAACCAGACATCACCTCGTCACAAATCAGCAGGGCGCCATACTTGTCACAGATCTCCCGCAAGCCCTTCAAAAAACCCGGTTGGGGAGGGATGCAGCCCATGTTTCCGGCGACGGGCTCGACGATGATGGCCGCAATGTCTTTTCCCCAGCGTGCAAAAGCATTTTTCACGGCCAGCAAATCGTTGTAGGGCGCTTGGATGGTGAGGCTGGTGTATTCGGAGGGCACACCGGGAGAACCGGGGATGCCCAGGGTAGCGACGCCCGAACCTGCGCCCACCAAGAGGCCGTCGGAATGGCCATGGTAGCCGCCGTCAAACTTGAGAATGCGGTTTCGCCCTGTCACGCCGCGCGCCAGGCGAATAGCGCTCATGGTGGCTTCGGTGCCCGAACTGACCATGCGCACACGGTCAACGCCGGGCAGGGCGCTGCAAATCAGCTCCGCTAAATCTGTTTCGAGTTTCGTTGGTGCGCCGAAGCTGGCGCCCTTGGCCAAGGCCTCGCGAACGGCTTTCAAAACTTTGGGGTGGGCGTGGCCCAGGATCATCGGCCCCCAGGACCCCACATAATCGATGTAGGTATTCCCGTCGACATCGGTGATGTGCGCACCCTTGGCACTATCGATGAACAGTGGATTGCCACCCACGGATCCAAAGGCGCGCACCGGGCTGTTGACACCGCCCGGAATCACTTTGCGCGCTTGGGCAAAAAGTTCCTTAGATCGACTGGTTTTCACGATTCTTCCTTATTGCCCGCGTCATCCGGAGTTTCCGCAGGGGCCGGAGATTCTGCAGGGGCCGCAGGTTCTGCAGGGTCTGCAGGAGGCGCAGGTTCTGCAGGGTCTACATCTTCGGGGTCAGCTAAGCGTGCGATGGAAACAATGCTCTCGTCTTCAGCGATGGCCATGATCCGCACGCCTTGCGTCGCGCGACCCATGCTGGAAATCCCACCGACCTCGCAGCGCAGCACTTTTCCATAATCCGTTATCAACATGAGCTCTTGACCGGGCACCACTTGAAGCACACCAATCACCGCACCAATTCGATCATTCGTGCGCATGGTGATAATTCCCTGCCCGCCGCGCTTTTGAATGCGGTAATCCGATAGCGGCGTGCGCTTGCCGTAGCCCCGCGTCGTCACGGTCAACACATCCGAGCCGGGAGACAAGACTTCCATTCCCACCACCACATCACTGTCCGCCAGGCGAATACCGCGCACCCCTCCGGCGGCTCGACCCATGGGGCGAACCTCACCTTCAGGGAAGTGAATGGCTTTGCCCTGGCGACTTGCAATCACCACATCTTGATTGCCGTCCGAGCGACAGGCCGAAATCAGTTCGTCGTTTCCGTCGAGGTTGATGGCGATGATGCCGCCACGACGGGGACTGGAGAAGGCCTTGATCGAAGTCTTCTTGATGGTTCCCTTGGCGGTACACAAAATCATGTACTGATCTTCGATGTCCGCGTAATCGCGAACAGCAAACACTGTCTGCACGCGCTCTCCCTCGGAAAGTTGCAAGGCATTAATCAAAGCCTTGCCTCTTGCCGCGCGACCCACCTTGGGCAACTCGTACACCTTCAGCCAGTGCACGCGTCCACGGTTGGTAAAGAACATGATGGTGGCGTGAGTGGACGCCGTGAACAGGTGCTCAACAAAATCCTCTTCGCGCGCTTTCATCCCGGTAACGCCCTTACCACCACGGCGCTGCGCCCGGTAATCCGTCGCCGCGTTGCGCTTGATGTAACCGAGGTGGGAAATCGTGACGACCATTTCCTCTTCGGTAATCAAGTCTTCTTCGGTAAAGCCTTCTACCGGAGCCGTGACTTCCGTGCGACGCGCGTCACCAAAGCGTTCTTTCATTTCTTTGGTTTCGTCGACGACCACTGCAAGAATACGCTGCGGGCTCTCCAACAGATCTCTGAGATCAGCGATCTTTGCGCGAAGCTCAGCCAATTCGTTCAACACCTTGTCTCGCTCTAGCGCGGTCAGCGCACGCAATCTCATTTCGAGAATGGCTTGGGCTTGTCGCTCGCTGAATCCGAATCGTTCAATCAAGCCATCGCGTGCTGTGGCGGTATCTGCGGAGGCACGAATCAGCGCGATCACTTCGTCCAAGTGATCCAAGGCGATTTCAAAACCCTCGAGCAGGTGAGCGCGGGCCTCGGCTTGTGCAAGTTCAAAACTGGCGCGGCGCGTGACCACTTCGCGTCGGAACTCGATGAAGTACTGCAGGATTTGCTTGATGTTCAGCAACTGCGGTCGACCGTTGACCAGGGCCAACATGTTCACAGCGAAAGTGCTTTGCAAAGGCGTGTGCTTGTACAGCATGTTCAACACGATTTCAGGCGACGCATCGCGTTTGAGTTCGACCACCACGCGCATGCCCTGCCGGTTGGATTCATCGCGCAAGTCGCTGATACCCGTCAGTCGTCCATCGCGTACAAGATCGGCGATACGCTCCACCATGGCCGCTTTGTTCACCTGATAGGGAATCTCAGTAATCACAAGGCGCTGGCCGCGTTTGGTTTCTTCTACCGACGTTCGCGCGCGCACGCGAATATGACCACGACCCGTAGTGTAGGCCGAGCGCACTCCCGCCATTCCACAGATCAACGCACCGGTTGGAAAGTCTGGAGCCGGGATGATCTCGATGAGTTCATCAATCGTGCAATCAGGGTTATCGGCCACAAAGAGCAGGCCGTCGACCAACTCATTGATGTTGTGCGGTGGGATATTGGTCGCCATCCCCACTGCGATGCCGGTGGAACCATTGGCCAGCAACTGAGGCAAGCGTGTGGGAAGAACTGTGGGTTCTTCCATGCTGCCATCAAAGTTGGGTGCGAAGTCGACGGTGTCGCGATCGATATCGCGCAAAGTTTCTTCAGCAATGGGGTGAAGTCGCGACTCGGTGTAGCGATAAGCCGCCGCTGAATCGCCGTCGATGGAACCAAAGTTTCCCTGGCCATCGATGAGCGGATAGCGCAACGAAAACTCTTGCACCATGCGAACCAAAGCGTCGTACACGGCACTGTCACCGTGCGGGTGATAATGCTTCAAGACTTCGCCGACCACACCGGCACACTTGGAATAGGGGCGGCTGGGCAGGAGGCCTTCGCGGAACATGGCGTAGAGGATGCGGCGGTGAACCGGTTTTAATCCGTCGCGAACGTCGGGCAAAGCCCGGCTGACGATGACGGACATGGAATAAGCCAGAAAGCTTTCCTTGACTTCATCCTCAATATTGACCGCAGGAAAAATCCCTGTGGGAGGAATTCCATCTTCGGCTGCTTCAGGGGGATTTTCGTCGAAATTACTAGCCACGTTGATCCCTACACATCCAGGTTTTGCACATTGAGCGCGTTTTTCTCGATGAACCGGCGTCGTGGTTCAACGACATCGCCCATGAGGGTGGTAAAGATTTGATCCGCTTCTACGGCGTCTTCAATGGTCACTTGGAGCATGGTGCGTGTTTCCGCATTCATGGTGGTATCGGAAAGTTGGTCTGGGTTCATTTCGCCAAGACCTTTGTAACGCGAAATGCCCAAGCCCTTCTTTCCACGTTCCAAGACCCTTTCCAATAACTCGCTGTGCGTTTTCACCACCTCATCTTCACCGCTGCTATCTCGCACGCGGAAAGGTTCATGACCCAAGAGACGCATGCGATCGCGATAGGCCAGGAGATGTTGGAAGTCCGCTGAATTGAAAAAGGCGTTGTTCAGCGCCACGTGATAGGTGATTCCAGTTCGGCGCGTTTCCACATTGAGCGTGAACCCACCGTGTTCCGGGTCGGGTAGGATTCGAAAATGAAACACCGAGTCGCCAAACTCTCCGCTGCGCAGATGTTCTTCAATGGCGGGTACCAATTCATCGCGAAGCTGATCTTCGCTGTGAAAGATGTCTTCGCTCAAGAGACCTTCAAGAACCAGGAAGTTGATGATGCGATCATCCGTGCGCCGCAACACCATGCGCTCGATAATGCGATCGTAATCGCCCACCGTGCGCAGCAACTCGTTGGCGTCTTCGCCTTGGATGGAAGTCTCGGAACCTTCACCGAGAATTTCTACCGAAGACAAGGCCAATCCGATTAAGTGCTCGCGCAGCTCCAATTCATCTTTGATGTAACGCTCCGACCTGCCTTTCTTCACTTTGAACAAAGGCGGTTGGGCAATGTAGAGATAACCGCGGTCGATCAAGTCGCGCATTTGGCGGAAGAAGAACGTGAGCAAGAGGGTGCGGATGTGACTGCCGTCCACGTCGGCATCGGTCATGATGATGACTTTGTGATAGCGGGCTTTGCCAGCGTCGAAATCCTCACCAATCCCACAGCCCAAAGCGGAGATGATGGCCTGGATTTCCTGGCTTGAAAGCATGCGATCGAGGCGGGCACGCTCGACGTTTAAAATCTTTCCTTTGATGGGAAGGATGGCTTGCGTTTCGCGGGCCCGACCTTGTTTGGCCGAACCCCCGGCGGAATCACCCTCGACGATGAAAATTTCGGCAAGCTTGGGATCCCGTTCCTGACAGTCGGCCAGTTTTCCCGGAAGGCTGTGATCGGATAATGCGCCTTTACGTCGCGCCAATTCGCGTGCTTTACGGGCAGCGGATCGCGCATGGGCCGCGTCGATGATCTTGCTGACAATCTGCTTGGCAATGGCTGGGTTTTCTTCGAGAAAGGAGCTGAGTTTCTCGTACAACAAAGCCTCGACCAGACCGCGTACTTCACTCGTCCCCAATTTCGACTTGGTCTGGCCTTCGAACTCGGGCTGCGGAATCTTGACGGAGATGACAGCCGTAAGGCCCTCGCGTGTATCGTCGCCGCTGATTTGTGGAGCATTCTTTGCAGATTTTGCATTGGACGCCGCATAGCGATTAATGGTTCGCGTTAGCGCCGTGCGAAACCCGATGAGGTGTGTTCCACCCTCAATGGTGTTGATGTTGTTGGCGAAGGAATAAATGCTTTCGTTGTACGATTCGTTGTATTGCAACGCCACTTCGATGCCGACAGAGGAGGTTTTTCCATGACTGGTAAACTCTCGTGTGCCCTCAATGTAAATGGGTGGTGTATGCAAAGGGGATCGATTTTGATTGAGATGCTCAACGAAGGAATTAATACCACCCTCATAGCAGAAATCATGTTTCTTATCGGTATCGCCGCGTTCATCGGTAATGCCAATGCGTATACCGGCATTCAGGAACGCGAGTTCGCGCAGGCGCTGAGATAAAACATCGAAGGAAAAATCCCGTGTTGTGAAGATGATTGAGTCGGGCAGGAAGGTGATGGTTGTCCCTGTTCGATCCGTCGTCCCCGTCACTTCAAGCGGTGTCTCTGGATTACCGCGGGAATAGGTTTGGCGGTGCACATTGCCGTCGCGGTAAATCTCTAGTTGTAATTTTTCCGAAAGCGCGTTGACGACGGAAATACCCACACCGTGCAAACCACCCGACACCTTGTAGGAATCTTCATCAAACTTACCGCCCGCGTGCAGGGTGGTGAGTACCACTTCAGCGGCTGAACGATTTTCCTTGGCGTGGTGATCCACGGGAATGCCGCGGCCGTCGTCGATGATGGTGACGCTGCCATCGTCGTGAATCGTTACTGAGATGGTCTTGCAATGACCCGCCAGAGCTTCGTCGATGGAATTATCCACCACCTCGTAAACGAGGTGATGTAAACCATCGGGACCGGTGGTCCCAATATACATGCCGGGGCGTTTTCGAACGGGTTCGAGACCCTCTAGGACCTCGATTGAACTGGCGTCATATGAAGACACGGAATTACCAATCACTAATCAACTGCGACCACGAACGAAGTGACCGAAGTGGAAGATGGGGGGGCTTGCGCCTCATCAAACGGAAAGGCTGAGGTTACAAAATGCGGAAATCGGCGTAAAGGCAATTTCTGCTTCTATTGTGACCTAGATGGGGTCTTTCGATAAAAAGTTAAATCTCCGCGAATCCTAGAGGCGCATAGGCATAACGACGGCAAGAGTATCTGTGTCGTCTGTTGGGCGGATTTGGACCGGTGAAAGTTCGTCGTGTAAACCCAGTTCAATTTCCTTGGCTTTCACCACAGACAGGGCATCCAACAGGTAGCGCGCATTGAAGCCAATGGAGAAAGGTTCCCCTTCATAGGTAATGTCCAATTCTTCCTGGGCCTCCCCGAGATCGGGGTTGTTGGAAGAGGCGATCATGGAACCCGGAGAGAGGTCCAAGCGGATGGCTCGACTGCGTTCCGAAGAGAGCAAAGCCACGCGGCGGACGGAGTTGGCGAGTTCTTCAGCGGGCAAGACGATACGATGTGTCGTTTCCTTGGGTAGAACCTGACGGTAATTCGGGAACTCCCCTTCAATCAGGCGCATCACCAAGATCACGCCGCCTTTTTTCACCAGGCCGCTGTTTCCGTCAAAACAAAGTTCCAATTCGTCGGCGTCATCCTCGTCCACCAGACGCTTGAGTTCAGCCAATGCCTTACGTGGGATAATGACAGAATTGTGAATTGCGCCGGCTTCGTCGTTGATCACGCGATCGATGTAAGCGAGACGGTGCCCATCCGTTGCCACCATGCGAATCTTCCCCGACTTGGGGAGAAGCTCAAGGTACACACCATTCAGGTTGTAACGGGTTTCATCGGTGGAAGTTGCATACATGGTCCGCTCGATCATTTGACTGAGAACGGAAGCGGGTATGGGAACGGTCTTTCCAGGCGCCGCTTCGGGCAGGGTGGGATATTCCTCGGCCACCGTTCCAGCCAGGGTAAAGCGCGATCGAGCGCAGCGAATCTCAAGGTATGAATTTGAAGTCGCTTCCAGATGAATCACATCATTGGGCAACTCGCGCACAATTTCGAAAAGCTTTTTGGCGGAGACCGTCAGACTACCGGGGTTGATTACAGTGGCTTCATGAGAAGAACGAATACCGACCTCAAGGTCGGTGGCTGAGAGCCGAAGAGTTTGTTCACCAGAATCGCTAATTGCATCAAGCAAGACATTGGCGAGGATGGGCATGGAGCTGCGCTTCTCAACAATGGCCTGAATACGGGACAACGCGTGCTGGAATTCTGCTTGGGGAATTGAGAGTTTCATACTTCTTACTGTTTTCCTTCTAATTTATTTAATTAATTAGTAGAAGTAATAGTAGGGGGCCTCGGGCGGATGAAAGCCCCTTAACCCCCAGATAAGACGTTTTTTTTAGTTTGTCACCCTGCTGTCATTGTCGAGCTGTTTCCGGCTCGTAAACACGTGGTCTGAATCCTAACACGAGAATCAGTAGTTCTACGCACCGCTTTTGTCAGGATGGTGATAAATCTTTGATTTACCTCCCTTCTTGACAGCTGCCAAGGGGTGTGGCTACGCTGCGGCGCCTGACAAACCTCCTTATTTCCACCTCGAACCATCATCGGCCAAAATGGCACAGTTACGGGATTAGCACGCTATGAAACGCACTTACCAACCCAGTCGCCTCAAGCGAAAGCGCACACACGGTTTCCGTGAGCGAATGAAGTCTAAAGCAGGACGCGCTGTGCTCAAGAGGCGCAGAGCAAAGGGGCGAAAAAGATTGACCCCCTCTGTCGGTTCGAAGTAGCCGTGGCGGCCACTTTGGGCCGCTTTCGGAAGGAAGACCGTCTACGTGATGGGCGTGACTTCCGACGGATCTCTCGAATGGGAGATCGCTACCGAACTCAGCATTTTATAGTGCTGGCTAAGGCTGCTACAGACGATTTACCCATTCCCAGGCCGCGTATCGGGCTCACTGTGAGTCGAAAAGTAGGAAACGCGGTTGTGCGGAATCGAATGAAGCGCTTGCTGCGCGAGTGGTTTCGATGCCATCGTAGCGAGATACCGAGTTTCGTTGATCTAGTCGTAATCGTGCGCCCGCAAGGAGCGAATCTTGCTTATGATCGAGTATGCAAGGAACTTGGCGACGTCGTCCGAAAATTCGGAGGGGCACCCGGTGCAGATTGACCGAGGAAATAAGGGTCAGATCAGTTTTGCCGCCCGATTTGCCATCGGGTGGATCCGGGTTTATCAGCGTTGGATTTCCCCTTTTTTTGGGACGCGCTGTCGTTTTCACCCAAGTTGCTCCAGCTATGCCATCAGCGCGATTCAGCGCCACGGCATACTGCGGGGCAGTTGGATTAGTTTATATCGGTTGGGTCGCTGCCACCCCTGTCATCAAGGTGGGTTTGACCCGGTACCGTAAGGGAAACTGATGGAAGAACAGGACCAAGGTAGATTTTTGCTTGCCATCGTATTGTCGATGGTTGTTCTAGGCCTTTGGATGTTTATCCTCCCTCCTCCGGAGCCCGTGGGCGATCCCGAGTTTGGGGAGGAGACGGTTGCCTTTGAGTCCTTGGACGGCGGCGGCGAGACCGTCGCCCCTTTCGCTCCCTCCGATCCTTCAGTGTTTACGGAAGAGGTCCCACCGATCCAAAGTGAGATGCCCGGTTTGGCGCCCGTGGTTGTGGCGCCCGCCCCTACAGCAGAAGAAGTCACTGCAGTTGAAATGCCTCTGTACCGCGTTGAGTTTACTTCCTTGGGCGGAGGCGTCGCGCATTGGTCCCTGTCGGAGTATCGGAGTCTGGAAAACCAGCCCATCGAGCTCACTATGACCGAGGACGAGGGCTCCATCCCAGGGCTGGCCACGCCCTTTGATGAATTGGGAGTCGGCGATTTCAGCAAAAAACACTTTAGTTACAATAGGTTAGATGACAGGCACCACGTATTTTCCAGCGAGAGCAACGGAGTGGTGGTCCAGAAGACCTATGTTCTGGACCCGGATCGCTACCGCGTAGAACTCGAGATCCAGGTGAGCAACGGAAGCGGGCGCGGCCTTCGACCTGAAATGAAGATTTTGTGGCCCAGTGAGGCGCGGGAAGAAAACGATTTTGCTCAGTATGAACTCATCGCCTTCCAAGAGGACAACAAGAAAAAGAAACCTTTGGCCTCGGTGGGTAAACCGGGTGTTTTCGACCGATTCAAAGGGGGCGAGCCCAAAGAGGCGGTGGACCGCTACGAAAGAAATATTGCCTGGGCCGGTGCCCAGAGCCGCTATTTCATCGCGGCGATTTTCCCAGAAGACCCCATGCAGGCCAGCGCCGCGTTCATACCTTCAGCCGACGGCAGCGGGGCCATTACGCAGGTCAGCCTGGAAGGCTTGGATCTCGCTGACGGTGGCGTTGTAACAACCAACTACGAAATCTACATCGGTCCCAAAGAACCCGAGCGCCTACAACGCATGGGTGCGGAGTTCACGCGCACGACGGACATGGGCTGGTCCTTGATTCGACCCTTGGTGCGGGGGTTCCGCGGCGCCTTGCTTTGGCTGAATGGGATCTTCGGGAACTTGGGTATCTCCATCATCGTCATCACCATCCTACTCAAAATTGTGACGGCGCCGCTCACCCAGGGCCAGATGAAATCCATGAAGCGCATGAATCAGTTGAGGCCGCAACTCGACGTCCTGAAGGAAAAGTTTGGAGACGACCGACAAGCCTTCGGTCAGGCGCAGATGGAGTTGTTCAAGAAAGAAGGTGTGAATCCCCTGGGCGGGTGTTTCCCAATGCTGCTGCAATTGCCGGTATTTTTAGGGTTATACTTCGCATTGCAGAGCACCATTGAATTGAGGCATGCGCCTTTCTTTGGCTGGATTACAGACCTGTCGGCACCTGAAGTATTGTTTATGATTCCCTTGGTGGAGGTACCGTTTCGGATTCTACCCTTGATTATGGGTGGCAGTATGGTAATTCAGCAGAAGCTGACACCAATGCCCTCCATGGATCCGATGCAGGCGAAGATGATGACAACCTTCTTGCCGCTTATGATGACTTTTATGTTTTACCAGTTCCCATCGGGATTGGTTTTGTACTGGCTGATGAATAATCTCTTAACCATCGGCCACACTGCTTGGATGCACCGCGGCGACCA